>DATLLC010000026.1:0-18632 GCA_035538015.1 Vicinamibacterales bacterium
TACTAGCGGTTTCCGGAGACGGAGTCACTACATATTGTGTCCCTTTGCGACAGTGTAAACACGAACCGGCCGGCGGACGGATTGGGGCCTCTGCCCGAGACTACAGCTGTTCGACGCGCGCCACCCCGCGCGGCCACGGCGGCCATCGCACTGGCAGGCGGAACGATGCGAATTGTGTGAAGGCGCGGGCGCCGCAGGATCAGAGCACGCTGTAGTGGATCAGCCAGGGACCAATCGCCCCCACAGCGTAGAGCACGGTGAGGCCGGCCAGGATGCCATGCACGCCGCGCGAGTAGAGCAGGACACCGCCGGCGGCCGCGCCCAGCTTGGCCGCGAGAAGCGTGGCCGTCGGCCCGATCACCATCATCCACGCGGCGAGAATGGTGTTGCCTTCCGCGGTCAGGCCGTGGGTGTCGACCGCGACCCACGTAAAGATGCCGTCCCACAACTGGGCGGCGAGGAACAGGAGGAGCACCAGCCGCGAGAGCCGCATGGTGCGATCTCCCACTGCAAGATTCGTGACTTTCTGATCCCTAATTGCATCAACAACTTACAGGGACGAAGTCGGCGGTTGGGATGGCTTTTGTCTACTAGTGGGAACCCGACGCCCTCGCCTTCAGGCATCGTCTTTCCTCGGCCGGAGGTTCTGGGCCAGCACCCTCTTCCGAAGCCGGATCGCCCGCGGCGTCACCTCCACCAGCTCGTCGTCGTTGATGAACTCGATGGCAATCTCGAGCCCGAGGAGGCGCGGCGGCACCAGGCGGATGGCCTCGTCGGCGGTGGACGCGCGCATGTTCGTTTGCTTCTTCTCCTTGGTGATGTTGACGTCGAGATCGTTGGGGCGGGCGTGCTCGGCGACGATCATGCCTTCGTAGACCGTGGTCTGCGGCTCGATGAGCATCACGCCCCGTTCCTGGAGGTTCGACATGGCGTAGGCGGTCGCCACCCCGGTCCGGTCGGCCACCATCACGCCCGTGCCTCGCGACGGAATCGGGCCCGCCCAGGGCTCCCAGCCGGCGAAGAGGTGGTTCATGATGCCCGTGCCCTTGGTCTCGGTCAGGAACTGCGACCGGAACCCGATCAGCCCGCGCGCGGGGATGCGGAACTCCAGCCGGGCCCGGCCGGATCCGTGATTGACCATCTTGGTGATGGTCCCGCGCCGCCCCCCACAGTTCGCGATCACGGTGCCCTGGAATTCCTCGGCCACGTCGATCACCAGGTCCTCGACCGGCTCCATTCGCTGGCCGTCGATCACCTTGGTGACGATCTCGGGACGGGAGACCTGCAGCTCGTAACCCTCGCGCCGCATCATCTCAATCAGGATCGCCAGCTGCAGCTCGCCTCGGCCGAGGACCTTGAACTGCTCGGGGGTGTCGGTGCTCTCGACCTGCAGCGACACGTTGCCGAGGAGCTCGCGATCGAGCCGCTCGCGCAGGTGCCGCGACGTGACGTACTGCCCGTCCCGGCCGGCCATCGGCGAGGTGTTGATGCCGAACACCATCGACACGGTCGGCTCGTCGACGGCAATCGGCGGCAGCGGATTGGGGTGCTCGGGGTCGGCGATCGTCTCGCCGATGTTGATGTCCTCGATGCCGGCGAGGCAGATGATGTCCCCCGCCGCCGCCTCGGCAATCTCGACCCGCTTCAGCCCTTCGAAGGCGAACAGCTTGGTCACACGCAGCGGCTGCACGGATCCATCGAGCTTGAGCACGACGACCGGGGAATTGAGCGCGACGCGTCCGTTGAAGATACGCCCGATGGCGATCCGCCCGAGGTAGTCGCTCGAGTCGAGGTTGGCGACCAGCATCTGCAGCGGGGCCTGCGGATCGCCGATCGGCGGCGGCACCTTGGCCACGATCGCATCGAACAGGGGCCGCAGGCTCTCCCCCGGCACGGCGAGGTCGGTAGTGGCCGTCCCCGCGCGCCCGCTCGTGTAGAGGACGGGAAACTCGATTTGGTCCTCGGTGGCGTCGAGATCGATGAACAGGTCGTAGACCTCGTTCAGCACTTCCTGCGCGCGCGCGTCGGCGCGATCGATCTTGTTGATCACCACGACCGGCGGCAGTCCGCTCTCGAACGCCTTGCGCAGTACGAAGCGGGTCTGCGGCAACGGGCCCTCGGCCGCGTCCACGAGCAGCACCACGCCGTCCACCATCGACAGTACGCGTTCGACCTCTCCGCCGAAGTCCGCATGCCCCGGCGTATCCACGATGTTGATCAGCACGTCGCCGTAGTGAACAGCGGTGTTCTTGGCCAGGATGGTGATGCCGCGCTCGCGCTCCAGCTCGTTGCTGTCCATGGCCCGCTCGGCGACCCGCTCGTTGGATCGGTAGACGCCGGCCTGCCGGAACATCGCGTCGACCAGCGTGGTCTTGCCGTGGTCCACGTGGGCGATGATCGCGACGTTGCGGCGGAGGGCGTTGGCCACGCCCTGTGACTCGGTCGTGCGGGTAGACATCCTTACAGTATACCGCTCGGGTGCGGTCAGGCCCGCAGCTGCGGGTCGACCACCGCCTTCGGCAGGCGCATGGTCTCGGCGTCGGCCAACGCCTCGTTGAGACGGTTGAGCGAATAGACTCGAGCACCGATCGCCCGCCACGGAAGGTGACTCGCGTGCTGGTCCAGGATGGTGAGGGCGCGCATGAAGTGGCCCGCCTCGCTGCCCCAGCACCCGCGGATCTCGAGGTGCTTGCGGTTGATGTGCTCGTGCGCGTTGATCGTGCTTGGGCCCGCGTCCGTGTAGTGGCCGGCGATGACGTAGCGCCCGCCTTCCCGGACCAGGTCCAGACCCTCCTCTACGGCTCGAGCGGATCCAGAGGCCTCGACGACCACGTCGGGACCACGGCCCCCGGTGAGCCCGGCGACGAGGGCCCGGCGCTCCTCGCCGCTCGTCTTGGTGATGTCGAGCGTCAGGTCGGCGCCCATCTGCCGGGCCAGCTCCAGGCGGTCGGACGGTGCGCCGGCCGCGATGACGGTGGCCGCGCCCGACAGCCGGGCCAGGGCGACGATGCTGAGGCCCACGGCGCCGGTGCCCTGCACCAGGACGCGGTCGCCGAGCCTGAGCGCAGCTCGATCGACGGCGTGCACGGCGGTGATCAATCCGCAGCCCGCACCGATGTAGTCCTCGGCGGTCACGCGATCGGGCAGCCGCGCCGCAACGACGCCGGGCTCGAGGTAGATGGCTTCGCTCCAGCCGCCGAAGAGGCCATCGGCGGCGGCATCGGTGATCCCGTAGACCTTGCGCTCCGCGCATTTCGTCGGCGTGCCGCTCGCGCAGGCATAGCAGCGCCCGCAGGTACGGTGCACGTCGAAGAACACCAGCGAATCGCCCTCGCGCGCCGGGTGACCGTCGGCCAGCGTAATCGTCCCGCGCATCTTCGCGATGGTGCCGACCGACACGTGCCCCGGGATGATCGGGTACGGCACGCCGCTCAAGCGGCCGTGCCAGAGATGCACGTCGGTGCCACACACCTCCGAGAAGATCGTCTTCAGCAGGATGCCGCCAGGCTCGAGCTCGGGCTCCTTGAACTCGCGGAGCTCGATCGAACTGAAGGGCGCGGGCATGACGGCGGCGATGATGGAACGCACAGATAGATTGTACTGGACAGGGAAGAATCTGGTGATCTCTTGAGCTGGTGATGTGGCGATCGATCGAACGATCTCTTGATCGGGGGATCTATCTGGCGAAGTATCTAGCAGCCATCACCAGATAGATCACCTGATAGACCGTCCGATCACCTGATCTCCAGATTCGATCACCAGATCGAGACATCAAGAGACCAACAGATTCTGTCAAACTGCTATGCTTTCCCCATGCCTCTGTTCGAGTACGAGTGCCGGGCGTGTCATCGGGAGTTCGAGCTGCTGGTGCGTGAATCGACCGAGCTCGCGTGCCCTGAGTGCCACAGTCACGACCTGGAAAAGCGCCTGTCGGTGTTTGCCGTGAGCGCCCCGTCCCGCGCGCAGGCCTCGTCGCCGGCGGTGGGCCCCTGCGGCAGCTGCGGTCATCCCGACGGCCCCGGCTCCTGCAGCGTGCATTGATGTCCTCGCTGGACGTCCTGTTCCGGCCGCGTGCCGTGGCCGTGATCGGCGCCTCACGGGACCGGCGCAGCGTCGGCGGCGCCATCCTCCACAACCTGCTCACCTTCGAGTTCCAGGGGCAGGTGTTCCCCGTCAATCCCAACGCGGCGGTCGTCCACAGCCTCAAGTGCTACGCGAGCGTCGAAGACATTCCCGATGCCGTCGATCTGGCGGTCATCGCCGTGCCGAAACCGCACGCCCTCGCGGCGCTCGAGTCGTGCGGCCGCAAGCGCATCGGCGCCGTCGTCATGATCACGGCCGGCTTCAAGGAGACCGGCGCGGCCGGGCTCGCGCTCGAGCGCGAGGTGGTGCGCATCATCAAGCAGTACGACATCCGCCTGGTCGGTCCCAACTGCATGGGCGTCATCAACATGGACCCGGCGGTCCGCCTTCAGGCGTCGTTCTCGGACAACGAGCCGATACCGGGTAGCGTCGCCTTCTCGTCGCAGTCCGGCGCGCTCGGCGAAGCCATTCTGGCCCTGCTGCGCGAGCGCGGGCTCGGGCTGTCGATGTTCGTGTCCCTCGGAAACAAGGCCGATGTGTCGGGCAACGACCTGCTCGAGTACTGGGAGGCGGATCCGCAGACGCGCGTGATCCTCATGTACCTGGAGAGCTTCGGCAACCCGCAGCGCTTCCTCGAAATCTGCCAGCGGGTGTCGAAAAAGAAGCCGATCATCGCCGTCAAGTCGGGCCGCACGGCGGCCGGGGCCCGTGCCGCCGCGTCGCACACGGGCTCGCTGGCGGGGGCGGACAACGCCGTGGAGTCGCTGTTCGCCCAGAGCGGCGTCATCCGGGCGACCAGCATCGAGGAGCTGTTCGTCTTCGCCACGGCGTTCGCCAGCCAGCCCGTCCCGGCGGGCACCCGCGTCGGCATCGTCACGAACTCCGGCGGGCCCGCGATTCTCGCCACTGATGCGTGTATCGAGCTCGGTCTCCAGATTCCCACGCTCTCGCCCGAGACACAGGGGCTGATTCGCGCCGCGGTCGCGCCCGAGGCCAGCGTCACCAACCCGGTCGACATGATTGCCACGGCCGAGGCCCCCCAGTACGAAGCGTCGATCCGTGCGGTGGCCGAGGATCCGGGCGTCGACGCCCTCGTCGTCATCTTCACCTCCCTCGAGATGATCGACGGGCCGTCCGTGGCGCAGGGCATCGTCCGGGGCGCCTCCGGCTGCCAGAAGCCCATCCTCGTCTGCTTCATGGGCAACGTCCGTTCCCGTGAAGCCATCGACTTGATGCGCGGCGCCGGATTGGCCGTGTATACCTTTCCCGAAGACGCGGCCCGGGCCCTGGCGGCCCTGGTGCGGCACGGCCACTGGCTCGCACGCCCGACCGGACGGCGGCGTGCCTTCAGCGACATCTCCTCCTCCGCCATCGACGCCATCATCTCCGGCGCACGGGCGGAGGGTCGATGCCAGTTGACGCTCGCCGAGGCTCAGCGCGTCCTCGAGCACGCCGGCATCCCGGTGTTGCCCTGGCGTGAAGTTCGGAGCCGCGACGAGGCCGTCGCCGCTGCTGCCGAACTCGGCAGCCCGATCGTGGCCAAGGTGAGCTCATCGCTGATCGTCCACAAGTCGGAGGTGGGCGGTGTCCGGGTCGGCCTGACCTCAGCCGAGGCTGCCGGGACGGCCTACGTCGCGATGACCCAGGCGGCGGCCACGCGCGATCCGCGAACCACGCTGGTGCTGCAACAGCAGGCGCTGCACGGTACAGAGGTAATACTCGGGGCGACAAGGGATCCCAAGTTCGGGCCGCTGCTGATGTTCGGACTGGGGGGCATTTTCGTGGAGGTCTTGAAGGATGTCGCGTTCCGCGTCCATCCGCTGTCGGACCTCGACGCGCGCGAGATGATCCGGGCGGTGAAAGGATTTCCGCTCCTCGACGGCGCCCGGGGACGCCCGCCGGCCGACCTCGCCGCACTCGAACAGGTCATCTTGCGGTTGGACCGGCTGATGGCCGTCTGCCCGGCGATTGCCGAGCTCGACGTGAACCCGCTCTTTGCGGGACCGCCTGGCTCCCCCACCGCCGCAGCCGACGCCAGGATCACGCTGCAAGACGCCGGGTAGAGCGAGCGTCACTGTTCAAGGTCCAAGTGTCAAGGTTCAACGTTTGGACTTTGCACTTTGAACCTGTAACTTGGGAGGTATGCCCGCTCCTTCCGAGGCGGCCGCTTCGCTCCCCGTCCAGGTCACGCTGCCGGTCGAAGGGATGACGTGCGCCGCGTGCCAGGCGCACGTGCAGCGCGCCCTGCGATCTGTTCCAGGCGTCACCGAGGCCTCGGTCAACCTCATGATGCACTCCGCCACCGTCGCCTACGACGCGCGGGTGTCGTCGCCAGAGGTGCTCGTGGCGGCGATCAACGACTCCGGCTACGAGGCGCGCCTGCCCGAGCCGGTGACCGACGCGCTGGCGGAGGACAATGCCCGCGAGGCCGCGCAGCGGGCGGAGTATCGCCAGTTCCTCGTCAAGGCGGTGGCCGCCCTCGGCCTGGGGCTCACGGCGATGATCCTGTCGATGCCGTTGATGGCCGCCGCCGATCACGCCGGCCACGCCTCGGCCGATCCGCTCCAGCGCCGGGTGATGGCGTTCATCGATCCCCGGCTGCGCGACGTGTGGCCCACGCTTTATCAGGCGCCACGCGGGTGGCTGCTCTCGGCCCTGCTTGGGATGGCCGTCGTGACCATGGCCTGGGCCGGTCGCCACTTCTACCTCCGCGCCTGGAAGGCCGTGCGCCACGGCTCCGCCGACATGAACGTCCTGGTCGCCGTCGGCACCGGCGCGGCCTTCGCGTATTCGCTGGCGGCGACGCTGGCGCCCGGCCTGTTCCTGGCCAGCGGGGCCAGCCCCGACGTCTACTACGAGGCGATCATCTTCATCCTGGCGCTGCTGCTGCTGGGCCACGCGCTCGAGGCCCGAGCCAAGATGGAGACCTTGTCCGCGCTCCGGCAACTCGCCAGGCTGCAGCCCTCGGTCGCGCGCGTGCGCCGCGGCGGCACCGAGGTGGATGTCGCGATCGCGCAAGTGCGCACCGGCGATCTCGTCATCGTCCGCCCGGGCGAGCGGTTTCCGGTGGATGGACGCATCCTCGCCGGCACTGGCGCGGTCGACGAGTCGATGCTCACGGGCGAATCCGTTCCCGTCGACAAACAGGCCGGCGATCGGGTGGTCGGCGCCACCATCAATCGATCCGGCGCCTTCGAGCTCGAGGCGACGGCAGTGGGAGCCCAGAGCGTGCTGGCGCAGGTCATGCGGATGATGCGCGAGGCGCAAGCCTCTCAGGCGCCGATTCAACGCCTGGCGGACCGCATCTCGGGCGTGTTCGTGCCGGTGGTCCTGAGCATTGCGGTGCTCACGTTCGGACTCTGGTGGCTCCTCCCCGAGCAACCGTCAGTGGTACGCGCGCTGCTGCCGGCCGTCGCCGTGCTGATCATCGCGTGCCCCTGTGCGATGGGCCTGGCCGTGCCGACGGCGGTGATGGTGGCTACCGGGCGCGGCGCGGCGGAAGGGGTGTTGATCAAGGGCGGCGAGCCGCTCGAGCGGCTGAGCGGTGTCGACACCGTGGTCTTTGACAAGACCGGCACCCTTACACGCGGGGAGCCTCGGGTGGTCAACATCCGCCCGATCGGAACCCACGATCCCGCGATGCTGCTGCGGCATGCGGCCGCGGTGGAACGGCGATCCGAGCATCCGCTGGCCGCGGCCCTCGTCCGTGAGGCCGACGCGCGCCAGCTCCCGGCCGACCCCGTGTCGATGTTTTCGGCCATACCAGGCAAGGGTGTTGGCGGCACGGTGGGCGCCCATCACGTGCTCGTGGGCACGGCGGCCTTCCTGCGCGGTGAACGCGTGGAGGCTTCTGGGCTAATCGCACTCGCCGACGAGGCGGCGGCTCGGGGCGAGACGGCGGTGCTGGTTGCGGTGGATCGCCAGGCGGCCGGCATCATCGCGCTCGCCGACACCCTGCGCGATCAGGCCGCGGCGGCGGTGCGACGTCTCGAGGGGATGGGACTGACTGTCGTCATGCTGAGCGGGGATCGGCGGGCGACTGCTCTGGCGATCGCATCCGAGGCCGGTATTTCCCGCGTCATCGCCGACGTGCTTCCGGCCGGCAAGGTGGAGGCCGTCAGGGCGCTGCAGGCGGAGGGCCGCCGGGTGGTGATGGTCGGCGACGGCATCAACGACGCGCCCGCGCTCGCCCAGGCCGACGTGGGCATGGCGATGGCCTCGGGCACGGACATCGCCACGCACGCCGCCGACGTCACGCTGATGCGTGACGATCTGAATGGCGTGGCCGACGCCATTCACCTCGCGCGCCGCACCATGCGCATCATGCAGCAGAACCTGTTCTGGGCCTTCGTCTACAACGTCATCGGCATCCCCGTGGCGGCCGGAGCCCTGTATCCGGCGTTCGGCATTCTCCTCAGCCCGATCGTCGCCAGCGGCGCCATGGCCTTCAGCTCGGTCAGCGTCGTGTCCAACAGCCTGCGACTTCGGCGGGCCAGCGCGTGAGGTGGCGCGGCCGCCGTCGAGCGCTGCGCCACTGGCGGCTGGGACCTGGGCTAGGATGAGTGACCGTGTTCACCAACATCCTCTGCCCCGTGGACTTTTCCGCGGATTCCGAACGTGCCCTGGCCGCCGCGCTGGCGCTCGCGCGCGCGACCCACGGGCACGTGACGCTCGTCACCGTCGTTGATCCGCTGCTCGAGGCGGGCGCCTCCGCTGCCGGCGCGGACGCCGCGCTCGACGCGCAGACGCAACAGGAGTTGCGCCAGCTCCTCGACCGGGCGGCGCCGGGCCTTCCGCCCGCCACGGTCGCGGCCGTGAGCGTGCGCGTCGGAGAACCAGCCAAGGAGATTCTCGCGCAGGCCGATGACTGCAACGCCGATATCATCGTGATGGGCATGCGGGGGCTGGGCCGGCCGCAGAAGCTGCTCCTCGGCTCGACCAGCCATGACGTGCTGGAGCGCGCGGCGGTGCCCGTCCTCGTCGTGCCGCCGCCGGACCGCCGCTAGCCCCCGTTCGCCAGGAGCACAATCGCCGCCCCGAGCGCCACAGCCATCAGCAACAGGACCGCGACCGTGATGGCGCGGAAGGCGCCGCGGCCTGCGGTGAGGGCCAGCCCCGCCTTGACGATGGTGTTCGAGAGGAGACCGACGGCGACCGCTTGCGCTCCCAAAGTCGGGGACACCATCCCACCACCTACCTGTCGCGCCATCGACAGCGTGAGCGCATCTGCGTCGTTCAGCCCCAGAACGGCCGCCGTTCCCAACAGGCCGCTTGCTCCGAAACGGTCCCCGACCAGGGCCACGACGATCAGCACGACCTGGAACAACACGGCCATCTCCAGGGCGCTCCGGAGTTGCAGCGGATTTCTGGTCACGGGCCCGGGAGCCGCGTCACCCTGTGGCGGTGCCCGCAGACCGGACACGACCGCGATCAGGCCCACGAGAGCCGGCACGGCCAGCGCCGGCGCCAGCGCGAGGGCCAGGGCCGGACTCAGGATGCCGGCCGCCAGCACCACGCGGCCGTACAGCACGGTGTTGGCGGCAATCACTCCCTGGGCGAGCGGCTGCGCCATCGAGGCCTCATCGCGGCTGCGGCGCGCGTAGCCGAGCGTGACCGTCGTGGACGACACCATGCCTCCCAGCAAACCCGCGATCACGTAGCCGCGCGAGGCGCCGATGATTCGCTCGGCGATGTAGCCGATGAAGCTCAGGCCCGAAAAGAGCAGGACCAGCAGCCACAGTTCCCGAGGGCGGAAGCCGCCACCCCAGGTCCCCAGCGGACCGGTTGGCAGCAGCGGGAGGACCACGACCGCCATCACCCCGAAGCGGAACGCCGCGCCCAGCTCGGGGCCTTGCAGACGCGCGACGAGATCATGGAGGCGCGACTTTTCGAGGAGGAGGAGGGCCGTGACCGCAACGATGCCGCTGGCGACGCCGGTCTCCCCGAGGCCGGCGCACGCACCGGCCCCCAGCACCACCAGCGCCGCGGTCTCGGTCGTCGCATCCACGTCGCGTGGGCTTGCCGCGACGTAGCCGACGACAATCAGCAGACCCGACACCGAAAGGATGACCACTGCCAGCGGCGCGGCATCCCAGATCCACAGGCGGCCAGCCACGCCCCCCAGCGCTCCGAGCAGCGCGAACGTGCGGACACCCGCGAACCTGGCGGCGGGTCCCGACGCATGGCCGGACCACTGTCGCTCGACACCGACGGCGGCGCCGCCGAGCACGGCGACCAGGAGCACGAACAGGGAATCAGCCACGCCCGTCGTGCCGTCGTTCGAGCAACCTGAACTCGGTGCCGCGCCTGATGCAGTCGATGAGGGCGGCCAGGTTGTGCGGCTCGACCATCTCCCACTCGTCGTCCAAGCCGACGATGGCGTTGGCGGCGGCCGCCAGCTGACCGGATGTCGCTTCAGGGAAGCGGCGGCGCAGCACGGTGAGCACCTTCTCTCGATCGATCATCGCTCGCCTCGTCACGAAGAGGCTGCCGCCCGGGACGGCGTCGGCCGGTCCCCACGGACGGCGCCACCGTCGAAACGGCAACCTCACTCTCGATCGAGCAAAGGACAGGCCACCTCTGGGTGTGAGTCTTTTGAGCGCGATTGGGACCGTGCCGCGGCCGTTCGACAGAGACCCGTCGGAATCGACCGCCGGGCAGCCGCCCGTCCGTCAGGATTCCGGCAAGCGCGACCACGCGTCGGCAACGAAAAAGAGGGCGGCCCCGACGGAGGCCGCCCTCGTGAACATGAGAGGGAACGAATGGTCAGAAGCGGTAGAGCATCCGCACGAAGAAGCGGCCGCCGCTGTAGGGCCGGTTGCCGTAGCCGGTCATCAACCCGCCCAGCCAGTCGATGCGGGGCGTCCCGGTGGAGGGATAGAAGCCCACCGGACCGCCACCCGTGAAATTCCCGGAGTCGAAGTCGAGCGTGTTCCAGTCGGTGACGTCAAAGTTCTCGTACCAGTAGCCCACGCCGATCCCGACGGCCGCACTCACGAAGTACTTGAGATCCACCGTGAAGCGGCGCCAGTCGTTGACGACGTTGGGCAACGGGATGAACTGCCCGGCGGCGGTCAGCGAGTCGATTCTGGGGCCGTAGTAGTCGAAGTTGTTGTCGGAGTCGTTCATCTCGTAGCCGACGCGCAGATCCGCCTTCGACTGCATCAACCCGAGCATGTCCACATAGGCGGTCACGGTATTGACCTTCTCAGTGTTGTCCAGGAACCAGTTGCGCTCCGGGTCGGTCCAGGTCGGGTCGGGCGGCGGGTTCGCGTTGCGCGACTTCTGCACCGCGTTGAACTTGTCCCACCCGTAGGTGAGGCCGAAGTGCACCATGTCGTTGAGGCTGTAATCCGCCCCTGCCGCCCAGGCATTGATGTCGTTGCTCAGCAGGCCGAACTGTTCGCGGCCCGCGGGAATCGACTCATCGCCCAGAAACGTGTCGCGCGTGGTCGTGAACTGGAAGAAGACGCCGACCTGGTCGTGCGGGTTGGCGCTGAGGACGAGCATCGCCTTGGTGCGATCGCGGTCCGCCTCGTCGTAATACCGCAGCCCGGGCTGCGTCCCGGCAGGTCCCTCCTCGTAGTCGATCCCGCTCAGGATGAAACCGTCGCCGCGGCGCTGGCCGGTGTCGAGCGATGCCCGCACGCCGATGTAGTTGAAGAGTCGTGCGTCGTAGGCGGCGCGGAACGTATTCTCGCTGACGTCGCTGAAGCCGCGCCCCTCGCGCTCGTACTCCTCGTTGGCGTAGCCGACGCGGATCGAGCCGAACGCCTTCAGCCCGAAGGTCCCGTTCAGGTCCAGGTTCTTGCGCGTGATCTGGAAATACTCCGAGAAGCCCTCGAGGTACGGCGTGTTCGGATCGTCGACGAACTCCTCGGGCACCGCATCGAAGCGCACGTACTCCCGTCCGTCGAAATGAGGCGTATTGTTCTCGTGATCGTTGTAGCGGTAGCGGGCCTGGATGGTCACGAACCGCAGCTCCCGGCTGCTGAAATTGAGCAGCCAGTTGGTGCTGTTGACCGCCGCTTCAGCCGACGAACGCGGCAGTTGCCGAAGACCCGGGAACGCGGCGAGGACGGTGGGGTTGTTGATGGACGAGTTGAGCGTCCAGGGCAGCAACGACTCGTCCTGACGCATGAAGGTGTAGGTGAGGTTGCCGTTGACGGTCGTCCGCGGGGTGAACTTGAACATCCCCGTGGTGCCGATCGAGTTGAGGTTGTTGCTCGGCCAGAGCGCGGCCTGTCCGAGGGCGGGGCCGTTGCCGTTGCTGTAGCCGCTCGGGTCGTATGGGCCGTTGGGCGGCACGAGGCCGTTGTTGAAATCCGTCGCCCGGATCGGGTTGTCCCAGGTCAGGGTCTGGATGTCGTTGGTGAAGTAACTGCCCCAGTAATCGAGTCGTAGCATCCCCTTGTTGCTCACCCACTCGCTGCCGGCTTTCAGCTCGTTGTTCCGCTGATCGATCGGGATCACCAGTTCGTTGGCGTTGTTGAACGCGTAGGACGCCGCCCACGGCATGTTGCCGGTGCGCGACGTGGTCGACGCGTCGAGTTTGAACGAAAACGCCGGCGACGTCGTGTACCTGACCGTGCCGCCGAGGATGTCGCGCCGGACCTGGATGTCCTGCGTCTGCGGGAAGAGGCCCGTGTTCGCGTAGATCGACCGGTTGGTGATGGCCGCGGCGGCGGTGGTGGCGCTGCAGGCCGCCGGTGGACCGCCGGGCGCACACGGTACGCCGACCGCCGTTCCATCGGTGGTCGAGTTGGTCGGTCCCTGGATGCCCTGCCGGACGTCCAGGGGCAGCGTGAACCGTCCATTCCCGTCAGTCGTCCAGAACGAGTTGGCATCGTAGAAGTAGTTGAGCGGAATCGAGTCGAACACGCCGCTCACTGCGAGCTTTCCGGTGTAGTAGTCGGCCGAGTAGCGCTGATCGCGGTAGCCGACGTTCGACGCCCCGGCGTTGAACCGGTAGCTGTCGGTGTGCTTGGTCCATTCGAACAAGGTCGCCGCGCCCGGGCGCAGGTCACGGTAGCGCTCGAAGCGGGCCTCGTCACCATCGTCGCTGCCGAAGCGGACGCCGACGTCGGCGAGTCCGTTCGAAGGTACGTCCGCCGGCGCCGGCTTGGTGGGCGGCGTCTGGGCCAGTGCCACGTGTGCGGAGGCCAGCAGTGCTGCAAGTGTGATCAGTGTATTGCGCATCGCATGCCTCCCGGTCACCGCAAGAAGAACTTTCCGTTCGGGTGATTCGACCCGTGCACCTGTTGGTGGCAGTTCGCGCAGGCCTTGCCATACATCTTGTTGGCGTTACCCGAGTTCTGCAGGACGAACCCGTCATAGACGGTTGGGGGATGCCGCGAGGTGACATGACACCGTTGGCAGAGGAACGGGAGCTTGGCCTGGAGCATGCGGTCGTTGTTGCTGCCATGCGAGTCGTGGCAGGTAGTACAGCTGTCGACCACCGGCGCGTGCTCCCACAGGTACGGGCCACGCTTCTCCGTGTGACAACTGGTGCAGCTCTGATCGACCGTGGTGCCGACGCGAAGCAGCTTCACGTTCACAGAGCCATGCACGTTGTGACACGACGAGCACGTCATCTTGCCCTCGCGCACCGGCATGTGATTGAAGCGCTGCTGCTTGTTGGTGATGGTCTGGTGGCAGCGCGCACAGGTGAGCTGCTGCGTCTTCGCCCGCATCAGCGTCGGCCCCTCCGAGGAGTGGACGCTGTGACAGTCGATGCACTTGACGTTGCGGTTCTCGTGCTGGCTGCCGTCCCACAGGGCGTGCTCGCCGCGGTTGTGACAGGCCTGGCACTGACCATTGGCGACGTCGGCCTTCACCTTGCCCATCTGGATCGGCTTCACGTTGGCCGGGTCGCTGGCGTGCGCCTCCCCTGGTCCGTGGCACGACTCGCAGCCTTGCTTGGATGCAGGCGCGAGCGCGTTGCCCTTGAAGCCATGCTTGGTGGCCTCGATGCTCTTGTCGTAGTTCTCGTGGCAGACCACGCAGGCCTCGCTGCCGAGGTACCCGGACTGCGCGGGCGGCTGAGCTTGCGAGGCGCCGGCGCGCTCTACCCGGGTGACCATCGCGGCCGGCCCCGGTGTTCCGGGGCCTCCGCCCGGTACGGCGGGGGTTCTTGGAGGAGCGGGACCGGCAATCGCCGATATCCCGACGCTGGTCAGGGCCATGAGGGTGGACAGACCAACCGCCCAATTGCCAATACGTTTCATAAGTGGCTCCGGCGCCGTGAACCGCCGGAACTCCGACGAAGCACGACGTGCTGCCGCGGCGTGATGCAAACCGAATGCCGCGAGATCCGTACTTGTACGTACCGGCGAGCATGCTACACGAAAAACGCCGTCAGTCGATCAGCGGTGTGATGGGAAGCGCTCGAGCAGACGGAACTCGTGCCCGGCGCGGAGCCGTTCGATCAGCTCGCTGAGGTCGGTGCACTCGACCTCGCGCCACTCGTCGTCGAGGCCGACGATGGCATTGGCGGCGGCGGCCGTCTCCATCTCCGAGGCGCCGGGGAAGCGCCGGTGCAGCACCGCCAGAACTTTTTCTCTGTCCACCATGACGGAAGAGTGTGCGTGACTTGAAAATGGAGCGCGCCGCCCGGCCCGAACCGACGGTCCCCACAGCCAGTTCTAGCGCGAGCGACGCTCCCCACTTTCGGTCTCGTGAATTGCAATCGGAGTACCAGCAGCGCTCGCGTGCGGCGTTGCGATTTCAGGCCTGTTCTTGCGAATGTCTCGGCCAGACGGCGGCAGAAGGTGACGAGGCGCCGGCGGACCGACGGATCGGCGTCACTCGGCCGCGGCCGGGCGCGAGCCGTCGTCGCCGTGGTCGGGGAGACCCAGCTTCTTGATCCGGTCGCCCAACGTCGATCGCTTGATCTGCAACAGCTCCGCGGCCTTGGATTTGTTGCCGCCGGCCAGCTTCAGGGCCCACGTGATCAGCCCCTCTTCCACGTCGCGCAGCCGTTCCTCGAGCGACACCGACGAGGGGTGCGCGTGGGTTTCGACGACCGGCTCCGCCATCTCGGTGTTCCGGTGGAACAGGACGCTGACCGGCACGCATCCGATCTTCACGGTGTCGCAGGTGCAGGTCTGGGCGATCCGCTCGCAGGCGTTTTCGAGCTCCCTCACGTTGCCCGGCCACGGATAGCGCAGGAACGCCTGGAGCACCCCGGGCGACAACGGACGCGGCTGCTGTTCGCGTCGCTGGTAGTACCGGCGCAGGAAGTGGTCGGCGAGGAGCGGGATGTCCTCGCGCCGCTCCCGCAGCGGCGGCAGCGTAATCGGGATGACGTTGAGGCGGTAATACAAGTCCTCCCGGAACTTGCCTTCGGCGACGAGCTGCTTGAGATCGCGCTTGGTCCCGGTGACGGTGCGCACGTCCACCGGCATCGCTCGGGTGCTGCCCACGCGCTCGATGACGCGGTTCTGCAGCACACGCAACAGCTTCACCTGCACCGACAGCGGCACGTCGTCCACGTCGTCGAGGAAGATGGTGCCGCCTTCGGCCATCTCGAAGCGGCCTGGGCGGTCCTTGATGGCGCCGGTGAAGGCGCCGCGCTCGTGGCCGAAGAGCTCGGACTCGATGAGGGTCTCGGCGAAGATGGCGCAGCTGACGGGGACGAAGGGCTTGTGCCGCCGGTGGCTGGCCTGGTGAATGAGGTTGGCGATGAGCTCCTTGCCGGTGCCGGTCTCGCCGGTGATCAGGATGCTGCTGTCCGAGTCGGCGACAACGCGAACGTAGTCGAACACCGCCCGCATCCGCGTGCTGCGGCCGACGACGACCTGATCGATCGAGAAAGGCACCGCTGGGACCATGTGACCCTCAGCCGGGAAGACTGATCATGCTCACACGACGACGAGCTCCTCGAAGCCCGGGACCTCGTCGCGCAGCGCCTGCTCGAGCCCCATGAACAACGTCATGGACGCGCTCGGGCAGCCGACGCAGCTGCCGCTCATCCGGACCGTGGCCTTGTTGCCCGAGACGTCGACCAGTTCGATGTCCCCGCCATCGCTCTGGATGAACGGCCGGAGCCGGGCGACCACGACCTCGACTTGTTCTTTGGTGACCATTCGAGTCTCCACAACCCTTCCTTCACTTCTCCTGCAGCAGGGCCCGGGCGGTGACGAACTGCGGCTCGATGTCCACGGGAACGTCGGCTAACCGGTCGAACACGGCCTTGACCGGCGGGCGCACCACACCGAGGGTCTCGATCATGGTCCTGGCCTTGGAGTAGCTGCCTTCCGCCTGTAGCGTCATAATCTCACGGGTCAGGGCCGTCACGCCTTCCCGAATCCGTGCCGGGTCCACGGAGAAGGTGCCGTCGGCGTTCACCCGGAAGGCCCCCTGATCCAGCAGGTAATTGAGCTGAATCGCTTGCCCGCGGCCGTGCGCCTCGTTGACGCCGAAGCGGATGGAGCGGAACGCCGACGCAAGAAACGTCGTGTACATCGTCTGCTCGAACTTCTTATCCAGCTTGCCCTGATCCACCAGGTACTGGAGGGCAAAGAGTCCCGAGATGTCAGCCTTGGCCTCCTCGATGGCGCTGTAGGTTTCCTTCAGCTCCTGCCGGACGGTGGTGACGCGGCCGGCCACGCTGATGTCGTGCGGGCCGAGTCCGTGCATCAGCTCGTGCATCAGGATGTGGGTGAAGAAGGCGTCGAAGGCCACCTGCGGCTGGTCGCCAGCGGCGAGCGCGATGCGCGAAATCGGCACCAGCACCTTATCGAACTTGGCCTGCTGGTTGTTCTTCAGCATCACCCGTTTGCTGCCCTTCTCCCGAATGACCCGCTCGTCGTTGGGCAGGTTGAAAGCGGCGGTCTGCACGCCGCGATTGGCGTCGCCGGCCGAGAACACGGTGTTGACGACGGCAATCGGCGCCATCGCGCCGAGCCTGGGATTGCGGTAGCGGGGCTCGATTGGCAGGTTGTTCTCGATGTCCTGCAGCGCGCCGGCGAAGCGCTGCAGCTGCGCCGATTCCCCCGGATCCTTGACCGTGATGAAGGCCTCGAACGCGGCCTTGTAGTTGAACCACTCGTCCTCGTAGACCTCGTAGGGACCGATCGTCGGCTCGATCGCGGAGGTGAGCTCCATCCACCGGACGTCGCTGACGTAGTAGTCGTTGGACGCGAAGGCCGCCGCCCGGCTGTCGAGGAACGCCTTCAAGGCGGCATCGCCAGTTGCCCTGGAGGCCTCGCGCAGGTGCGCCGCAGCCAGCGCCAGCTCCCCCTGGTACTCGATGCTGTACGGCACCGCCCTGAGCCCGCCGCCGGGTGCACGTCGGATGGTGGTGAAGAAGCCGGTCGCCGCCTCGCGCTCGGGCAGCGGCAGACCGTTCACCCACTTTTCGACCTCCTCGCGGGTCGCGTCCGGCGGATAGAAGTTGGCGCCCGCGGGCTTGGGCGGAGCGCCCGGAACGAACGCCTCGTTGTGATCCAGACGCGACCAGGGCCCCTTGTTCAGCATGAACGCATGCAGCCGCGCGCGTCCGAGCGGGGACTCGTCACGCGTCAGGTCGTAGAACATCGCCTCGTTGCCGGCCCACACCTGGCGGAGGAACAACGCGTCCATCGCCTGCGCGGCCTGCACCAGGTGTCGTAGCGCGACGCGATCGCCGGACGACAGGCCGCTCAGATCCGCGGCGAGATCCGTCGGCGCGAAGCGGGCCACGGATCGCCGCAGCGCGGCAACCTCGCGCCCGGAGTCGTCGGCCGCCGGCGGGGCTGGCTGCTGCGAGCTCCACGCCGCCAGCATGGTCACGAGGGTGGTCGAACTCACGGCACGGGTCATCAGACGAATCACGGTTCCTCTGCCTTCTGGCCTAACCCCTCAGCTCACTTGAGTGGTCGTTCCGACTGTTGGCTGATCAGCTGGAAACTGGCGCAATCGACCGGGAGTCTGGGCTGATGGCATCGTCAACTCAAGTGAATTGTGGGGTCAATGGACCCCGGAACTCCCCTGCAGCGCGGAGGGTTCGGCCCCGAGGCGGCGGATGGCCGTCTCCCACATCGACGCGAGGGGTGTCGCGAAAATCAGGTCAGGTTGCACCGGCGCCATGAGCCACGACGACTCGGCCAGTTCCACGTCGAGCTGCCCTGCCGCCCACCCGGCGTAGCCGACGACGATGCGCACGGCGGGGTCGGGCGCGGAGCTGAGCGTGTGCCGAATCAGCTCCGGCGACGCCGACAGATACACGCCGTCGGAGACCTCCATCGCGTCGCCGTCCAGGTTCTTGTCCGCGAGCAGCACCCAGGCCCGCGTGGGCTCGACCGGTCCGCCGACGAACAGGTGCACATCGGGGCGGATGGGGAGCGGCGGCTCGGCGCGGACCACTTCCATCGCTGGCTCGGCCATCTGGCGATTGAGGATCAGCCCGAAGGCGCCGTTGGCGCCGTACTCGGCCAGCAGGATGACGGATCGGCTGAAGTTCGGATCTACCATCTGGGGCATGGAGACGAGGAGCACCGGCGCCAGGGACGCTGCATCGTCGCTCATGACTCCATCCTAACTCTGGACAGGTGCGGACAGGTGCGGAC
>DATLLC010000027.1:0-6842 GCA_035538015.1 Vicinamibacterales bacterium
ACGTTCTACTTCCTGGCGATCGAGCCGCACGTGCGGCTGTTCGAAATCCCGTCGGTGAAGCTCGTCAACAACCTGGTGATCACCGCGACGAGCGTCCCGAACAGCCACATCGACCAGACGCTGAGCACCCGCACATAACGAATGTGGGTACTCGTGAGCGCCGACATCAGCACCGTGAGTGCCACCACGGCATAGCGAGATGCTTCGCCGATCGACGGCACGTAGAACGGCAGGTTGCGCCACAGCAGATGGGCGGTGAAGGCGCAGGTCCCGATGATCACCAGGTTGTTGACGAGCTTCACCGACGGGATTTCGAACAGCCGCACGTGCGGCTCGATCGCCAGGAAGTAGAACGTGGTCAGGAAGTAGAAGCCCCAGACGAGGAACCCCCAGAATCCGAAGGCGATTGCCAGGGGATTGGCGAACGCGTAGACGGGCTCCCGCGCGTAGAGCGGGAACTCGGTGAGCGGCAGCATGATCAGGCCGACGTCCAGGCCGGAGGTGAAGAGCAGGGCCATGAAGCCGAGGAGCGACAGCGGCATCGAACCCTGCAGGCGCCGTCCACCCTCGGCGACGACGATCGCCGCCGAGGTCGCCAGTGTGACGATGATGGCCGCGGAAAGGATGGTCTGCAGCGGTTCACCGCGGCGACGACGAGGACGTGCCGGGCTTCGTCGTCAGGAACGGAAAGGCCCGCCGCTCGAGCACTTCACCGACGGCGCGACTCGCCTCCAGGAACGCCGCGTCGGTGTGCGGGCTGGCGGCCGCGTCGGAGTTGGCGATGGTGATGCGTCCGAACGGTTGTCTGGCCTTCACGCACGGCCGCTCGGCGCTCGCCGTGAAGACCCACTCGATCGGGTCGGTCAGGCTGTTGTAGGTGTAGGCGTAGCCGTGCGGCCAGCGGTTCACGGTGATCGCGGCAATATCGCGCGCCGGGTCGAACCCGCCACCGCCGAGCACGCGTCCCAGCTGGTCGCGGATGCTGCGTTCGTAGTCCTCGAACGTGGCCGCGAGCAGATCGGCTCGGCCGACCCGATGCTGCTCCTTCCGTGGCTTGCCGGGCGCGCACGGGTGGCGTCCCATGTGCAGCACCACCGGATCGTTCGGCGTCCGCGCGTGCTTGATCTCGCCAAGGTCCACGGCCTCGGCCAACCCCAGCGAGTCGTGGTACATGGTCGGCGTCGCCACGTTGCTGATACCCAGCTTCGCGAATGCGTTCCACTGGCGCAGGGCCACACTGGTGTAGACGAGCGGACCCTTGACGCCGAACAGCATGGCGTCCTTCTGCGCCTGCGGAATCTCCGGTGCGAGGTACGGTATGAACATGTTCCAGCACGCCATGACGACATGGCGGCCGCGCACGTCGAAGAGCTTGCCGCCGCGGTTGTAGGTGACGATGACCTCCCGTGCCGACTCCGGGCTGCCGTCGTGCCGCACGTTGACGACAGTGCTGTTCAGGCGGATACGCGCCGTCTGGTCGGCGCGGTCGAGCAGCGCGTAGTTCACGCGAGCGCCGCCCACATCCTCCTGCGTCTTGCCGGGCACGGCATCGGGCATCAGCCATCGGACCAGGAGACGCGCCACCGTCGCGTTCCCGTCCGGGAAATGAATCTCGCCCCCTCCGCCAGCCGCCTTCTGCCGGCCGTGGTGGCCGCCTGGCAGGTCCGCGAGCACTCCGTCGGGCGTCGGCTCGAGCTTCAGGCCGGCAAAGCCCGGTACGCCCATCTCCCACCCGAACAGCGCGGGAATGGCATCCGCACCGACGCAGAAGTTGCCGCGGCCCGTGGTCATGAAGAACCACACGCACTGCTTGTCCACCTTGGCCACGTCGAGGAGATAGTTCTCGAGGCTCGTCGTCGCAAGCCGCGCCTTCTTGGCGGTGGAGTCGAGACCGGGCATGTAGTCCGGCTGATTGGGATCCTGCAGGCGCAACATGTCGGCCTTCGCCGCGGCCGAGAGCGGCATCATGTCGAGATACTCCTGCGGATACCCGCCCCGGCGCCGCTGTCCCGGCTGAGCGGCCGGCCGCACCGTGAGCTGGTCCCGGCCCCACGTCTCCTTGTCGAAGAAGTGACCGCTCCTCAGGCCCAGCGAGTTGTAGAGACCAGCGAGCGATTCGTTGGTTTTCACGAAGCGTGAGATGTCGACGCCGATGTCCTCGAGCAGCTGCCGCGAGGGCAGGTTGTAGCGGAGCGGCGACTCGATGTTGAGCGTGCCGCCGTTCAGCACGATGGTCTTTCCGTCGACGACGAACTCGTTGCGCTTGGCGTGGCCGCCGAAGTCGTCGTGGTTGTCGATCACCAGGACGCGCGCGGACCTGCCGACGTTCTTGACGAAATAGTGGGCGGCGGCGAGCCCGCTGAGCCCGCCACCGACGACGACCAGGTCGTAAGTCTCGCCGGTGTGCGCGACCGCGTTGAAGTCGACGCTCCGGCGTTCCCGCATCTGGTGGGCCACCTCGAACGACCCCGCATGACTGCCGCGCATGCCGGTGAGACGCGGCGGGTAGTAGTCGGGCGACTGCTCGGCGACGGCCGCCTGCCGGTCGAGCTCGAGCGCCCAGCTCCACTTCGGGAGCAGCGAGCCCCCGACGGCCGCGGCGACGCCGTTGACGAACTGGCGTCGATCGATCGGACGGTCCATTCCGAGGTTGCGATCGGTGCTGTCCATGATTCTCCTCGTTCCCGCTCTTCCGGCTATCTGCGCCCTCTGCGGCCTACCACACGAACTTGACGCCCACCCGCGCAATCCGCGGCGGTGTAATCGCAATCGGGCGCAACCACGACGACCCCGAGGTCGTCGTCAGATCCTGCTCCGCGTTGGTGTTGAAGATGTTGTAGACGTCGAAGAAGCCGGTGATCCGGCCCAGCCCGGTCCTGAACGCCTTCTCCGTCCGGACGTCGAGCACGTTGACGTTCGGCATGCGCTGGGCGTCGATCGGCTCGGCACGCACAGTGGCGTTGCCCCAGTTGAACGTCTGCGTGAAGACTCGGCCGAACGGGTTGCCCGCCTGATGGCGGATGGTCGGCGTGACCCGGAAGTCGCCGCGGAACTTCAGCGTTGCGAGCAGCTTCGCCTGCCAGGTCGTGGAGACCAGCCGCTCGTCATCGGTGTTGATGAACGCGTTGGGCGTGTACCCGGCGCCCGCCGACAGCGCGGTCTCCTTGCGCCAGGTGTGCGCGAAGCTCGCCTGCATCGACCAGAAGGTCGTTTCGCGCCGCGTCGCCGTGAGTTCCCAGTTGTAGTACTCGCTGTCGGCGCCGCCAAGGTTTGTCGTGATGTTCACGATCGGCAGCGCCAGGGCCTCGGCGCTGAGGTTGTATCCGGTCAGCGTCGCGCCATCGTCGGCGGTTCTGAGCGCGCCGTCAGGCCCGGGGTCGACGAAGGTGACGGGTACGGCGTAGGACTCGAGCGGCCGGTTCACGTTGATCTGGCCACGGACCTGGCGCCGCCCGTTCCAGACAAACCCGGTACGGACCCCGAAGTTGCTGACCACCTCCCGCTCGACGTAGGCGGTGAACTGGTTCACGTATGTGTTCTCGAGATTCTCGTCGAAGACGGTCGACGCGCGGCCGCCCTGGACGAGCTGCAGCGCGCCCTGCTCGCCAGTGTCGTAGATGCCGTTGCCGTTCCGGTCGGTCCAGCCGTAGCGCTCGAACCACATCGTGGCGTTCGGGTTGAGGCCCGACGCGAGATCCGCGCCTGGATAGAGCCAGAACTGGCCGTAGCTCATCTTGGCCACGGTCTTGGCGTCGCCCGTCAGATCGAAGCTCGCGCCCAGGCGCGGGCCCCAGTTGTTGAACGTCACGATGTCGTCGACGCTGGCGAACGACTGGGCGGCCGGGCCCACCTGGTCCGGCAGATACGCGGAATGGCGATCGAAGCGGATGCCGGCGTTCACCGTGAGCCGGCGGTGGAGCTGCCAGGAGTCGTTCAGGAACACGGAGTAGGTCCAGAGGCCGTTCTTCGATTCCGATCCGGGCAGGTAGATGTCGACCTGTGTCGCCACGGTGTTATTGCGCACCGACACGGTCTGGGTCGGGCCCGGGAAGCCGGTGAACGGCTGCACGAGGAGGTCGCGCATCACTTCGACGCCGAGCTTGAAGTTGTGGCTCCCGGCCCGGTCGTTCTTCACGTACGAGAGCGACGCATTTCCCTGCGGCCGATGGCGCCGGAGGTCCGTGGACCAGACACCGCCCGAGACGAAGTTGTTGCCGATGTCCTCGATGCGCGGGTCGCTCGACTTGCCCTCGCGGGCCCACACCGAGTGGTAGGCCCCGGCCCGCACCTCGAAGAAGAGGGACTGCGACAGCACGGCGTTGTACTCGGCCTTCCACACGTGCAGCGGGAATGTCGAGTGCCACACCGTGTCCTTCGTCATCAGCGCGGGGCTCTGCCGGCCGCCGGCGATCCGGATCGCGCCCAGGTAATCGGGCTGCTCCTTGGTCTGGTACTGGTAGAACCCTGAGAGCTTGTGGTTCGCGGCCGCGTTGAACGTGGCCTTGGCCGTGGCCACCGGGACCCACGTGTCCTGGATGTCGTCGAGCAGCGTGGGATAGCGTTGGCCGGTGTCGGTCCGGCGGAAGGCGCCATACCACCACAGCTTGTCCTTCTTGATGAAGCCGCCGAGATCGACGTTGAAGTCGCGGAACATCTCGAGCCGGTTCGTGTCGCGGGCGGCGACGACATCGCTGCCGGTCACGCCTGCCGCAATCTGCGCATCGTCGATGTTCGTGGCCTCCATCGACTCGTTCTGGAAGTCGAGGTACAGGTTGCCGTGATACTGGTTGCCGCCGGATTTCGCGATGAGCTGACTCAGCACGCCGGGATTGGGCATTTCGGCGCCGTTGCCCACGGCGTTGATCGCGATTTCGGCGAAGGCGCCGTAGTCCGTGTAGTACATGTCGCTGCCACCACCGCCGGCCCCTTCGTTCACCATGATGCCTTCCACCTCGGCGCGGTTGACTCCGCCGGCGCTGGCCAGGCCGTACGCGGTGTAGGGCTGCTGGGTCAGCGCCCCGCTGCCCCCGACGTCGACGCGACCCATCGCGACCGCCGGGGTCTGCGCGAGCACGGCCCAGTAGTCACGCGCGCCGGGCAGGCTGGCCAGCACCTCGTCGTCGTAGCGGGTGGCCACCGTGGTGTTCGTGACGTCCACGACCGGCGAGTCCCCGCTCACCGTCACGCTCTCGGCCACGCTGGCGAGGTTCATCTCCGTGTTCACGGTCGCCGTGAACCCGACGCCGACGCGAATCCCCTCACGAATGACGGTGCCGAAGCCGGTGAGCTCGAACCGCACGGTGTATTCCCCGGGCGGGAGTGACGGCACCCGGTAGATGCCGCTTTCGTTGGTGGTGCTGGTCGGTGTCCCCATCGCTGCGGGACCCGACACCGTGACCATGACGCCCGGGAGGACGGCTCGCGTGTTGTCCATCACCGTCCCGGTGATGACCCCCGTGCCCGCGGCCGTCTGCGCCCACGCCGCCCCTGCCGTCGCCAGCAGGACATATCCACTCGCCGCCGCGCCTCGAAGCCACCTCATAGCGCCCTCCCGTGGGCGATGCCCACGATCTCTCATACGCGCCTGAACGTTCACCGCCGTCCAGCGATCACGGGCCGGTAAATCGCGCCACGTACTCCGCGGCGCGCGACTCCACCACCTCGCGAACGGCGCGGTAGGCCTGCTCGATAGCCGCGTCGGTGTGCGAACTGCCGGCGGCATCGGCATTGGCGATGGCCATGCGGCCGAACGGCTGCCGGCCGACGACAAATGCCCGGTCTTCCGGGGTGGCCAGCGACCACGCCACCGGATCCGCGAGCGTGTTGTAGTTGTAGGTGTAACCGTGCGGCCAGCGATTAACCGTGATGCCGAGGATGTCGCGTGCGGCATCGAAGCCGCCGCCCGCGAGCATGCGGTTCAGCTCCTGCCGGATCTCACGCTCGAAGGTTTCGAACGGCATCGACAACAGCTCCGCGCGTCCCAGCCGGTGCTGTTCCTTGCGCGGCCGGCCCGGCGCGCACGGCGTGCGGACCAGGTGCAGCACCATCGGCTCGTCGGGCGTTCGCGAGCTCTGGTAGCCGCCGATGGTCACGGGCTCGGCCAGCTTCACGGTCGGGTGAAAGCCACTCGGCGCCGTGATGCTCGCCACGCCGAGCCTGGCAAAGGCGGTCCAGTTGCGGATGAACACATTCGTGTAGACGATCGGCGCCTTGATGCCGTAAGAGAGCGCCTCCTTCTGCGTCGCCGGGAGCTCCGGGCAGAGATGCGGGATGATCGAGTTCCAGCACGCCAGAACGACGTGCGCACCACGCACGCTGCGGGTCTGCCCATTCGCGACGTAGGTGACGGCCACCTCACGCGCCGAGGCCGGATCGCCGAGATGCGCGACCTGCACGACCGAGCTATTGAGCCGGATTCGCGCCGGTGAACCTGGCTTGTCGAGCTTCCTGTAGTCCACGCGCGTTGTGACGATGTCCTCCTGCGTCGTGCCCGGGACGGCGTCCGGCAGCAGCGACCGAACCAGGAGCCGGGCGATCGTGGCGTTGCCGTCGGGGAAGTGGACCGAGCGGCCGCCCTCGTTGGCTCGCCCCTGGTTCTCGCGCCCGTGCGACCCACCTGGTTCGTAATACAGCACCTCCCGCGGGGTCGGCTCGAGCTTCAGGCCCTGGAAGCCGGGGTAGCCGGAGTTCCAGCCGTAATACGCGGGCACCGCGTCGGTCATCATCAGGAACAGGCCGGTGGTGCGCGCCTGGTAGTACCAGGCGGCGTCGGGATGCACCTTCGCGACCTTGAGCAGGTAATCCTGGTAGCTCATCTGCATGAGCTGCCGCTTCTTCTCGAC
>DATLLC010000028.1:0-8212 GCA_035538015.1 Vicinamibacterales bacterium
CGCCCACTCCAGCCAGAAGGGCGACCCCGTCTCGGGACCGAAGTGCCACTGCATCAGCTCGCGGATCCACTGATCCAAGGTCTCTCGCGCTTGAGTGAGATCGGATGGGGATGGGGCCACGACAGACATGCCTGAATTCTAGTGCAAAGGCACTCCCTGGGTCGTGTCGCTGCCCGTCAGAATGACGACGCGGTCGATCGGATCAGCGATCAGGGGTCAGGGGTCAGGGATCAGGGATCAGGGATCAGCAATGGCGCGTCGGTCACGGTCGGGTATCCTTGCACGCCAACGGGAGGTCCACCATGTTCCGTGTCCTGCTCGGTGTGATCATGCTGCTTGCTCCAATCGGCGCGCTCGCGCAAAGTGGCGGCGCCGCGGTGGCCGCGGAGAAGGAGGTGCGCGCCTTCATCGAGACCTACAACGCGGCATATGGCCGCAACGACTTGGACGCGTACTTCAAGGCGTTCGCCCCCGATCTCACTCAGTGGTTTCCGTCGGGTCGTGTAGATTTGCCCTCGTACCAGGCGTCGTGGCGGAAGTACATCGGCGCCGGCAATCGACTGGAGAAGGTGGAAGTGCAGGACCTGCAGGTGCAGCTTGGCCCCTCGCTCGATACCGCGGTGGCCACCTACCTGTTGCGCGTGACGACGCGGACGGCCAAGGGTGAGGTGTCCACGGAGGACAACCAGGAGACCGACGTGCTGTTCAAGCGGGCCGGCGCCTGGACCCTCGTCCACGTGAACTACGCTCCGGCGCGGAAGCCCAGGTAAGCGCCGCGCTCAGCGCACGGGGTACCGGCCGGCGAGGTAATCCACGAGGGCGGCTTTGTCCGCCTCGCTGACTGCCGCGCCCCAGCGCATCATCTTCTCGACCTCGCGCGTCCATCCGGTGGGGGACAGGCGCTGCTGCTCGATGAGGTCGGCGCCGTGGCAGGACAGGCACGCACGCTTGAACACGGCCTCGCCCGGCGCTGCCGGATCGTGCGCGGCAAGTGGCGCCGGCGAAAAGTGCCGCGTCAGGTAGGCGAGCAGCGCTGGACGTTCCGCCTCGGGCACGCTTGCGCCCCACCGCACCATCTTGTCGAGCTCACGCCCCCATCCGGTCTCGGCGAGCCGCTGGGAGGCGATCAGGTCGGCGCCGTGGCACGAGAGGCAGCGCGACCGGACCACCTGGATCCCGTCGCCGTCGGGCAGGTCGGCGGTCGGCGTGGCGGTTGGCATCTGCGCGCCGAGCACGGCGACGCGGAGACAGACTCCGAGCACCACGATCGCGACGCGTCCGGCATTCAGTACGCGGCACCCGGCATTGAGCAGCGCACCCGGCACCCGGCACCCAGCACCCGGCACCGCACCCGGCACCCGGTACCCAGCACCCCGCACCGCACCCGGCACCCGGCACCCAGCACCCGGCACCGCACCCGGCACTCGGCATCCGGCACCCGGCACCCAGCACCCCGCACCCAGCACCCGGCACCCAGCACCCTCCACTTACTTCACCTCGACCCGCACGCTGTCGTACTGGTTCCAGAGATATCCCGATGGATTCCAGTGCGACACGGCCGGCTGGACGTTGCCGTTCGTATCGGTGGCGCGCGAGAGGATCAGATACGAGGCCGGCCGTTCGGGCGTGAAGCCGAATTCGAAGCGGCGCCAGGTGTAACGCTGCTGCTCGCCAGCCAGCCTCGCCGGCTGCCACGTCTCGCCGTGATTTACCGAGATGTCCACGCGGGCGATGTCGGCTTCCCCGGCCCAGGCGAAGCCGGCCACGGCAAGAGGCCCCGACGACACCACCGCGCCTTCGAGCGGCGTGGTGATCAACGACTTCACGACCAGCCCGGTGAGCGGCACCATGTCCTTCGCCTCGACCGCGGCGCCCGGGCCGACGCGCCTGACCGGATAGCGGTAGGCGGTAGCCACCCAGAAGCTGTCGGATTCGGTCGCCGACACCCGCAAGTGGTTCAGCCATTTCACGGAGTACGCGCCTTCCCAGCCCGGAACAATCGCCCGGAGCGGCGCACCATGGATCTGGGGAATGGGCTGACCGTTCATTTCGTAGGCGATGACCGTGTCGGCGTGCATGGCCTTCTCCATCGGCACCTGCCGGACGAAGGGCGGCATGGTGCCGAGCGGTCGATCGGCGCCGGCCATGTGCACGAAACGGGCAGTGTTCTTGACCCCGGCGCGAGTGAGGACGTCGGCCAGGCGCGCTCCGGTCCACCGCGCGGTACCGACGGCGCCCTTCCTCCACTGGATGCCGGCGACCGGCGGCGCGAAGAAGGCGCGCCCGTTGCCGGCACACTCGAGCGTGACGGTGGTGGTGATCGCCGGCAGTGCCCGCAACTCCGCCACGGTGAGCGACGCCGGCGTGGTGACCTCGCCTTCCACCCGCAGCGACCACGCTTGTGCATCGGCAGTCGGCGGCACGGGTAAGTGGCAGCGGACGTAGAACCGCTCGATTGGTGTGATGAGGCTGTCCAGCAGCGCAACCGGTGTTTCATAGTCCGGGGGCCGGACCGACAGGCGCATGAGCGCCTCCTTACCCCACGGATCCTGGCCCTGTGCCAGGAGTGACGCAGTACGCGCCAGCGGCGAGACGGCGGCGATGGCGCCGAACCGGCCTGCGAGCGCCATCAACCTACGACGATCCATGGCGACGATTGTATGCGGTCTCAGTTACCCTCCAGCTTGTCGACGAGCGCGCGCCAGCGGCGGCGGGTGACTGGAACGGTCTGGCCGTTGGCCAGCACGACTTCGCCGGAGCCATCCGCGAACGGACGGGCCTCGCGTACGGCATCGAGATGGACGAGCACCGTCCGCGAGACCTGGCAGAAGCGGCTCGGATCGAGGCGCCGGTTGAGCGCCGCCAGTGTCGGTTGCATCGTCAGGGTTTCCGCCGCCGTCACGACGCGGGTGACGCCGTCGGTGAAGGTGAAGGCGACGACGTCGGCCATCGCGACCACCTTGTAGCGGTTGCCTCGCCGAGCCAGGACCCTGGTGGGGGAAAGGCCGGCGTCCCGCGTCGCCGACGCCAGAGATCGGGTGAAGGCCGGCTCACCCGCGGCCTGCCGCACGCGCGCGAGCGCTGCTGACAGCCGAGCGCGGTTCACCGGCTTCAACAGATAGTCGGTGGCCGACAGCTCGAAGGCGTCCACGGCGTACTGATCGAACGCTGTGCAGAACACCACGAGCGGCCGTCGCGCACCCAGCGACGCGGCCACGTCCATGCCCGACGCACCCGGCATCTGGATGTCGAGAAACACGACATCCGGCTGCCGGTCGGCGATCAGCTCCGCCGCCTGAACGCCGTCTTCGGCCTCGCCGACCACTTCCACATCGGCGTGGGCCGCGAGTAACTGCTTCAGCCGCTCCCGCGCCGGCTGCTCATCGTCCACCAGGACCGCTCGTATCATTCGCCGACTCCCGACTCCCGACTCTCGGCTGTCTCTATGAGACTTGCTTCACCACCATCACCGTCACATCATCCTGCCACTGGCGTGCGCCACGGTGACGGCGTACGGCCTCGAGCAGTGCGGTCGCCTGTTCGGCGGCGGACCTTTCGCCGTTGGTCTTCAGCATCGCGGACACCCGTTCGGCACCGAATTCCACATCGTCGGCGTCGAGCGCCTCGTTGACACCATCCGTGAAGAGGACGATCTCGGAACCCGGGTCGAGTGACAGCGTCATCTCCTCGAACGAGGTCTGCTCGAAGAGGCCCAGGGCCGGACCCGTGGGCGGGACGATGACCACCTCGGTATCGGGGGAGGCGCGTGCGAACTGCATGCCGCCATGGCCGGCATTGACGAGGCGCAACCCGCGGGTACCGGCGTCGAGCTCCGCGTAGACGAGCGTCGCATAGCGCTGCCCGTGCGTGGACGCGAACACATCGTCGTTGATGGCCGCGGCCAGCGCCGCCGGGGCGAGCCTCGCGTGGCGCGCGGCCGTCTGGATGCGGCCCTGGACCGCCGTCGCCACCAGGCCGGCCGCGACGCCCTTGCCCGAGACATCCCCGAGCAGCAGGCCCCAGGTGGAGCCCTCGAGGGCGAAGACGTCGTAGAAGTCACCACCCACGCCTGCTGCCGGCAGCGAGGCCGCGGCGCAATCGAAGACCGGAATCCGCGGCAGCGCGCCGGGCCACATCTCGGCCTGCAGCGCGGACGCCGCGGCGACGTCGCGTTCGACCTCGCTTCGCCGTTCCATGCGCTGACGGATCCGCTCGATCGTTGCCGCGAGCTTGGTCCGGTTGATGGGCTTGAGCAGGTAGTCGGTGGCGTCGCAGGCGAACGCCTCTATGGCGTAGCGCTCGTAGGCGGTCGCGAACACCACGAATGGTCGCGGCTCGGGGAGCGACGCAGCCAGCGACGTGCCGCGAACTTCGGGCATCTCGATGTCGAGAAAGAGCACGTCGGGTCGGCGATCGTGGATCAGCGCGAGCGCTTCCGCCGCGCTGCCTGCCTCGCCGACGACCGACACGCCAGCCTGCTCGAGCAGCTGGCGCAGTCGGGTCCTCGCTGGCGGCTCATCGTCCACGATCAGGGCCCGGATCGTCACGGTCTGCCTCCTACTGCCGTGGCCGACCAGTCCCACTGGCTGCCGCCAACACTGCGGCTGCCGGCTGCCGATTGCCGGTTGCCGGTTGCCGGACGCCGACTGCCAGTTGCCGGACGCCGACGGCCGGCTGCCGAGCTACGCTCATGCCGCCACCCGGACCACCGGCATCACGATGCGGGCAATGGTCGTCGTTCCGGCCGGGTCGCGGGTGAGCGAGAGCGTCGCGCGATCGCCGAAGTGGCCGGCGAGGCGCTCGCGCACGCTCCGCAGGCCGAAGCCGGTGCCCTCCCGTGGCAGGGTTGGTGACGCCCCCGGTCCGGGGCCGTTGTCACGCACTTCGATGGTGATCTCAGAGGCGGTCGTGCGGACCATCACCTCGATGCGTCCGGGCCCCCGGGTTTGCGAGACGCCGTGCTTCACGGAGTTCTCGATGAGTGTCTGCAGCAGCATCGAGGGCACGAGCGGCGGCGGCAGCAGGTGATCCGAGTCGATCGCGCACGAGAGCCGCGCGCCGAAACGGGCTTGCTCCACGTCGAGGTAGGCCCGGGCGAAGGCCAGCTCCTGATCGAGCGGAGCCCATTCGGAGTCCGATCGCCGCAGCGTGTAGCGGAACACTTCCGCCAGCTGCTCCACAGCCGCATCCGCGCGCCCCGGATCGGTGTGAATCAGCGACGCGATCGCATTGAGCGCGTTGAAGAGGAAGTGTGGATTGATCTGCGCGCGCAGCGCCTTCAGCTCCGAACGGCTGGTCTGGAGCCGCAGCTCCTGGGCCACCAGCTCCTGCTCCTGACGCTTCTGCTGCAGGCGGATGGTCTCCAGCATGAAGCCGAACACGCTGGCCAGCGACCGCAGCATCTGCAGGTCTTCACTCAGCAGGCGCCGCGTGGCCGCGGTGTTCGCCACCGCAAGCCGCACCCGCCCGCCAGAGGGCGTCGACGCCTGCACCTCCACGCCGCCAGAATCGAGCGGGGTCTCGTCATCGACCATGACGGCGATCGGCGTGTCGACGATCTCCGACAGGCGCCGTTCCGCTTCGGCGATCAGGGTCGCTTCGCTGGTCGCCGGTTGCATCGCACCCAGGAGGTGTTTCACCGCATCCACCGGAGAGAACTGACGGCCGAACCACACCCGATCGAGTGCGCTGGAGAGCTGGCGGTAGAGCCACGGCATCGCCATGGCCACCGGCACGAGCACGATGGCCATCAGCCAGGGCCGTGCCGCGCCGGGGGGAATCGAATCGAGCACCGGCTGAGCGGCCGCGAACACCGCACTCAGCGTCAGCACCGTCGTTACCAGCATCACTCCCCGCTTGATGACGAGGTCGTAGAAATCGAAGCGATTCTCGAAGTACATCGCCACGACGAGGAACAGCAGCGGCGCGGTGCGCGCGATGCGCTCGAAGATGGCGACCAGCGTGGATTGCTCGCCGAGGAGCGCCACGGTCAGAAACACCACTGTCATCAGCAAGAAGAGCGACAACATCGCGTTGCCGAGCCGATGCTGCACGCTTCGGCGCGGCGCCGGGGACGTGCGGCGGCGGACTAGCATGATCGCCGTGGAGTAGAGGCTGGTCACCGTATACAGCGCCGCGAACGAGAGACCGACGATCTGGCCGAAGGGCTCGGGGCGCGTGATCAAACCGAGGGCGCCGCCGACCAGATACATGCCGGCAATCGGGCTGATCACGTACATGGTCACCAGCAGGCGCCGCCACCATGGACTGCGGATCGGGTGGCTATCAGTGACCGTCTCGCGGTACACGACGTGCATGATGAGGGGCGGGAAGGCAAAGGCCGTGATGAAGACGGCCAGGTCCACTGCGTGGGTTCGAGACCACGCGGGGTTGGTCAGCTGGCCCAGTTCGGAGATCGCGTTGAGCGCGAACCACACCGTGCAGATCGTAAACATCGTGAGGCTCACGCCGTCGGGTGGTACCCGGGGACCGTGGAGGCTGGGCGTCCGCCACACCGGCGAGCTCTGGCGGAGAGCCAGCAGCGTGGCCGATCCGTAGGCGAACGCCCCGAAGATGCAGACGACGAGGAAGATCAGGCCGACGGCGGTCATGGGCTGTGTCAGTCTACGGGCGTTCGACCGCGGCCGTTCGACGCGTCCTGCCCGGCGGTTGGCGGCCGGGCTCGAACGGTCGATCCGGCGGTTCGAACGGGGTTGGTCGCTTACACTGGCTTCCGGTGTCCGGTCGCGCCCGACCAGCCTTCGTCACCCGATTCGCTCCCGCGCCCACGGGATTCCTGCATCTTGGCCACGTTGTCAACGCGTTGTATGTCTGGGCCCTGGCCCGGGAGGTCGGTGGCATCGTGCGCCTGCGCATCGAGGACCACGATCGGCAACGGTGCCGGCGCGATTTCGAGGAAGCCCTGTTCGAGGACCTCGCCTGGCTCGGATTCGAGGCCGACGGTCCGCCAGTGAGACAGAGCGATCGCGGGGAGGTCTATCGAGCCGCGCTCGGACGCCTCGTGGATCAGGGTCTGGTGTACGGCTGCGATTGCACGCGGGCGTGCCTGCAGGAGATCGCGCCGGGCCCCGACGGTGAGCGTCCCTACCCGGGTACGTGCCGCCACCGGCGGCTGGGCCTCCGCGACGGCCTCGGCTGGCGTGCGGTCATGCAGCCAGGGGTCGAACGATTCGAGGATCGCCTGTGTGGCCCTCAGGCGCAGGACCCGGCCGCGCAGTGCGGAGACCTGCTGGTTCGCGATCGGCTCGGCAATTGGACGTATCAGTTTGCGGTGGTCGCCGACGATGTCGAGCAGGGCATCACCGAGGTCATCCGCGGCACCGACCTGCTCGCCTCCACCGGTCGGCAGATCCGTCTGGCGCGTCTGCTCGGTTGCGCGACGCCGCCGCGTTTCACGCATCATCCGCTCGTGATGCGCTCCGCGACCGAGAAGTTGAGCAAGTCGGACGGAGACACCGGCATTCGTGACTTGCGGGCCGCGGGCTGGTCGGCCCGAGAGGTGTTGGCCCACGCGCAGACACACCTCGCGCCCGGCGTTTTCGGCGGGGGCTAGTGGAGCGTATCAGCGATTTCTATAGCGTCCGGCGGCGGGCTCGGGAGCAGTCCGGGCCGTTCCTACGGAACGGCCCCAGTTAGAGACGACCGCACATCCCACTAGTATCCTGCCGTAAGCTCGGCTATATTCCGCGGGTTCGAGGGACGCGCGGACTGCCACGCCGCACGGCTCGTCCATTGATGGAGTGGCGCTTCCCCGGAGGGGTCATGCCGAAATACCTGCTCAAAGCCAGTTACAACGCCGAAGGCGTTCGCGGAGTGTTGAAGGACGGTGGCAGCAAGCGTGAAGCCGCAGCGCGTGCGCTCGTGAAGTCGCTCGGCGGCAAGGTCGAGGCGTTCTATTTCTCACACGGCGATGCCGACGCGATTGTCATCTGCGACTTCCCGGACGCCGCCAGCGCCGTCGCTGGCGTGATGGCCGTGAATGCGTCCGGCCTGGTGACGGCGTCGACGACGCCCCTTCTGACCGCCAAGGACGTCGACGAGGCGGCGGCGAAGACCGGCAAGTACCGCGCGCCAGGACAGTAACGCACGGAGGTTCAAAGCACGGGGGTTCAAAGCACGAGGTTCAAAGCACGAGGGGTTCGAAGCACGGGGGTTCAAAGCACGGGGGGTTCGCAGCACAGGGGTTCAAAGC
>DATLLC010000029.1:0-3357 GCA_035538015.1 Vicinamibacterales bacterium
CAGCGCCGCTGAGATCGGCGAGATCGGCAAGCGGATCCAGGGCGCGCGCCGGGATGGACTGCTGTCGCCTGTCACCTACAGCCACCTGGCCAAGGCCGGCGCGGCGCGCAAGGCCGAGCTGAACGGAGGTGAGCAGAGTGCTGGTGATCGAGAGTCAGCGCAGGTGCCCACGTGACGGCAAACGCCTCGTCGCAGACATGGGCCAGAACGACACAGCCGGTGACCTCGAAGCCCTGCTCGAGTGTCTTCATTGCGGGTACCGCGAGATGCAGCGCCCCGAACGTGACCGCACCGCCCACGACGGAACACCGTTGCTCGCCCAGATCCGAGACAAGATCCGCGACCCGGACAAGCCCGTGCCACCACCGGCAGCGTTTGAGCCGTACATCGAGGAGGTGACGAGGTGATCAAGACGGCATCAGAGATGGTCGTCGTGGAGCGCGTCGACGCCGACATCCGCTGCGACGGACTCGGTCTGCCGCCGTGCTCGGCGAGCCTCAGCTACACACTCGAAGACGGCGAAGACGCACGCCGCTGCGCGGAGGACGACGGCTGGTTCTCGCTCGGCGACCTGGACCTGTGCCCTGTCTGTCGTCGCCAGCCCCACCGCCATCCGTACGTCGAGCCAACGAGCGGCCCGCGCTGGGACACCGGCTGCAAGGTATGCGAACGCGTCCCTGACGAGCATCGGGAGGCGTCGTGAGCCTGCAGCGGGGTAAGGCGCTCAAGCGGACGCCGATGCGACGCCGCTGGCGCGATACCGGCCCGTCCGACGAGACCAAGGCGCTGCTGGAGGTCCGCTCTCGTGGTCGCTGCGAGCTGTGTGTGTCAGCGCCAGCTGTTCACACCCACCACAGAAGCCCAAGAGGCATGGGGTCGACGCGGGACCCGAAGGTCAACCTGCCGTCGTCGCTGCTGCGCCTGTGCTCGGACTGCCACACCTACGTCGAAGGCCACAGGGCTGAGGCGTTGATCGCCGGCTGGTTGGTGTCGCGCTACTCCGACCCGGCCCGTACGGCGGTACTGCTCGGCAACGCCTCGTTCTGGACCTACTTGACTGATGATGGTCGATACAGCGAGAACCCGCCATGCACGGAACGGTGGGGAGACGAGATCGGCTGCGACGACGGCCAGCCATGGCACCACTGCGCCAAGGAGACCCTGGGCGGGCGTAAGCACGAGTGCCGCTGCGGGGCGTACGTCCTGGAGGACGCCTCGTGATCGTGATAGCCGTCGGTTGCGACGTGCCCACCTGTTACGCCCGGGTGGACCGCACGGGAGTGGGTGTGCGTCGCCTGCGCGACCAGGCCACCGACCTGTTCGCCGTGGCTGCTGCCCGTGGCTGGTTCGTGGACCACCTCGGCCGTGCCTGGTGCCCACTGCACCGAGCGAAGGAGGTCGCGGCGTGAACCAGGCAGAGATCCACGGCCAGGTGTCTCTCGGTGCAGTGCTGCGCCAGCACCGCAACGCCCGCAGGTGGTCCCTCACCGAAGCCGCCCGCCAGCTCGGGCTCAAGTCGGCGTCGCTGGGCATGTACGAACGTGGCGAACGCAACCCACCCGTCGAAACGCTGGTGGCGATCCTGGACGGCTACGACCTGTCCCTGGTGGTGGCGGACAAGGCCGAGATCGGCGATGTGCGGCAGGCCCGGATTGAGGCTCTGCGGCGGGAACTGGCCGAACTGGAGGCGACGTGACTCCCTGGGATCGTCTCCGCGCCGGTGCACACGCCACCTGTTGCTGCCGTCACCTTGTCCTGGATCACCGCTGGTATGCCAGTGGACGCAAGGAGTGTCGGGCAACGCTGTGCCAGTGCAGGAGCCCCCGATGACGCGCCCCGCGAAGGCGACCGCCACCGCAGCCCGGGCGTGCGAGGGGAAGCAGCACCACGACAGCCGCAAGGCAGCGCTGGTGCACCTGAGCCGGTTGGTCAAGGCCGGCTCGTCGCCTGCCGTGCTGAACGTCTACGTGTGCCCGACGCGACGGTTCGGTGAGCCGAGGCATTGGCACGTCGGTCACCGCCCCGGCGCGACGAGGAGCCGGTGATGACCGCCGTTGGTGAACCGTGCGACTGCTACGCCTACGACGCCGGGTGGATCGAGCACAGCAAGGCGCAGCACACCTCCTGTGGTGACACATACACGATGGGCGCGGCGTGTGGCGGGTGCTCGGACTGCCTATCGGCGCAGGCGTCCTATTGGGACTACCGCCGCTCCCGCGAGGAGGCCCGCGATGACCGGTCTTGACCGCCTCGAATCGCTGGCACAGCAACTCGCCGCCCGGGTCAGAGACGACGACGCAGAGAGCAATCTGCGGTGGCTACGCGCCGAGCTCGGGACCGACCCGGCAGCGCCGATCTCCGACGTGGAACGGCTGCTGTTCGTGGCGGCCACCGCGATCCCGGTCAACCAGCGGTGGTCTGAACTGACCGCCTGGTGCAGACCGACGCCTGTGGACAGTCCTGTGGACAACGTCAAGCGGCGACAGATGCGAAGGGTGGCGTGATGGACGAATGGACGGAAGAGCGCTATCCCGGGGTGACGCGGGCCGAGCTGGAGCGCGAACGTACCGCCCGACCGTTGCGCCGGCATGCGTTCGTGTCGTCAGGCAAGCAGGCATTCGGCCGCCGGATTTGCACGTGCGGATCACTGGAGCGGGACTCGATTCACCGGGTGCCGGAAGTCACCGAAGAGCAGCGCGCGGCGGATGCGCGAAGGGTGGGAGAGCGCGATGGGGCATAGCGACCACGGGTACCCGTTCGCCGGGGCAGCCGTTCGGATACCCGGCCTTGATGCAACGGCACGGCACATCGGTGTGATGCAGCGCAAGATCGACCAGCTTCTGGAACTCCGCGACGGGGCATGGGCCCAGCTGCTAAGCGCGACCGCGCGCGGGTATGCCGATGGCCTGATCGACGCCCTGGACTTGGCCGAGGCGCTCGCCGACATGAAGGCGTCGTACGGCGCCGGATACACCGTGCTCTGGAATCAGCACATGCCCTACAAGGCGTCGCAGGTGCCACACCGCGCGGCAGCCGTCGTACGTAGCCGACCCAACGCCCCGTACGGCTCATGGGCCGGCAACTGGCCTCATGTGACGGAAGACGCCTACCCAGCGCGTGGAGTGCCGGTTGTCTACGTGCTCTTCGATCACCTGAACCGACCGGCGTACGTGGGCAGCACAGACCATTTCGTGGCACGCATGAAGGCCCACCGGAAGGACCTGAGAAAGGGCGCAATCAGCAGATGGACTGCCTATCGGTGCGCTGACCGCGAGGCGGCTTACGTCCTCGAGGAGAAGCTGCTCGCCGAACACAAGCCGTACCTGAACCGACGGACGACCCGCTGATGGCCCGCAT
>DATLLC010000030.1:0-5098 GCA_035538015.1 Vicinamibacterales bacterium
GACGATCTCGGGAGCTTGCGATCTATCTGAAGATCGACGTGACGATCTAGAACCCCAGAACCCCAGAACCCTAAGAGCCCCCAACCCCTCCGTAACCCGGAAACGCCGTGGCGAGCTCTTCGTCACCGACCAGGCGCCAGGAGCCGGGGGGAAGGGCTCCAAGCGTCAGCCCGCCAATCTGCACCCGGCGCAGCCGGCTGACCTCGTGGCCTGCCGCGGCGCACAGTCGGCGCACCTCGCGATTCTTCCCTTCGGTCAGCGTCACCACCAGGTGCGACTCCCGTGCCGAGGCCTTTCGGAGCACGACCGCTGCAGGCATCAGTGTGTCCCCGGCGCTCCGCACGCCCGCGGCGATCTGCGCGAGCCGCTCGTCGGTGACGCGTCCCCGGACGGTCACCAGATAGACCTTGGGCACGCCGGAGTCCGGGTTGGTGAGCCATTCACCGAAGCGGGTGTCGTTGGTGAAGAGGAGCAGCCCGGTCGTCGCCAGGTCCAGTCGCCCGACGGGGACGACCCTCGCCGGAACGTCGGCAACCAGTCCGTAGACGGTTGGGCGGCCCTCGGGGTCGCTGCGGGTCGTGACCACACCGCGGGGCTTGTGGAGAGCGATCACCACCCGCTTGGCCAGCGGCGTGCCGACCCCATCGACGGCGATGCGCGCCGATCCAAGGTCGACGGGGGTGAGCGCGTCACGGACGATCCGGCCGTTGACGGTGATGCGACCCCGGCCGATCAGCTCCCGCGCCTCGCGGCGGCTGGCCAGCCCCAACTTCGACAATGCCCGCCCAAGGGGCACCCGCGCCGGACTGTCTGCTCTCCCCACTAGTGGCCCTGGGCGCGCCTGCCCGCACCAGCCCCCTAGCGATAGTTCCCGAACTGGAGCGCCACGCCGAAGTCCTTGGCCTTGAGCGAGCCCATCGCCGCCTGGAGGTCGTCCTTCGAGGGCGACGAGATGCGCACCTGATCGCCCTGGATCGCGGCCTGCACCTTCTTCATCTTCACGTCCTTCAGGTGCTTGACGATGTCACGGGCCGACTCGATCGGGATACCCATTTGCAAGGTGATCACCTGGCGAACGGTGCCGCCGGCGGCCGGTTCGATGTCGCCCCGCTTCAGGTTCTTGACCGGCACGCTGCGCCGCACCATCCGCGTCGACAGGACCTCCCAGAGCGCCTCGAGGCGGAACGCATCCTCCGCCGCCAGTGTCATGGTATTGGCTTTCTGGTCCATCTCGATCGAGGCCGTGGACCCCTTGAAGTCGTAGCGCTGCGCCAGCTCCTTGCGGGCCTGGTTGATGGCGTTGTCCACTTCCTGCAGGTCGAGCGTGGAGGTGATGTCGAACGAATACGTAGCGGCCATCCGTTCATCGTAGCGCAAGCACTCCGGACAGGGGATTGCGCGAAGAATGCGCGCGAGCCGGATCCCGCACTTCAGACGGCTGTGCTTGACTGATAGGAAGGGCAGGGCTTACCTTGCCCGCGGTGACCGCCCCCGCCGAACCGCTTGTACTGGTCGTGGACGACTACGACGACGCACGGGAGATGTATGCGGAGTCGCTGCTGGTGAGCGGCTTCCGCGTTGCGGAGGCGGCGGACGGCGCGCAGGCGGTGGAACTGGCGAGGACGCTATCGCCAGACGTCATCCTGATGGATCTCTCCCTGCCCGGCATCGACGGCTGGGAGGCGACACGGCGCCTCAAGGCCGACGCACTCACCCAGCACATCCCCGTCGTCGCCCTCACCGGGCACGCGCTCTCGAGCGCCCTCGACGCCGCGCGCGCGGCCGGGTGCGATCGCTTCGTCGTCAAGCCGGCGCTGCCCGATGTGGTCATCGCCGAAGTGCGGCTGGCGATCGCGAGGCGCGAAGCGCCCACTCACTGATCTCTTGCTTTCGGCATAATGGCCGGGTGGTGCCCAATCCCGGCGAACTGGCGCTGCCTAATCATGTCTGAACCCGGTGAACGCCTGTACGACAGCCAGCGCGTAGGCGCCGGCGCCGGCCCGAGACGCGACTCGGTCGCGGTGGAAGAGCCCATGGAAGTCCGCGTGAACGGTGCCCCGTTCGCGGTGGTGATGCGCACCCCTGGCGCCGACCGCGACCTCACCGCCGGCTTCCTCATGGCCGAGGACGTCATCCGCGACGACGACGAGATCGGGCTGATTGAATACTGCCTCGATGCCGATGACGAAGGGCGCGGCAACGTGCTGAACGTCACGGTGACGGGGGAGGCGGTGACTCGGCTGGACGACCGGCTCTCGAATCGTCGCCAGGTGATGATGACGGCGTCCTGTGGCCTCTGCGGACGGCGCACAATCGAGTCCCTGCGCTCGCGGGTGCCGGCCGTGTCGGGTGATTGGACCGTGCCGGCCTCGGTCATTCGGTCGTTCCCGCCGACCCTGCGTCAGGCGCAGCGCCTCTTCGAGGCGACCGGCGGCCTGCACGCCGCCGGGCTCTTCGATCTCGACGGCCGCCTGCTGTGGATGGCCGAGGACGTCGGCCGGCACAATGCCGTGGACAAGATCACCGGCCGGATGCTCCTCGAAGGCAAGCTGCCGTTGTCGCGGGCGCTGCTCCAGGTCTCGGGCCGCACGTCGTTCGAACTGGTGCAGAAGGCGCTGCTGGCGGGTATCCCCCTCATCGCCGCCGTCTCGGCGCCCTCGAGCCTGGCCATCGACCTGGCGCGGGAAGCCGGGATCACGCTCTGCGGCTTCGTCCGCGGAGAGGCGTTCAACGTCTACGCGCATCCCGAGCGCATCACGTCGATCGACAGATAGATCACCACATCGATCGACAGATCAAGAGATCGAACAGATCGATCGCGAGATCACCACATCACCAGATCACAAGATTCCCGACCCCCTATCGCTGACATCTGCCGCACCAGTAGGTGGCGCGCGCATCGGTTCCTCGCTTCGAACTCTCGATCACCGTCCCACATCTCCGGCACGGCTTCCCGGAGCGTCCGTAGACCCACAGCTGGTCACTGGGACGCGCCTGTCGCGTGGTGCGCCGAAGGCCCCGATAGGTGACGATGCCTGCGCCCGCATCAGGCCTGATGTTGGCCCGCATCGCCAGGGCTGCAGTGTCGATGAGGGTGGCCCGCTCCGCGTCGGTGATGGCGCTGGCTGGCCGGTCGGGGTGGATGCCGCAGAGGAACAGCACCTCGCTCTTGAAGACATTGCCGATGCCGGCGACTACCCGCTGGTCGAGCAGGGCCTCGGCGATCGGTCGGGCCCCGGCAGCGCCGAGCCGCCGCAGCGCCTCGGCGCGATCGAACGTCGCGGACAGGAAATCGGGGCCAAGCGTCGCCAACGCCTTGCTGCGTGGGATGTCGCGGCCGTGCAGGAACTCCGCGACAGGCACGTTGAAGGCGACCGCCACCCAGGCGGCCGTGTCCAGACGCACCCGCATGTCGCTCGCCGGGCGCTGCCATCCCTCGCCGGGCCGGTACAGGTGCCACGAACCGTTCATCCGCATGTGCGTGCGCAGGACGAGGTCTCCCGTTAGCCAGATGAGCAGGTGCTTGCCCATCGACTCGCACCGCTCGACCGTGCGTCCGGTGATCGGCCCATCGTCGTGCACTCGCGCGAGGTGGGCGAAGCCGGTCTCGAAGCGAACCACCCGGTCGCCGGCCATCGTTCGATGGAGCGCGGCGGCGGCCCTGAAGATGGTGTCGCCCTCAGGCATCGGGGACCTCGTCGTCGGGCGCGTGCGTTGCCTGCACACCCGCGATCACATCCTGGCGGTTCATCGAGTCGGGCACGACGTTGCCGAGGATGAGTGCGAGGAACAGTCGGGAGAATCCCGACGTCATGCCATCCGCCTCGGCACGCGCAGCTGGAGCCCGCCGCTGGTGACGGCAAACCCCTGCTCGAGGAGGAAAGGTCCAAGCGGGCTGACGGCAGCCGGAGCGCCGTTCACTTCGGCGACGAGCCAGCCTCGTCGGTCGGCAGGATCATCGTAGGCGAGGCGCACCAACTCGCGGGCCAGGGCACGGCCGACACGGGCACGGTCCGGCTCTTCATCGGGGAGCGCTGACAGCAGCTGGCGGTCGCCCCGCGCAATCCAGGCGGCGGCCCAGCCGTCGACCAGCACGACGCGCGCGCCCGCGGATCGCGACGCTCGCAGCGACTCGGCGCCGGGCCAGTCCGGCCATGGGACCAGGGCGCCATAGGGATTTGCCGGATCCGTGGCCGCGAGCGTTGCCACCGGCGGCTCCTCCCGCGGATCCCGCTGGGCACGGAGGAGATCCACGGCGCCGGGCTGGGCGAACTGGGCGGCGCCCAGGCCGGCCACGAAGTAGCCGCGCCGGACGCGGCCGGTTTCCTCGAGCCGGCGCAGCACCGGATAGACGGCGCTGAATCCCCCCGGCAGCGGATCGAGTGTCGTCACCTCGCGCGTCACCACACCGTGGCGAGCCAGCAGCTGCTCGGTCACCGCCTTGGCCCACGCCGTCGGCGAGGCGCGGTCCAGCACGCTGACGATGGACCACCGCCCTTCCGCGGACGGCGGAACGAGCCGCCGGGAGCGGAATGGCGTAGCGCGGGAAGGACGCCGCGCGCGCTCGGGGCCCGCGGCGTAGGCGCGAAGGGGGTGGAGCGTGTCGTTGGTGACCAGCCCTTTCCACACCAGGGTCCAGAGCGCGTCCACCGTCTCCTGCGGGAAGCCGCCGCCGGCGGCATCGTGCGCGGGCCCGAAGAACGACGCACCCTGCCTGGTGAGGAACGCGAGCACGCGCACCTCGCGGTCGGCGAGGGCGTCTTGTGCCCCGTCGGTATTTGAGGGCAACAGCGACTTCGCGTGTTCGGTGAGGTAGAGCGCGATGCGTCCGTCCCGCTCGCCCAGCGGTTCGACGCCAAGCCACAGGACCTCCCCCGCCGATACCAAAGTGTCGAGGAGGGATGGCTCGTAGCCCTCGAGGCGTGCAGGCAGCACCTGGCGCTCGAGCGTGGAGGCGACGAGCGGTGCGCCCTGCAGCTGCTCCACCACGTCGAGCAGCGCATCGAGGCCTCGACGCCGACGGCCGATCCCGTGCCAGTTGACGAGGAAGCGCCCGAGGACGGTGTGCTCGACCGGTTCCACCTCGTGACGAAGCCGC
>DATLLC010000031.1:0-6086 GCA_035538015.1 Vicinamibacterales bacterium
GGAATTATAGTGCAGGCCTCCGGCCCGCTCCGGCGCGGGCCCACGCCGGCCCAGGGCATTCCAGGAGCCCGGGCTGCCGGCCGCAGTGAGTCCTCTGGTTCCGGCGCGCGACGCTCTTGCAACGACCGCCAGCCTGCCGTAGACTCCGCTCTCGGCATTTGTCACACCTTGTCTCTGGACGTGAAGGAGCGTGAACATGAGGTGCCCCTTGTCGAGGTTGTCGTTCGTGGCGTTGTTACTATTGCTGGCCGGCGGCACGGCCTTTGCTCAGACGTTTACCGGCGCAGTGCGTGGCGCAGTGCGGGATGCCAATGGGGTCATCCCGGGCGTCACCGTGGAACTGATCAACGAGGCGACGAACCTCGGTCGTGAGGCCGTTTCGAACGAAGTGGGTCTCTACAATTTCGCGGCTGTGCCCCCCGGCACCTACACCGTGAAGGCTTCGCTCACCGGATTCAAGACCTACGAGCAGAAGGGCATCCGCGTCGGCGCACAGCAATTCGTGACCCTGGACGTCGCGCTCGAAGTCGGAACCCTGCAGGAAACCATCACGGTGACGGGGGAAGCGCCGCTCATCGACACCTCCACCGCGTCGACGGGCGCGGTCATCAGCACCGAGCAGCTCGCGGCGTTGCCGAGCGGCGGCCGGTCGGCGTTCCTCTTCGCGGTCACGGTGCCGACCGTGGTGGCGTCGGGTGACTCGCAGTTCAATCGTCAGCAGGACCAGACCAACGCGTCGCTCCTTTCCCTGGGCGGCGGCACGCGTCGCGGCAACAACTACCTGCTCGACGGCGTGCCGATCACCGACCTGCGCAACCGCGCCTCCGCCAACCCGACGATCGAGGGGATCGAAGACGTGGCGGTGCAGGTACACACCTACGACGCGGAAACGGGGCGGACCGGCGGCGGCATCTTCAACACCGCCACCAAGTCCGGCGGCAACAGCTACGCCGGCAGCGGCTTCTACCAGACGCGTCCCCGCTGGGGCGCGGCCAACAACTTCTTCTCGGAGCTGGCCGGGGTGCCCAACCCCGAAACGTATTTCCACCTGGGTGGTGGCGGCTTCGGCGGCCCGGTCATCAAGAACCGGACCTTCTTCTGGTTCGCGTCGGAAGGATACGGCTCGAACACCACCCGCAACGGGGCGCTCCGTTTGCCGACCAGCCGCGAGCGGAATGGCGACTTCTCGCAGTCGTTCGACTCCGCCGGCCGGCAGATCGTGATTTATGACCCGGCGACGGGTGATGCCAACGGCCTCGGCCGCACGCCGTTCCCGGGCAACATCATCCCGGCCAACCGCATCGATGCCGTGGGCCGGAACCTGGCGAACACCTATCCGATGCCGACGCGCGACATCAGCAACGGCAGCGCGAACTTCGAGAGCACGGCCGAGATCAACGATCGCGCGATCATGTACACGGGCAAGGTGGACCACAAGTTCTCGGACAAGGTGTCGCTCTCAGGCTTCTACCTCTACAACCTCTCGAACGAGCCCTGCGCCAACTATTGGGAGCCCGGGCTCAACGGGCCGCATCGGTACGCCGACCCAGGCGACTACATCCTCGAGCGCCGCGTCAACGTGCTGGCGCTCAACAACACGTGGCTGCCCAGCAACAATACGGTGCTGACACTCCGCTACGGCCTGACGAAGTTCATCGACGACAGCACCCTGTCGATCGACTTCGACCCGGCGACCCTCGGGTTCAGCAGCACGTTCCTCGACCAGACGACGGTGGACAAGTACCCGCAGGTGCGGGTCACGGAGTATGAGAGTCAGGGGGCGATCGACCCGACGCCGCGGAACTGGTACTCGTGGAGCGCCAACGGCACCTACACTCGCCTGGCCGGCAAGCACACCTTGAAGGCCGGCGGCGACTACCGCCTGGTCGGCGTCGAAACCCAGTCCTTCGGAGGAAGCGCCGGTTTCTTCTATTTCGACCGCTACTTCACCTCCTCGAACCCGCTCAGCAACGGGACCGGCGGCACGACCCCGTCCGGCAACGCCCTGGCCTCGATGCTGCTCGGCTATCCGACCGCCCCCGCCGCGGATCCGAGCCGCGGCAGCTATCTCAACCAGACGTCGCCCTTCAACGCGTACGTCCATTATTTCGGGGGCTACGCCCAGGACGACTGGCGCCTCAGCCCGAAGACGACCATCAACCTCGGCGTGCGCATCGAGCACGAGACCGGGTTGGCGGAGGAGAACAACGGCTTTACGGTGGCGTTCGACCGCGAGCTGAACCCCGGCGGACAGCTGGGCAACATCGTAAACCCGATCACCGGACAGCCCATTCGCGGCGGCCTCGTCTACGCCGGCGTCAACGGTGCCAACGAGTACCAGGGCGACCCGCCGGGCATGAAGTTCTCGCCCCGTCTGGGCTTCGTGCACTCGTTCAACCCGAAGACGGTGCTCCGGGCCGGATACGGCATCTACTGGGCGCCCTGGAACTACCAGGCGGTTGGCACGGCCAACTACGGCAACATCGGATTCAGCCAGCAGACCTTCATCAGCCAGAACCAGTTCCGGCCGTCCCAGCTGCTAGGCAATCCGTTCCCCAACGGCGTGCTCTCGCCTGTGGGCAACCAGCTCGGCGCGCTGGCCGGCGTCAACAGCCAGATGGAGTTCATCGATCAGGACAAGCGCGCACCCTGGGTGCAGCAGTACTCGGTCGACATCAACCGTGAGCTGCCCGGCAACATGGCCGTCGGCTTCGAGTACTCGGGTTCGACCGGCCGCGACCTGGGCCTCGGCGGCTCGAACGACGGCGTCATCAACATCAACCAGGTGCCGTCGCAGTACCTGGCGCTTGGCCCGGCGCTGCTCGAGCAGGTGCCGAATCCGTTCTTCGGCTTGCCGAACGTTGTCATCAACGGCGCGTCGTTCCCGCAGGGGAAGAGCGTGACCAGCCCGACGATCCAGCGGCGTGAGTTGCTGCGGCCCTACCCGCAGTTCAACGACATCCTGATGCGGCAGAGCACCTACGGCGAAAGCCAGTACCATGCGGCCATCTTCAAGTTCGAGAAGCGCATGAGCAACGGCTGGGGTGGTCGCATCAACTACACCTACAGCCGGCTGGAGGACAACCAGTTTGGCGAGGACAACTTCTTCGCTGGTTCGCCGGGATTCGTCGGCGCGGTGCCGTCCGAAATGGCGAATGTCGACATCACCCAGGACGACTACGGCGTGGATGCCGAGTACGGCATCGGCCTGCTCGACGTGCCCCACAAGGTGGTGTTCTCGCCGATCGCCGAGCTGCCGTTCGGCGAAGGCAAGAAGTGGCTGAATGACGGGATTGGCAACCTCCTGCTGGGCGACTGGACGGTCTCGTCGATCCTCTCGTTCGAAAGCGGCTTCCCACTGACCTACAACACCAACACCAACACGTCGAACATCTTCACGCGCGTGCAGCGGCCGAACGGGACGCCTCAGGCGACCGATGGCAGCCGCCACGAGCGCATCGCTCCTCCCCAGGGGTCGGCTTGCACCAGTGACTGCGGCATCGGCGTCTGGGTCGATGGCTCGAACCTCTCGACGCCGGCCAACTTCACCTTGGGCACGATGCCACGGACCGACGACTCGGTGCGCACGCCGCATCGGAACAACTGGGACTTCGTGGCGACCAAGGGCATCCGCTTCGGCGACAGCCGAGTGCGCGCCCAGCTCCGCCTCGAGGTGCTGAACCTCACCAACACGGTGAAGGTCCGGAGCCCTGACACGCGCGTCGACCGCTCCACGTTCGGCCAGATCCGGACGCAGGGCGGCTTCCAGCGACTGACGCAGATCATGTTCCGAGTGACCTTCTAGACACGAAGGACACGAAGGGCTGGACACGAAGGACACGAAGGCCTGGACACGAAGGACACGAAGGCCTGAACACGAAGGACACGAAGGGCTGAACACGAAGGACACGAAGGGCCGACAGCCTTTCGGAGGTCACGAAGAAATACCACGGCGCCCGGGGCGGAGACGATCCGCTCCGGGCGCTTGTGTCTTTAGGCGTCCATTGCGGATTGCCGATTGCGCCATTGCCGCATTCACGAATTGGCGCATTGCGCAATGCCTCAATAGAATGGCGCAATGGGTCACTCTGCAATCGCCCAATGAATCGTCAATCGTCAATTTTCAATCGGCAATGGACGAGCGCCGCCATCCTATGCGCGGTCCTCCTGCTGGCGCACGAAAAGCCGGCGGCCCAGCGCAAGCCCTCCGCCGTGCCGGACCTCGGTACCATCTCGTTCCCCAACTCCGGCGCGCCGGCGGCGCAGCAAGCGTTCCTGCGCGGCGTCGCCTGGCTCCACAGCTTTGGCTACGAAGAAGCGATTGAGGCGTTCCGCGAGGCGCAGAAAGCCGATCCCGCGTTCGCGATGGCATATTGGGGCGAGGCGCTCAGCTTCAATCAGCCGTTGTGGTTCCAGGAAGACGTCGAAAAGGCGAGGGCAGCGCTGCGCAAGCTGGGAGAGACTCCGGCCGAGCGTCTCTCGAAGGCGAAGACGCCGCGGGAGCAGGCGTACCTATCCGCAGTCGAGGGCTTGTGGGGTGTCGGAGACAAGCGGTCGCGCGACCTGAAGTACTCCGAGGCGATGGCAGCCCTTGCCGCACAGTTCCCGAAGGACGACGAAGCGCAAGCGTTCTACGCCCTCAGCTTGCTGGCAGTGCTGCCACGGGGCGATCAGTCGCTGCCGTTGCGCCAGAAGGCGGGCGCCATCGCCGAAGGCGTTTTCGCACGCAATCCCAAGCATCCCGGCGCGCCGCACTACATCCTGCACGCCTACGATCACGGGGCGCTGGCCGCGAAGGCACTGGCCGCGGCGCGCGCGTATGCGGGCATCGCGCCGGCGGCCAGCCACGCGCTGCACATGCCGGCGCACACCTTCATCCAGCTCGGATACTGGGACGATGCCGCGGCGACCGACCGCCTGTCGTGGGACGCGTCCGTGCAGTGGGCCGCGCGGCGAGGCTACTCGGTCGTCATGCGCGACTTCCACAGTCTCACTTGGCTCCATTACGCGTGGACGCAACTGGGGCGCTTCAAGGAGGCGCAAGGCGCGGTCGGTCTGGTAGAGGAGGCACTGAAGACGGCGAGGCCGACCGACACGGTTGGCGGCCATCACTATACCGACAGCACCATCGGCCGCGGGATCGGCCCGGAAGCCCTTCGCAACGATCGCGGCTCGATGCGCGCTCGGTACGTCATCGAGAGCGCGCGCTGGACCGAGATGCAGGGGCAGGCCACCTTCGACGGCATCGACGAGCTGTTTGCGCTCGGCTTCAGCGCCGCGAAGCTGGGCGACCGGGCCCGCGTGGAGGCCACGATCGAAGAGCTGCGGAAGGCCTCGGCGCCAGGCCAGCCCGCGGAGCTTCGGGAGCAGACCGAGATCATGCTGCACGAAATGCAGGCGCTCCACCTCTTCGCCCAGGTACGCCAGGCCGACGCGTTCGTGGAGATGGACCGCGCCACCGCGCTGCAGGCGCGCCTGCCGAAGCCGATCGGACGGCCCTTCCCGGTGAAGGGCGCCGACGAGCTGTACGCCGAGCTGCTGCTCGAAGCCGGCCGCCCGCAGGCGGCGGTCGAGTGGTTCGACAAGACGCTCCGCAGGACCCCGAATCGGAGCCGCGCGGTGCTGGGTCTCGCCCGTGCCCGCGCGAAGTTCGGCGATGCCGCCGGCAGCCGCCAGGCCTACGAGCAGTTCCTGCAGAACTGGCGCAACGCGGATCCCGGTCTGCCCGAGCTGAAGGAAGCCCGCACTGCGATCGGGCGCTAAAACGCAGACACGAAGGACACGAAGGATGACACGAAGGACACGAAGGCTGACACGAGGGACACGAAGGATCGCACGAAGAACACGAAGGGGCCAGAGCGTCACCGATCTTGGGCCTCGTGAACTTCGTGTGATTCGTGACCTTCGTGTTTGTGTTGTTATCTTCAGATCTCGTCGATGCGCACGCGGCGGGTGTAGAAGTACATGTCCAGCCGGCGGGTGCGCACCAGCGGATCCGCGCACTTGAGCGAGATGCTGTAGCTGCCCGGTCCTGCGGGCGTCCAGACGTGCGTCCAGAGCGACCAGGTGGTGGGCGACGCCGGTGT
>DATLLC010000032.1:0-8694 GCA_035538015.1 Vicinamibacterales bacterium
CCAGTGCGGCGCGGCCACGCGCGCGCCGGTGACGGGGTCGGCCGTGCCGAATCCGGACGGCACCATCGAGATCGGATTCGGCATCGTCGCCTCGCCGGACGCCCGCCCCGTGCATGTGGCCGTGGCGATCAACACGGCCACACTCGGAGGGACGTGGACCGACAGTGCGGGGCATAGCGGCACGTTTGCCTTCACGCCCATCGGCGGCACGGGCGGAGCGCCGCGCCCGGCTGCGACTGGCAACATTGGGGCAGCGGAGGTGAACCCGGAGCAGGTGCAGCTGCGCGTAAGCGGTGCGTGCCCGAGCGGGCAGGCCATTGGAGAGATCGAGCAGAACGGCACCGTGTCGTGCGCGCCCACGGGCAACGGTGACATCACCGAAGTGGTGACCTCGGAAGGCTCCGGTCTCACGGGCGGCGCGACCGCCGGGGTGGCGTCGCTCGGCCTGGCCAGGAGGTCGGGCCAGGGCCAGGCCTTTGACCTGAGTGACGACGATGGCTTCGGCTCGCAAACCAATTCCGCGCGTCTCGTTCCGGGGAACTTTTCCTGGACGGGCTTCGGCAAGCGCATGTTCTGGTATCCCCCCAAGGCCGCGTTTCGCGCAGGCGTGATCACTGAAGAGCAGTGGGACGAAGCAAACATCGGCGACGCGAGCGTAGCCTTCGGCTCGGACACCACGGCAAGTGGCGCGTACAGCGTTGCCATGGGCAACAACGTCGCGGCGTCCGGCACGTCTGCCATCGGGCTAGGAGCGAATCTGATTGCGGCCGGGGCACGGTCGGTCGCGCTCGGCACGTTTGCGGTAGCGACAGCGGAAGCGGCCGGGTCGTTCGTTTTCGGCGATCTGTATGGGATCACCCTCCGATCGACCGCGCCGAGCCAGTTTCTCGTGCGCGCCTCAGGCGGCACCACGTTCTACTCGAACTACACCTTATCGTCTGGCGTGACGCTGGCGCCCAACGCGAGCGCGTGGTCATCGCTGTCGGATGTGAACGCGAAGGAGAACTTCCGCGCTTTGAACGGTTCTGACGTGCTCGCGAAGCTCGCGGAGATGCCGATTCGCGAGTGGAACTACAAGGCGCAGGACGCCGCCGTCCGGCACGTGGGCCCGACCGCGCAGGACTTCCACGCTGCGTTCGGCCTCGGCGAAGACCCGCTTCGCATCAGCACCATCGATGCCGACGGCATCGCGCTTCGGGCCGTCCAGGCCCTGGCGATCGAGAACGCAGGCCTGAAGGCGGAGCTCGCGGCACTCCGTGAGCGTCTCGACCATCTCGAGGGGAAGGCGCGCTGAGATCGGTCCGGGCAAGGTCCACCAACTTCTCTCATGACGTTTCCCGGGCGGGGAATCATCGTGGTTGTGATGTCGAACATCTCCTATGTGGACACGTCTGCGATTGCGTCGATGATCGCGGAGGCGTTCGCGGAGCAGGCGAGCCGTCCAGTCCGCTGAAGAACACCTCATCGCCCCTGATGCCCAACGGCAACAGCCGGTCGCGCTCCCTTCAGCCCCTTCAAGCGCTTGGCCCAACTCGCCCGTGAAGAGCATTTGGCTCAGACACGGGCCTGTCCCTGCCTACGGTCGCGCGTCGGTGACAACGAGTCGGCTGGTCGCCAACGGGCATCCGGGACGACGAGGTGTCCTTCAGCAGGGTCCGCTCGCCCTCCAGGACGCGGAGGGTGGCGGTGATGGACGCTCATCCATCGATGTGACAAGAATCGGGTGAATGGCTGCCGCGGAACCCGTTGAGGTGCTGATCGTCGGCGCAGGCCCAACCGGTCTGGTTCTGGCGTTTTGGCTGACGCGACTGGGCGTTCACGTCAGGATCGTCGATATCGCAGCGGAGCCGGCGACGACGTCGCGCGCAGTCGCCGTGCAGGCCCGCACGCTGGAGTTCTATCGTCAGGTCGGGCTGGCGGATAGTGTCATCGCGCGCGGTCGTGAAGTGTCCGCTGCGAATCTGTGGGTCTCGGGCCGACGGGTTGCGCGCGCGGTGTTCGGACCGATGGGCCGGGGGCTCAGCCCGTACCCCTATGCGTTCATCTTTCCGCAGGACGAGCACGAGCGGCTGCTGATCGATCGGTTGAGCGATGCTGGAGTGAGGGTCGAGCGGGAGACTGAATTCGTCGGGCTCGAGGAACGCGACGGTGGCATCGTCGCGCGGCTCGAGCGCCCGGGCGGCCGCGTCGACTTCTGCGAAGCCGCGTTCGTCGCCGGCTGCGACGGCGCTCACTCGCGTCTCCGCGAGGTGTTGTCGATCGGGTTTGCGGGCGGGACCTACGAGCACCTCTTCTACGTCGCAGATGTCGAGGCGCGCGGATCCGCGATGAACGGCGACATCCACGTCGCGCTCGACCGCACTGACTTCCTCGCCGTGTTCCCTCTGACCGACGCACATCGCGCCCGCCTCGTCGGGACCGTTCGACACGAGGCGGAGGCCGCCCGGCGCGAGCGCCTGACTTGGGATGATGTCAGCACACGCGTGATCGAGTGGATGCCTATCGAGGTCGAACGCGTGAACTGGTTTTCGACGTATCAGGTGCATCATCGAGTCGCCGACTGCTTCCGCAGCGGACGCGCGTTCCTCCTGGGCGATGCGGCACACGTCCATAGTCCTGTCGGCGGGCAGGGTATGAACACCGGCATCGGAGATGCGGTGAATCTCGCATGGAAGCTCGCCGCGGTTCTGCGCGAACGCGCGGGCGCTCCAATACTCGACACGTACGAGCCGGAGCGAATCGCCTTTGCACGACGGCTGGTGGCGACGACCGATCAGGCGTTTACCGTCGTTTCGAGCTCCTCTGTCACCGCGCGCACGCTGCGATTGCACCTCGTGCCAGCGCTGTTGCCGCGACTGCTGACCATGCCAGCCGTCCGCCGCCTTGCGTTTCGAACGGTCTCCCAGACGGCGATCAACTATCGCGGTAGCGCACTGAGTGAAGGGCGGGCCGGCCGTGTCCATGGCGGCGATCGGCTGCCGTGGGTACCTTTCGATGCTTCGGATCGCGGCGGAGACAACTTCACGCCACTGACATCACTCGAGTGGCAAGTGCACATCTACGGCACCGTGGTCCCGGAGATTCGTGCGGTATGCGCCGAGCGCCGCCTCGCGCTGCACGAGTTCGGCTGGCAACCCGCGATGAAGCGCGCCGGTCTTAGGCGAGACGCGCTATATCTTCTGCGGCCGGATGGTTATGTCGCGCTGGCGGCACCGGAACAGTCGGCGCCGACGTTGACCGCCTTCCTCCTGAAGCGCGCCGTCCGCTTTCCTTGACTTACACTCACACCACCAGCGAAAGGCCCCGCACGTGCTGCGGCGACGTCGCATACCTGAACACGCGGCGCCAACTTTTCCCACCATCGTCCGAACCGTGCACGCCGCGCTCATCCGCGGCCCACAATTCCCCGCCCTTCGATCCGGCGCAGAGCAGCGGCGCGATTGTGCTGGCTGGCTCCGGCCAGCCGTCGCGGACGCGCTCCCAGCCGTCGGGAGCGAGACGGCGATACAACCGGCCATCCGAGCGGCCAGCCACGTACGCGGAGTGGGGTCCAGACGAGGCTGATACCACGACCACCTCCGGTTGCCCCGGATCGATTGCCACGCTGAGCAGGTAGCCGACCTCGAGACCGGTGCTGGGCGAGCGCCACGTCGCGCCGGCATCGTCGCTCTCGAAGTATCCATCGCCAGCGGAGACGCGCAGGCTATTGGGAGCATTGCGGTGGACGGCGAGCTCGTGCGTGTCCCACGGTCCACCAGGGACACGGTCGCGCCAGGTGCGGCCGCCATCGATCGTGGACACGAGCGCGCCGGCCTCGATCGCGACCCAGAGTCGTTCCGGTTCGAGTGGGTGGCACGCGATCCAGCGAACGTGATGAGTGTCCGGTCTCGGCGGAAACGACCATTCCGACGACGAGGGCAATGTCTCCAATCGGCTGGTCTGCTCCCACGTCGTACCAGCGTCCGCTGAGCGCCACACTTCGCTTGGCTCGGTGCCCACCCACACCATATCCCGCTCCACGGGGCTCGCGGTGATGGCCATTATCAGCCGGCCCGAGAGACCAGCCGACTTCCAGGAGCGTCCACCATCATCGCTCCTGAACACGCCGCCCCGGTGAGTGCCACACCACGCCCGCCCGTGAACCAGCGGATCCGCGGTCAGACATGTGGGACGGTCACCGATTCCGTGCGCTGGCGCGAAGACGCCCCGCTCAACGTCAATGACGACGACCTCACGGTCAGTTGCAACCAGTATCGGCATTGTTTACGACCGCTCACCGCCCATTGGCTGCCACGGGCACAGCGGTCACGACATCCTCGAGCGGCCGGCGCGGGGAGTGCGGCGCTTCGCGCACTGCGTACCCGAGCCTGAACACGAACGTGGGCGCCCAGCGCTTGTCGCGCGCGAGCGCCGCGAGGCCCGAACCGAACTCGTCCGGCCGTCCCAGCATCTGGTGGCGATCGATCATCTCGACCGGCTGATTGAGAGGCTGTGCCGCCAGGCCACAGGCCGTCGCCGCGAGATGCAACCGCTGCCATGCACACCCCGCCGCAATGGTATGGACCATGTCCAACCGGTCGGGTACCAAAATCATTCCGAAGACCGGCGCCGTCGTGTGCGTCGCTCGGGTGACGTCGAGCCAGATTCGATCGATGGCGGCCGCATCAAGGTCGGGCAAGAGCTTCGCCGCGACCGTTTTGAGCCGGCCGGCACCGGCCGTGTCGATCGTCACGCCGTCGCGCTGCGCCATGACGTCCCGCTTGCCAGTGCGGATCCACTGGAAGCTGTCGAGCGACATATCGCGATCTTCGATGATCCGTTCGGTGGCTTCGACAATGAGGCGGCCAATCTCGCGCCGGGCCACGTCGTCGGTGAGAAAGACCACGCGGATCGTCGGGCCCGAGACGAGATCGGCAAGCTGGCGCAGGAGCTCCGGCGCAATCGACCGATTGCGGTACGGACCGCGATGTGTGAGGCGTTTGGGAATCGCGTCGAAGAGTGGGTCGGAGGACGGCTTGGCCGCTCCGAGAGCAATGCGTGCGGCGACCACAGGATGCGGGCCAGGGGACAGCTCCAATCGACCCTTTGCGACGTCAACATCCGTCGCGATCCCGAACACACGCGCCGCCAGCACGAAGTTCTCGATTGCGCAGCCCAATCCGAGATGCATCTCGCGGCGGAACGGGTCGAACGAGCCCAGGTGACGAGCGCGATCGGCGTAGACGGTGATCGCCGCGGCGGACTCCTCGAATCGCCAGGGCTGCGTATTGTGTGGACTGGCGGCCAGCAAGGCTGCGCGGAGCGGTCTCCGGTAGCCGTCGACGGCGGTGCCATGCCATTCTTCCCATGAGGTGTAAGCCGGACCCTTCGCACCGGCGAAGACACCCCGATCCCATGCCCGATATCCAAGCGCCGTAGCGGCAAGTCCCCCGACACCGGCAATGACAGCCTTCCGGTTTGAGTGCTGTCTCGTTGTGGCCATGGCCGATCCTCCTGTCCTGTATCAACGGAGGCCGAAGGAGAGCACAGTCGGGGGCTCGTTCCATGTGACTCCTTCCGGTGCAACGGTGTCAAACCGGCCTTAATTTCAACTCATCCGCGATCCCCGCCCGCGCCATGCTTTGTGATCGTGAGCGGCAGGCTGAGCTGCATCAGGTCCTCTCCCCAGATGACCGTTCCCGCGAACTCCGCTTGAATCTCGTGCACGATCCGCTCGCGCACGCCGGGTTGGTCGATGGACGTCAGCAGGTGAGTCAGGACCAGCATCTTCACGCCCGCCCGCTCGGCCAGCGCCGCGTTGTCCCGATGGTTGCCGCAGGCGGCACGATACTCCGGCGACGGCTCCGTGCCGCTGAAGTAGTGGTTCATGTGGATGAGCACGTCGCAGCCGCGGGCCAGCGCCGCCAGTTCCTCGCACGGCCCGCTGTCGCCGGAGTAGCAGACAGACCCCTCGTCGGAATCGAGGCGGAAGGCGAGACACTCGAGGAAGGGCTGCACGTGCGACGCGTGGCCCACGGTGACACGCCAGCCGGCCCCCTCGACGAGGTCGCCTGGCCGCACTTCCCTGACCCGCGGATCCGGCCGCAGGCGTGGCAGCGCTCCGCCGCGGCTCGTAAAGACGTCGAGGCTGCTCCGATGCTCGATGCGGGCGCGGATGTCCGGCCCGTACACACCCTCGTCCCCGAACAGCAGCGCGGTGGACCGCGCTAAGGGCGGCGGACCAAACACCTGCAGCTCGGGAATGTGCCCGGCACCCATGTCCCAGCGTTGCAGCACCAGCCGTGGATAGTCGAGACAGTGGTCGTAGTGAAGATGGCTGAAGAACGCGTGGGTGACGTCGGTGGCCCGGAAGCCGCGCTCCATCAGGCGATGGTGAGCGCCCGGGCCGTGATCCATCACCAGGAGGTCACCACCGACCTCGAAGAGATAGCCGGAGCTCTGGCGGCCAAGCGATGGCGCCGGCGTTCCTGTCCCAAGCAGCGTGATTCTCATGCGGCACTCGTGTCCCGTTCAGCGGGACGGGATGAAAATGAAGAGCAGCCAGGCGATGACCGGGGCCGTGGCCACCATCGCGGCGCCCCAGATCAGCATCCCGCGATAGATGCGCGGCCGCTCGTCTTCCTCTGCGCTGGCCACGACCAGCGCGCCCACGGTGGAGAACGGCGTGGCATCGACAATGGTCGCTGACAGCGCCAGTGCGACGACGACGCCGGTAGCAGGCAACGTACCCTGAGCCATGAGCGGAAGGGCGAGTGGGACCATCGCGCCCAGGATGCCGGCGCTCGAGGCGAACGCGGACGTGACCGCGGCAACCGCGCAGAGCAGCAGGGCCGCGACCAGCGGCGTGGCCATGGAGGCAATGCCGCCGCCCACCGCGTCGATGGTGCCGTAGCGCTGCAGGGCGGCCACGTAGGTGACGATGCCGCAGACGAGCAGCACCACGCCCCAGGCAATCTTGCCGGCGGCGTCGCCGCTCGAGCGCGGAAAGGCCAGGTGCAGTGCCACGGCCACGGTCAGGGCCAGCAGCCCGATGTTCAGGCCGACGACGAGCGCGCCGAAGGCCACCACCAGGAGACCGAGCAGCGAACATGCCTGGTCGACCCTGAGGCGTGCCGGGCCCGCGGCCACCACCTCGCGCGCGGGCGAGGCTGGCGGCACGCCAGCCTCTCGCCGACGAAAGACAGTCACGATGACGAGGGCCAGCGCGAGGTTGTACGCGACGTTCGCGAAGAACAACCGCGCCATCGACACGTCGTATCCGTTCTGCGCGACCGCCTGATGGACGATGGCCCCCAGCACGTTGAGGGGCGAGAAGTTCCCCGCCGCCGCACCGTGCACGACCATGAGGCCGATCATCCGTCGATCGATGTCATAGCGGCGCGCCAGGCGCAAGGCAATCGGGGCCAGCAGGGCGACGCCCGCCGACCCCAGCGCACCGCCCATCGCCGGCAATGAGGCGACCACGAAAACCATCCAGGGAATCAGCGCGGGGCGGCCCTTGATGAGACGCGCCGCCGACTCCACGACGAACGCGACGGTGCCGTTGTTGGCGGCGATGCCAAAGAGGTAGGTGATGCCCGTGAGCAGTACGAGCAGATCGATCGGAAACCCCTCGAACATCTGCCCGGGGCCTTCGCCGACGACAAGTGTGCCGACGAGAAACGTCGCCACCAGGCCCAGGGCGCCCAGGTTGATGGGGCGCAAGGTGCCGACGAGGAACACGAGTACCAGGCCGGCGACGCCGATGAGATGCGTGAGCTGGGAGGCGCGCATGCGGCGTCGACCGAAGAGTGTAGCCGATTGGTTCGGATCTCCGATCCTGTCGGGTTCTTCCCCGCCACTCCGTTTGATCGGGTGGAGGAACAACATGCGATCTGGACTCATAAGACTGATTGGAATATCGGCGACGGCAGTGATGGTGCTCGTCGCCGCCGCACCGGCCTACGCCCTTGGCGCCCGGGCGTCGCTCGCAGCCGGCGTGGTGAACGTCTCGGGCAGTCAGGCGGCGAGGACCGCACCTATCTCATGGGAAGGCGCCGTCGTGGCGACCGCCAACAGGGGCGGCAATTTTGCGTTCACAACGATGCTCGTTCCCGTGGATTGCATCGGCACGCTGAGCGACGGGACCTCTTCGATCGAGGTCAGGGTCGAGGGTTGCTCCGATGTGACGACCGGCCTGCCCGGCACCGGGCAAACCGCGATCTATGCCGCCGGAGATGACGGCGACGTTCGGGCTGGAGGGCCGCTCAGTTACACGGACAACGGGGACGGCACGGTGACAGACAACCGCACGGGCCTCACCTGGGAGAAGAAGACCGATGCGAACCTCACCACCAACTACACCTGGCCGGGAGCCCTGGAGTACGTCGCCGCGCTGAACGCGATGAACGGCGGGGCGGGCTTCGCGAACCACAACGACTGGCGGCTGCCCAACATCAGGGAGCTGCTCAGCATCGTCGACTACGGCCGTTTTAACCCGTCGATCGACCCGATCTTCGGCCCGACCGCCGGCGGCTCCAACTTCGCCGCCTACTGGTCGTCGACGTCGTGGGCGGCCTTCTACCCGGAGCACAACGCCTGGGGCGTGGAGTTCCTGGATATCTACGGGACCCCTGCCAGCATGATTCCGTTCGGCAAAGCCAGCGCGCTCCGCGTGCGTGCGGTGCGGGGCGGCTTGTAATCGGACATACCGAG
>DATLLC010000033.1:0-3058 GCA_035538015.1 Vicinamibacterales bacterium
TCGTAGGACATCTCGAGGCACCATCCACCGTGAGCCGGTGACGCCGCGTTGGAGGCTCCGATGAGCCCGGCAATCAAGATTCCGTCGAGCACGATCCCGACGAACGAGGGTTCTACGCCCGCGCGCCCCTCTACCAGCTCGCGGAAGTACGCGATCCGAACCGGGTGCCGGCCGATCGAAGACTCCGTCCCGGCCTTCCAGCTCCTGCCGTCCAGATCGCGGTAGGCTTCCAGCCATGGCGCCACCGCGGAGGGCCCTCGAGCGAGCACCAGCTCCACCTCACCGGACGCGTAGAGCCGGCGAGCCTGGCGGCTGATGTTCGAACGCATCTTCTTCGCGAGTGATCGAAAATAGGCGTTCAGGTCCGGCCAGATGAGGGTGACTTCGCTGATCGGCTCGACCTGTATGTCCCGCGCGCGATACGTGCGGCTCTCCGCCTCGTGCACGACTCGGTGAAGCGCGCTGCCCGGGCGTTGGCCGATGAGCTCGAGAATGCCCCAGCCCGCCTCGTGCAGAGTCAAGTGAGCGATCAGCGCGCGAGCGGCGCGTTCCTCGTCTCCTTCGGTGCAAACGATGCCGAGCTGCTCGCTGTCGCGTGTTGCCAGCAGTTCCAGCCGAGGCTCTCGTACAATCTCGGTGCCCGCGACTTTCACGAAGCCGTCGAGGACGTGGCGGAGCGGCAGCGCTGCGATGATTCTCTCCCCGTCCTCGACGAGGAAGAGGCGCACGTCGACTCCTTCCGGGTGATCCTCGCAGTTTTTGGCGTACGTGCCGAGGAAGGCGGAAGAGCAAAACGGGTTCGGCCGCGCCGACGCGGCGTTCAGCCGATCGATCTCCGCGGAGAAGGCAACGAGGCCCGAGACCCCGTCGATTCTCTTCACGCGAAGACGAACGTTCTCCGGCAGGGGGCGCGGTGGCCCGAGCTTTTCGGCGTGAGCCGAGAGGCGCTGGCCGAGGTCCCCGAGGCGCCCGTGCAACTTCTGTACGACGGGCGACCACCGGGCGAATCCCTCGGAGAGGGTCTGATAACGGTCGTTCCGGTCACCGCCCACCACGTTCATGGGGACTATCGTCCGTACGATGAGCTTGGAGCTCAACACCATTCTGAAGGATTGGCCCTGCAAGAGCGGCACCGTTAAGGTGCGCAAGATCACCGGGCTCGACGGTCGGAAGCGCGCGACCCGGGCCGAACATAAAGGGGAAGGCTTACGAGCTTACCCTGGAGCAATGCGCGGAGTTGCAACAGGAAGGCATCCAAATACTTATCATCGGCATCTGAGCTTGTTGAGATTAACGATTTCGAAGGCGTCGTGCGCGATACGCAAAAAGGTCGAGATTCCGTTGACTTTCGTCAACGACCACACGGATCGCAGAAGTTCTCCTGGGGGCTGCAACCGTTTCGGCTCTACGTGCTCATGATGAATACGCGCGCCAAGGCGCGGTTCGCCAACGCGGCCAACTTCACGTTCATCTTCGTTGGCAGCTTCACGCCGGCGGCCATCCGGCCGCTGGTCAAAACCTACCTGGCCAGCCTGCCGGCGAGCGCGGCGCGTGAAAGCTGGCGTGACCTCGGGATCACGGCTCCGATCGGCGTGATCGAGAGGGCCATGCGCAAGGGATCGAGCCGAAAGCCGAGGTCTCGATCGTCTTCTCCGGCCGTTCCAATACTACGACCCACAAGCTGGCGCTGCGAATGATGGTGCTGCTGCTACAGTCGCGGCTGAGCGACGCCATTCGTGACGAGCTCGGCGGCACCTACAGCATGGCCGTGGACAGCCAGGCGATCAATTACCCGCGTCCCGAGTTCCGGGTCCGGATCGACTGGACGTGCGATCTGGCCCGGGTCCAGTGCCTGGTGCAGCGGGTGTTCGAGGAATTGCCGAAGCCAAGGCCATGCGTCTGAACGCGGACCAGATGGCCGCGGTGCGGGACATCCTCACTCAAGAGCTCGATCAGGACCGCCAGGAGAACGGCTACCTGCCGAACCAGCTTGCCCCACGGTATGAGGATCGCGAGGCTGAGGCGGCGGGATCGAGCCCGCTACCCGACACTGCGGCCCTCGACGGCGCCGCCATCCAGCAGGCCGCTCAGGTCCCGGCGCGCCGTGCATTTTCTGGATCCTCTTGACGCGGCCCGCGCAAAAGGCGCATGTTGACCGGTGCTGGAGGGTGAGGCCGCGTCGAGGGCTGGACCTCGGCCCGACCCTCGTGGAGGACCGCATGAACATCGATCGCCGACGGTTCATTGAAAGCCTCGGAGGCGCCGCGGCTGTCGCGCTGATGACCTCCGAACAGAAGGCCGACGCGCTGGAAGCCTACCTGGAAGAAGAGCTCGACGCGGCGACGGCCCTGCAACAGGGCGGTGCCCCGGAGAAGTTCCCGACCATGGCCGAAATCGCCGAGCGCAACGCGAAGCTCACCGGCGTGCGCCGCGGCGGCGGCAATGTGTTCAACGCCAGCAATCGCGACGGGTCGCCCCGCGGGCCGCTGGCCAAGATGTCCGATGCCCCGACCTTGCTCGAGTTCTTCGAGAAACGCTTCGCGCCCGCCAACCACGTGCTGCAGAGCGCCACGCGCGCCCTCAAGACCGGCATGCCCGAAGAGGTAATCTTCGCCTGCCTGATGCACGACACCGTGCACGCGCTCGTCAAGGTCGACCACGGCTGGTGGGGCGCGCAGATCATCGAGCCCTACGTCCACGAGAAAGTGGCGTTCGCGATCCGCTACCACCAGACGCTCCGCTTCTATCCGGACGAGAAGTTCGGCTACGAGTACCCGGAGAGCTACCTGCGGACCTTCGGCGAGGACTACAAGCCCGAGCCCTACCTGCAGAAGACCTACGAGATGGTCCGCGACCACAAGTGGTACGACCATCCGCGCCTCGTGACGGTCAACGATCTCTACTCGTTCGACCCGAACCAGAAGGTGTCGATCGAGCCGTTCATCGACATCATCGGCCGCCAGTTCAAGCAGCCCAAGGAAGGCCTCGGCTACGACAACAGCCCCGTCGCCCACATGTGGCGGACGATCATGTTCCCGGACCGGCCACTTTAGGCTCT
>DATLLC010000034.1:0-3075 GCA_035538015.1 Vicinamibacterales bacterium
CTGGTTGCCGCCGTCCTTGGCGACAATCGCCATCCGGACGCCGCCGGGCGAGACGTCCGCGCCGGCGCCGCTGGTCTGATAGCTCATTTCCTGGACCATGGACTGGTTGAAGTACTGCTGCACGGCCCCGTCGCCATCGAGGCCGTTCACCATCAGGCCGTCCACCGTCACGATGTTGTTCGCCGAGGTGAGGCCGCGGGTGGACATGTAGGTCTGCTGCATGCCGCGCGAGCCGCCCACGTCGGGCACGTTCAGCGTCACACCGCTCACCAGCTGCGCGTAGGCCTGGATGTTGCGGCCGGTCGGCACCTGGTCCAGCACCTCGCGGGTGAGCACTTCGACTTTCGCGTTGCTGGAAACGTCGACGACCGGCGAGGCGCCGGTGACGGTGATGGATTCCTCGAGGGCGCCGACTTCGAGGTTGGCGTTGAATGTCCCCGTGAAGTCGGCCCGGAGTTCCACGGCCTCGAACCGTGCCGTCTTGAAGCCTGACAGCGTGAACGTGATGGTGTAGGTGCCGGGCCTCAGATCCACGATCCGGTACGTGCCCTCCGCACCGGTGACGTCAGTCTTGCTGCCTTCGATGAGCACGGGGCTCGCCACTTCCACCGTGACGCCGGGCAGCACCGCCCCGCTCGTGTCTCGTACAGTGCCCGTGAATCCGCTCTGTGCATACGCGAGCGGTGAGGCCAGGACCACGAGGGCCCAGACCAGGATCGCCGATCTCCAACCGCGCCTGACCATTCCTGACATCGCGCCTCCTCTAAGGGTGGAACAACCGAACGGGATGAAGGCGGAGAACCCGGATGATGTGGCCGGAATGTAACGCCTTGTCATCCAGCTGTCAACGCGTGTCTTTCCATGCCCGGTGCGCATTTCAGCACTATCCCAAAACAGCATGGGTACGAGCCGGGCGACGCATGATCGCCCGGCTCGCGAGGCGTCTACCAGCGCACCATCAGGCCAACGCCGTACAACCGGCCCTGCATGATGCTGTTGGGCGCGAGGAACTGCGAGCTCAGCGCATTGGTCGTGACGTAGCTGATGATCGCGTCCGAGTTGTTCACGTTGAACACCTCGAACGTGGGGATGAGGCTCATCCGGTTGAGCCGGAACGTGCGGCTCACCTTGAAATCGAGCTGCGTGATCCGTTCTCCGAGTGACGCGTTCTCGGCAACGAGGTTGAAGGTCATGCTCGGCTGCGCAAAGACGGCCGTTGGCAGGACCACCTCGCCGGCCGGGCACGGCGACGGACAGTTGGCCGGGTATCTGGTCGCGCCCCGGGTCGCGGTGACGCGGCGGCTGCTGAACGACGGGTTCTGCGGCGACGGCACGTTCGACTGCAACGCCGCGCTGAAGGTCATCCCCCAGCCGACTGGCAGCGAGGCCGACAGCTTACCCGTCTTCCGCCACGGGATATCGAGCTGGGTCTCGTCGCACAAGCGCTGGGTGTTGAAGATCGGTGTCGCGATCGTGGCGGAGATGGACACGTAGTTCGGGTCGTCCGGCGCGGTACAAAACGTCTCGCGCATCCGCTCGATCGACATACCGCCGAACAGCTGAGCGCCGGCGTAGGGGCGATACCGGAACTCCAGATTGAATGCCTCGTACTGGCGCTTCCGCTCCGGATCGTAAGTGTCGAGGTATCTGGCGGGCCGCGCCTGCGCGGCCGCGCTCCGCCCGTAGGCGGTGAACGGCTCGCCGCTGAGCGGGTCGTACAGCGTGTAGGGCGTGTAGTCCGCGGTCGACCAGCTCTGATTGAGGCTGACGTTCAGGTCCTTGAAGGCGCCTCGATACCAGCTGCCAGCCAACGACAGGTTGGGCAGCAGCTCGTGCTGGATCTCGGCACCCTGCTCGAGGTTCCACGTCCTCGGGTAGTCGCCATAAGTGGCCAGCGCCGCGATCCCGAAGTTCGAGGACAGCTGGGCGAAGTTGATCTCGCAGCCGGGGGTCCCGGCGGTCCCATAGTTGCAGCCGCGCTCGCCCTGGGCGATGTCGTCGCCGTTGACGTCGCGCCACTGCAAGGTGGCGGTCTGGTTGAGCAACGGGTTGTACTGCGACGCGATGCCGGTGGTCCGGGCCAGGTTGTAGCGGTTGATCGAGTACTTCAGCGCCGTCTTGCCGTTGCCGAACAGGTCGTAGACCGTCGCGAAGCGGGGCGCGAAGTTGCTCCAGTTGGGCAGGTTGTCGATCGGCTCGAAGCTCCGGGCCGGCACGAACCGGCCGGCCGGTGACTCGGCAGCCAGCACCTGCGCCTTCACCTTCTCGTAGCGCAGGCCGGCGTTGATCGTCAGGCGGTTGAAGGTCCACGAATCCTGTGCGAAGAAGCCCAGGTCGTAGTTCAACCGCTCGCCGTAGGTGAGCGGCGTGTTGCGCACCAGCACGCTGTCGGGCACCGTGAAGGGAATGCCGGTCGAGGTGCTGCGGTATTGCTGCACCAGATCCGCGTTGGCGTCACGGGTGTGGGTGAACGACCCCCAGGTGGACTGCATGCCGAATTTCAGGTTGTGCTGCCCCAGGAGGTAGGTGACGGCGCCCATCATCGCGTAGCGGGCCGGGCTCTCGGTGATGCGGGACTGGGGTGCGGTCGTGAGGTTGCCCAGATCCAAATCGTTGCGCGACGCCTTGGCGAACCATGCCGCCGTCCCGCGCGGCTCCTCGACGCCCTCCTGGTAGCTGTTGGTGTAGTACTCCAGGTTGCTGGACCACCCGGCTTCCAGGAACATCCTGCTCGTGAACGGCGACGACCATTTGACGCTGGTCGTGTGGTACGCGGGCGAGAACCAGCGGTAGGACGCCGTCTCCGGATCGTAGTTGCTCTGCATGTCATGGCCACGATACTTGTCGACCTCGTCGAAGTACGCAGTGATCTTGTTCCGCGGCGACGCCTGCCACGTCAGCCGCCCCATCGCGCTCTTGATGGCCTGGTCGTCCACGCCCTGGCTGCCGTCGTCGAAGAACGTGTTGGCGATGAAGTTGTTCACCGAGAAGTAGCGCGCCGAGGTGAAGAACCACAGCTTGTCCTTCAGGATCGGTCCGCCGAGCGCGAACGTGTAGTCGATGATCCGGTCGGTG
>DATLLC010000035.1:0-3066 GCA_035538015.1 Vicinamibacterales bacterium
TTGGCAGGTATGCGCTTTGCAATCACGGAGAGCATGAAGAACTTGTTGGTGGTGGCGTCGCTCGCTGTCGGTGGACTCTTGCTGGTGGCGTGCGATTCGGACGATGACGATAAGCAGCCGGCTGCGAACGGCGGGTCGAACGCGGGCAGGGGCGGTACGAACGACGCAGGCAAGGGCGGCCGAGGCGGCTCGGGTGGGAGCACGGCGGGCTCAGCCGGTCAGACCGACGTCGGCGGAGCGGGTGGCGGCGATGGCGACGCCTGCCCGGCCAATCTCCTGGCTGCCGAGGGCACCAGCTGCGACGAGGAGGACAAGTGGTGCAGCGACGGTGGTGACGATCCTTGCCAGTTCGGTAACTCGCTCAAGTGCCAGGGCGGCGAGTGGGTGCGCTACGAGGCGTTCCCCGATCCGAGCTGCGGCGAGGGCGGCGCGGGCGGCGGTGGTGGCGACGATGGTTGCCCCTCGAACGTCATCGAAGCCGAGGGCAGCGCGTGCGAGCCAAACGGCAAGCACTGCGTCTACGGCGGCGACTCGCCGTGCAGCTTCGGCAACTCGCTGACCTGCGAGGGCGGTGAGTGGGTGCGCCACGAAGCCTTCCCTGATCCCGGTTGTGTCCCCCCCGGCGGCGGCGGGGCAGGCGGCAACGGCGGAGCCGCGGGCGGCTAGTTGCCTTCGCTCGGCGCGCTACGCGCGCCTCTTGGCTCGGCCCGCTAGCGCGGGCCTCTTGGCTCGGCCCGCTAGCGCGGGCCTCGCCGGATTTTCTGTTTTTGCGGAGTGCCTGCGCACAGCGCTTGGCCTTCCTGGTGTCTTGCTAGAAAGCCGCGCCTGTTCGGTCAGTTCGTCGTGACTCGGGTCTCATTCGCGGATCGAGATCTGCCGTTGCCAAGACCCACGAAGTCGTTCCAGCTCGGCCCGCTGACGCGTGCCTCGCGAACCGCGTCACGACGGCAATGGGCGGCAGGACCGAAGCCAGAGGTGTCGCTACGGGGGCTGCCGTCTAAACAAACTCCAAACAAGTGGGCCTGTGTGGCATGCCACAGGTGCCACACTCTCGGGCGTGATGAACGTTAGTCAGGTCTTCGTCACAACTGCGTGCGTCGCTTGCCGGCGACTAGTCCACCGCTAGACTCCGCGCCAGTTGCCGGTCCTGTCGACGTTTCGACGCTCGAAGCGGAGGAGTGTATCCATGGTCTTGCGCGCGCCTCGTCTGTGCGGTTTCTTGGCCTGTCTTCCCATCGTCGCGAGCTGCGCGATCGATACACGTGAGGAGGGCGCGCCGCCGGCAGCGAACGGCGCCAGCGCAGGTGTGGCGTCAGGGGGAGCAGCGGGCTCCGCGACAGCGGGCGCCGCGGCCGGCGGAACGAGCAGCGCTGGAGCGGCTCCCGGCGGCTCGAGTGCGGGCGGAACGGGCGGCAGCAGCGTCGCGAACGGCGGCACTGGCGCGGTTCCCGGGCCCACTCCCGTGCCACCGCGGCCGACCGAGGCCTGCCCGGGCCTGACGCTCGAAGAGAACGTCACCGTCGCTGATTACGACACCGATCGCTTCTCCTGGAACGACGCCTTCTGCAAGCCGCGCCAGGCGGCGATGGTCCGTGTCGGCGGCGGCTACGTGCGCCAGTTCGTCTACGACGTCGACGGTACGCCGCGCGTCGCCACCGGCACCATGGCCAACGGCGTGGTGGCGGGCTGGGGTTATGCCGTCAGCCATTTCGGCGATGGCGGTAACTCCGCCATGGGTGCGCCAGGGACTTTTGAGCCCATTTTCGTGGGCGCGCACCACGCGCTCTACCAGTACAAGATCACGCAGACCATCACCGGGCAGCAGATCCCGATCACGTTCAACTGGTTCTTCGCCACCGGCCGCAACAACCCGGTGCTGGCCGTCACCTACGACATGACCGGCGCGCCCGTCGGCTCGATGAACGCCGACATCCGCACGCCTTACGGCGACATTGCCTGGACCGGCGACGAGAACCTGGGCAGGGTCCTCATCTCCGGCGTTGGCTGGGGCGATCGCTATCGCTTCAGGACTACCACCAGCCCGCTGACCATGAACAGCGAGTGGGACTACACGCAGCCGAACGAGGTCCCGTACGTTCAGGAATGGACTGACACGCCCGACGCCGAGATGGGCGCCGTGCAGACGCAGACGCAGACGCAGCACGACGCGGGCGGGTCCTGGTACTACTCGAACTGGGGCAAGACCAGCGCCAACCGCAGCAGCGACAGCACCCAGGTAGGCGCGATGCCGAGCACCTGGAACTGGCCGTACCAGCTCAACCAGTACTCGCTGTGCATGGAGGATCCGGCCTGCGTCAACACGCCCACCGACTCGCATCGCCTGGCCTGGGGCACCAACCGCGGCGCCGTCGGCGGCTCGACGATGGGCTCGCCCATGTACAACGCCTTCGGCGACGACCGCCAGGTGAGCGGCTACCCGTATCAGAGCTACTCGGTCTTCATGGTGCTCGGTAAGCACAGCGAGAGCACGGTGCTCGGCCAGGTCGGCGAAATCGAGACGGTACAGAAGACCACGCTCACCGCGAGCGTCGGCAGCGTGCCGACCATGGGTCCCGGCGGCGCCGGTCGCACGGACGAGGTCACGCTCGAGCCCGCCGGCTACGACGCGCGCTACTCCGTCTGGACCGCCGTGGCCGCGGGCAACCAGCTCGAGCTCAGCGCCCAGGTCGCCGCCGGCTCGCTCTACAACCCGGTGCTGGTCATCCAGAACTACACCGCGAGCAATCCGCCAGCTGTCAGCTTCAACGGCGAAACGCTCACCAACGACGTTGATTACGTCGTGTCGGTGGACGCCGTGGCCCAGAAAGCCTGGATCACGTTCCGTCTCCCCTGGACGTCTACGACCGCTATCTCCATCAGCGGCAGCTAAACCCGGGTGATACGCGGGCGGCCCGGATCGGCGTCGATCCGGGCGTCGTCCACTCGCTGGACGTGCGGCGCGACAGGCATCGCCGTTGCGCCGTGTTCCCAAACACAAGCGATCCATCGGTCGAGTCGTAACGCGAGGCTCGCGTCAGCGAGCCGAGCTGGAACCAGCTATGGGTC
>DATLLC010000036.1:0-22064 GCA_035538015.1 Vicinamibacterales bacterium
GCCTACGACAAGGTGGTGCGCGGCCGGGAAGGCAAGTTGCTGGTCCAGACCGACGCGCGAGGCAAAGCATTCAACCGGCTCGAGCGCGCACCGACCTCCGGCGGCTCGATCGAGCTCACGATCGACGCCCACCTCCAGTACATCGTCGAGCGCGAGCTGCGCGTGGGCGTGCAGGAGCATCGCGCCGACGCCGGCACGGTCGTCGTCATGGATCCGCAGACGGGCGAGATCCTGGCCATGGCCAACTGGCCGACCTTCAATCCCAACATGTACGGCGAGTTCTCCGATTCGGCGCGCCGGAACCGGGCCATTCAGGACCTGTACGAGCCCGGATCCACCTTCAAGCTCGTGACCGCGTCGGCGGCGATCGAGGAGCACCTGTTCAACCCGACGGAGATCATCGACGTCAGCGCCGGGCTGATCCGGATCGGCCACCGGGTCGTCGATGACATGCACCGGTATGGGCCGCTCTCCTTCACCGACGTCATCGTCAAGTCGAGCAACGTGGGCGCCATCAAGATCGGCGCGCGGGTCGGCGCCGAGCGGATGAGCCTGTACGTGCGCCGCTTCGGCTTCGGCCGTCCCAGCTCCCGCGACTTCCATGGCGAGAGCAGCGGCATCGTCTGGTCGACCCTGAACGACAGCGCCCTCGCGTCGGTGTCGATGGGCTACCAGGTGGGGGTCACCCCGCTCCAGATGGTGACTGCGGCCAGTGCGGTGGGCAACTCCGGCACGTTGTACGAGCCGCGGCTGGTGCGGGCGGTGACCAGGGACGGCGTGCGAACGCCGGTGAAGCCCAACCCGGTGCGCACGGTGATCTCGACGCAGACCGCGGCCACGCTGACGGGGATCATGGAGGCGGTCGTCGAGCGCGGCACGGCGACGCGCGCCAAGATCGCCGGGTTCACCGTGGCTGGCAAGACCGGCACCGCCGACAAGCTGGTGAACGGCCGCTACTCGAACACGCTGCAGAACGTATCGATGGTCGGATTCGTGCCCTCGCGGCGCCCCGCCCTCGCCGTGATCGTGATGATCGACACGCCGCGTGCCGGCGGCGACACCGGCGGCGTGGTAGCGGGGCCGATTTTCCAGCGGATTGCCGAGCAAGGGCTGCGCCACCTGGGTGTCGCCCCGACGATCAACCCGGCGCCGGCGGTGATCGTGCCGCGCCGCGCCGCCGCACCGCCGTCCCAACCGCGCCCGATCGTGGTGTCGACGACCGTGCCGGTGACCGGGCTCACGGTGCTGCCCGACTTGCGCGGCTACGGTGTGCGGGAAGCGGTCCACGAGCTCGCTCGCCTCGGCCTCACCCCGCGAGTCAGCGGCGTCGGGATCGTCGTCGATCAGCGGCCCTTGCCCGGCTCTCCGCTCGAGCCGGGCACGCTGTGCACGCTCGTGCTCGAGCGCGACCCGCAGGCGGCCCTCGTGCCGGGAGTGCCGCCGCTATGACACTCGGCGACGTCGCCGAGGTGGTTGGCGTCGAGGCCTCGACGTTCGTCCATCTCGTCGCACCCACGCCCGTCACCGCGATCGCCTACGACTCGCGTTCGGTGCGGCCTGGGGCCGTATTCGTCGCGCTGCGCGGGCAGAAGGCCGATGGCGCCAGCTTCGCGGCTCAGGCCATCGCGCGCGGAGCGATCACCGTCATCGCCGAAACGCCGTCGCCGGCGACAGTCACCGTCCCGTGGATGCAGGTGCGCGACGCGCGACTGTCTCTGGCCCTGCTCGCCGACCGTTTCTTCGGCAGCCCGAGCCGACGGATGCCGGTCGTCGGTGTCACCGGGACCAATGGCAAGACCACGACCAGCTACCTGCTGGCCGCCGTGCTCGACGCGGCCGGTCTCAGCGCGGGCGTGATGGGCACCGTTTCGTACCGGGTCGGCCGGGTCGAACGCGAGGCATCGCGGACGACCCCGGAGGCGCCAGACGTGCAGCAATTGCTGGCCGAGATGCTGGAGCAAGGCTGCCGATCGGCGGTGATGGAGGTGTCCTCGCACGCACTTGCGCTCAAGCGCGTGGACGGCATGCGGTTCGCGGCCGCGGTCTTCACCAACCTCACTCGCGATCACCTCGACTTCCACGAGGACATGGAGCAGTACTTCGCGGCCAAGCGCCGCCTGTTCCAGATGCTCGAGCCCGGCGTGGCCGGCGTCGTGAACGCGGACGATCCGCGCGCCACCTCGCTGCTCGCGGTCTGCCCGCGCGCCATCACCTACGGCATCACGCAGATCGCCCATGTGACACCGGGCCCGTTCGCGCTCGATATCGGCGGCCTGACCCTCGACGTCCGAACGCCGAAGGGGAGCGTGGCCGTGAGGTCGTCGCTCGTCGGGCGGCCGAACGTCTATAACATCCTGGCCGCCACGGCGACGGCCGTGGCCCTGGACCTGCCGCTGGAAGCCGTTTCTCGCGGCGTGCACGCCCTGTCGGGGGTGCCGGGCCGCTTCGAAGTCGTCTCGGACACCGGTGACGATGTCACGGTCGTCGTGGACTACGCCCACACCGATGACGCGCTGCGCAACCTGCTGGAGACCGCCCGGCCGCTGGCTCCGCAGCGGCTGGTCACGGTGTTCGGCTGCGGTGGCGATCGCGATACGACCAAACGGCCGTTGATGGGCATGGTCGCGGCGCGGCTGAGCGACGTCGTGATCGTGACCTCGGACAACCCGCGCAGTGAGGATCCAGCGCGGATCCTCGACGACATCCGTCGAGGCATCACGCCCGCCTCTCATGCCGGGCGGCACGTGGCCGTGATGTCCATCGTCGACCGCGGCGAGGCCATCGACCACGCCGTGTCGCAGGCCCGGTCGGGCGATCTCGTGCTCGTCGCCGGAAAGGGACACGAGAAATACCAGCAGATCGGCGATCGCGTGCTGCCGTTCGACGATGTCGCCGTCGCCAGGGCGGCGTTGGGACGACGGCGAGCGAAGCAGACGAGGGCGGTATAGGTGGGCGGGACACCGACCGTACTGACCGCCGCGCGCATGGCTGCTGCCATGCACGGCCGTGTCGTCGCCGGCGATCCGGACGTGGAACCGAGCGGGTTCTCGATCGACTCGCGGTCGATCGCCCCCGGGCACGCGTTCTTCGCCATCGTCGCGGCGCGCGACGGCCACGAGTTCGCCCCAGAGGCCGTCGCACGAGGGGCGCGTGTGGTGGTGGCCAGCCGCGACCTGGACCTGCCGACGCTCGCGCCCGCAGCCGTGGTGCGCGTGGCCGAGACGATTCGCGCGCTGCAGGAGCTCGGTCGCGTGGTCCGTCGCGAGTCGAGGGCGAAGGTGGTGGCGATTACCGGCAGCGCCGGGAAGACGACCACCAAGGAGACCATCGCGGCGCTGCTCGAAGGCACGTTCACCGTGGTGAGGAACGCGGGCAACCTGAACAACCACCTCGGCCTGCCGTTGTCCCTGCTGGAGCTGCGGCACGGGGCTGATGTCGCGGTGATGGAACTGGGCATGAACCACCCGGGCGAGATTCGCGTGCTCGTCGGGTTGGCCGAGCCTGACATCCGGGTGTGGACCAACGTAGGCGACGCGCACATCGGGAACTTCGGCACCGCCGACGCCCTCGCCGCCGCGAAGGCCGAGATTCTCGAGGGCGCGGCCCGTGAAGCGCTGCTGGTCGCCAATGCGGACGACCCTCGCGTGATGCGGTATGCCGCGGGCTTCGCCGGCCGGGTCGTGACGTTCGGGTACGGCGAAGGTGCGGACGTGCGCGCGGTGGAGGTGAAGGAGCTCGGACTCGCCGGCATGCGCGCGATCGTGAGGACCCGGAGTGCCGAGGCGGCGGTCACCGTGCCGCTGCTGGGACGCGGCAACCTCTCCAATGTGCTGTGCGCGACGGCAGTGGCGACGGAGATGGGCGTGCCACTGACGGAGGTGGCCAAGAGAATTGCGCGCCTGGCGCCGGCGAAGCGACGCGGCGAAGTGCGTCATCTCCGCCAGGGCGTGACCGTCGTGGACGACAGCTACAACTCGAGTCCCTCGGCGCTCAAGACGTCGCTCGCGATGCTGGCAAGCGAGCCGGCGGACGGCCGTCGGGTCGCGGTGCTCGGCGAGATGCTGGAGCTGGGCGCTCTTGCGATGACATTGCACGAGGCCTGCGGGCGGAGTGCGGCGGCAGCCGGCCTCGGCCTGCTGATCACGGTCGGTGGCGCGCCCGCGCAGGCATTGGGCCGGTCGGCGGTGGAGGCAGGCCTGGATTCTCAGGTGGTGCGACATCTCGCCACCAGCACCGAGGCCGCGGACCTGGTGGCCATGCTGGTTGGCGAAGGAGACGTGGTGCTGGTGAAGGGGTCACGGGGCGTGAAGACGGACCTCGTGGTGGATCGGCTCGTGGCCATGCTCGGTTGAGATGCTCTACCACCTGCTGATCTCGCTGCAGCCCCAGGTCGGGGTGCTGAACGTGGCGCGCTACATCACGTTCCGCACCGCCGCCGCCAGCCTGACGGCGCTCGCGGTGAGCCTGGTTCTCGGCCCCTGGCTGATCCGGCGGTTGCGCGAGTTCCAGATCGGGCAGGTGATCAGGCAGGAAGGGCCGCAGTCGCACCGCGCCAAGGCGGGCACCCCCACGATGGGTGGCCTGCTCATCCTCGCGACGGCGCTCGGACCGACGCTGCTGTGGGCCGACCTGACGAATGTCTACGTGTGGGTTGCGGTGATGACGACGGCGGCGTTTGGCGGAATCGGGTTCCTGGACGACTATCTCAAGATCACGCGGCGATCGTCGGGCGGTCTCTCGCCGCTCTACAAGATCGGGCTGCAGGTGCTCACCGCCTTTCTCGTCAGCGTCGTGCTGATGGTGCTGGCGGCGCAGGACCTCTACAACACCCGCCTCATCTTCCCGTTCTTCAAGCAGCTCATTCCTGACCTGGGCTGGTTTTATGTGCCGTTCGCCGTGTTCGTGCTGGTGGCCTGGAGCAATGCGGTGAACCTCACCGACGGGTTGGACGGGCTGGCCATCAGCACCTTTGCCGTCTCCGCGGCGACGCTCACGGCCCTGGCCTACGTCACCGGCCATCGCGTCTTCGCGGAGTACTTGCTGCTGGTACGCTTCGCGCCGGCGGCCGAGCTCACCGTGTTCTGCGGCGCGCTGGTCGGCGCCAGCCTCGGGTTCCTCTGGTACAACGCGCACCCGGCCGAGATCTTCATGGGCGATGTCGGCTCCCTCGCCCTCGGCGGCGCGCTGGGCACGGTGGCCATCCTGATCAAGCAGGAGATCCTGCTCGTGCTGGTCGGCGGCGTCTTCGTGCTCGAAGCGGCCTCGGTCGTCATTCAGGTCGCGTCGTTCAAGCTCACCGGGAAGCGGGTGTTTTTGATGGCCCCGCTGCATCATCACTTCGAACTGCTCGGTTGGCAGGAGCCCAAGATAATCGCGCGATTCCTGATCGTCTCGATCATCTTCGCGCTCTTCAGCCTGACGAGCCTGAAACTGCGATGACCGGCCACGCCTTTTCAGTCCAGGGTCAGCGCGTGCTGGTGGTCGGCGCCGCACGAAGCGGCGTCGCTGCCGCTCTGCTGCTCGCGCGTCGCGGCGCCCGGGTCACGCTGACCGACCGGAAGCCGGCCATCCCTGAAAGTGACACCCTCACGTCGGCGGGCGTGGCGCTGGAGCTCGGCACCCACCGCGCCGACGCGTTCACCGGTGCGGACCTGATCGTGCTCAGCCCCGGCGTGCCGATGGAGCTGCCCGAAGTCGCGCTCGCGCGTGCGGCCGGCGTCCCTGTGATCGGCGAGCTGGAGCTGGCCTCGCGCTGGGTGCGGGGCCCGGTGGTGGCCATCACCGGGACCAAGGGCAAGTCGACGACGACGACGCTCGTCGGGCGCATGCTCGAGGCGGCGGGCAAGCGGGTGCTGGTTGGCGGCAACATCGGCGTCCCGCTCAGCGCCCAGGTCGAGTCGTCCACTGACGACACCGTACACGTGGTCGAGGCGAGCAGCTTTCAGCTCGAAGCCACCGATCGCTTTCACCCGAAGATTGCCGCGCTACTCAACTTCTCGCCGGACCACCTCGATCGGCATCCGTCGGTGGCGGCCTACGCCGCGGCCAAGCAGCGCGTGTTCGCGAACCAGACCGCCGAGGACTGGACGGTGGTGAACGCCAACAGCGCGGCAGCGCTGGACCTCGCCCGCCTCACGCCGGCACGACAGGTCCGTTACGCGCTCGACGCCCCCATCGGCGCCCACGTTTTTGCGAATCGCGGCTTCATCTGGCAGCGCACGTCAGACGGCGACGTGCCGCTGGTGCCGCTGAGCGCGGTCCATCTCGCGGGACGGCATCTCCTGAGCAATGTGGTGGCGGCCAGCACGATCTCGTCGCTCGCCGGCGCTGACAGCGCGGCCATGGTCCGGGCGCTCGAGGGATTCACGGGACTCGAGCACGTGATGGAGCCGGTGTCCACGATTGGCGGCGTGCGCTTCGTCAACGACTCGAAGGCGACCAACGTGGACGCGGCGGCCCGCTCGATCGAGAGCTTCTCCTCGGTGGTCGCCATCGTGGGCGGCAAGTTCAAGGGCGGCGACCTGCACGAGCTGGCTGGGCCGCTCACCGCCCATGGCCGGGCGGTCGTCGCCATCGGCGAAGCGCGGCCGCTCATCCGGGAGGCGCTCGCCGGTACGGTCCCGGTGGTCGAGGCCGATTCGCTGGCCGAGGCCGTGCGCCGTGCATGGACGCTGGCCCGCCCCGGCGGCGTGGTGCTGCTCGCGCCAGCGTGCGCGAGCTTCGACATGTTCGTGGACTACGCGGACCGCGGACGCCGGTTCAAGGAAGAGGTGCGACGGTTGGCCGAGGAGGGTGTCACGGGTGAGCAGTGAGCAGTCGTCAGTTGGTTGGAGGCGAATGGGAGCCGGTCGCTGGGAACGCAGGCTACCCCGGTCTGCGAGACTGGTGTCCCATTCCCACAACTGACTGACGACTGCTGACTGCTTCGACCCGACACTCCGCGGCCGGTGCCGCGGGGAGCGTGCGGGGAGGGCTCCAGATACCGGAGCGCTCACCGACCCTCGTATCGAGTCGAAGCCGCCGGACTTTAGCCCCCGACTGCCTGGAGCGACGTTTCCATCCGCTCACAGGCGAGAGGGGCTCGGCGCATCGGAGGGGAGTTTGAGCTGAGGGCAGGCTCAACTCAAGCGAATAGTGGGGCCCGGCCCCGCGTCACGGAAACGCGGGGCCGAGGCGGCAGGAACCGGAACATATGGCGCGGAAGCTGCAGTCGGACAAGTGGATGTTTCTCGCGACCCTGGCGCTCATCTGCGCCAGCGTGGTGATGGTGTACAGCGCGTCCGCCCTGGTGGCGCTCGAGCGCTTCCAGCAGCCGTATCTCTTCGTCACCAAGCAGGTGATGTGGGTGGCGGTGGGCGTCGCACTGCTCTCGCTCGTGATGCGAGTCGATTACCGCACCTACAAGAACGAGCGGCTGATCTGGACGCTGCTGGTCGTCGCGGCGGTGCTGCTCGCGGCCGTGCTCTTCTCGCGCCCGGTCAACGGCACACGCCGCTGGTTCGCCCTCGCCGGTTTCGGCGTCCAGCCGTCGGAGCTGGCCAAGCTGGCCGTGGTGCTCTTCGCAGCGTTGACTCTCGAGCGGCGGATGCACCGCATCAACGACATCACCTATTCGCTCCTGCCCATCGCGCTCGTCGCCGGCGTGGTGATCGGGCTGATCCTGCTCGAGCCCGACTTCGGGACCGCGGTCTCGCTGATGGCCATCGTCAGCGTCATGTTGTTCGCGGCCGGGCTCAGCTACAAGTACTTCGCTGGCGTCGCGCTCCTGATGGCCCCGGCGTTCTACGCCGTCCTGATGTCGGCCAGCTATCGGCGCAGGCGCCTGCTCGCCTTCCTGAATCCGTGGGCCGACCCGCTCGGCGACGGCTTCCAGATCATTCAGTCGCTGATTGCGGTCGGGACCGGCGGCGTGTTCGGCAAGGGGCTGATGGCCGGCAAGCAGAAGCTGTTCTTCCTGCCCGAGCCGCACACCGACTTCATCTATGCCGTGATCGCCGAGGAGATGGGCCTGATCGGCGCCGTGGTCATCCTGGCATGCTTCGGCGTGATCGCGTGGCGCGGGATGCGGACGTCTCTGCGCGCTCCCGACGGCTTCGGCGCGTTCCTCGCGCTCGGCATCACGATGATGCTCGTCCTCCAGGCCTTCGTGAACATCAGCGTCGTCCTCGGACTGATGCCGACCAAGGGCATTCCGCTGCCGCTCGTCAGCGCCGGTGGATCGTCGCTCCTGATCAACCTGCTCGGTGTCGGAGTGCTCCTCAACATCTCGCAGCATGGCACGGAGACGGGAGCCGCGTGAGCCGTGCGCGTGCTGATTGCCGGCGGTGGGACGGGCGGGCATCTCTACCCGGGCGTCGCGCTCGCGCGCGAGTTGCAGCGCCGCGATGCGGGGACCGACGTGAGCTTTGTCGGGACGGCGGCCGGGATCGAGGTGCGGGTGATACCGCGCGAGGGGTTTCCGCTGGACTTGATTCGCGTCGCCGGGCTGAAGGGCAAGTCGGTGGTGACGCGGCTGCGGGGGCTGGCGCTGCTTCCCCTCTCCGCAGTGGACGCGTGGCGGGTGCTCTCGCGGCGGCGGCCCTCCGTGGTGGTGGGCGTGGGCGGCTACTCGTCGGGGCCGGTGCTGGCGCTCGCGGCGCTGCGCCGCTATCCGACGATGCTGCTCGAGCAGAACGCGCTGCCCGGGCTGACCAACCGGCTGCTGGCGCCGCTCGTCGGCGCCGCGGCCGTGAACTTCGAGGACGCGTTGCGGTTCTTTCCGCGCACCGGCTTCGTGGCCGGCAACCCGGTGCGCGCGGCGTTCTTCGGGCCGGCCGTAACGGAGGGACATGACCGGAAGGTACGGGTACTGATTTTTGGCGGCTCTCAGGGCGCGCACGCGATCAACCTGGCCTTGGTGGCGGCGGCGCCGCAGCTGGCTGCCTCCGGGCTGGATCTCGCGATCACGCACCAGACAGGCGAACGGGACCTGGACCTGGTGCGCGACGCGTATCAACAAGCAGGCCTCGACGCGCGGGTCGAAGCCTTCCTCTACGAGATGGACCGCGAGATGAAGCAGGCCGACCTCGTGGTGTCGCGCGCGGGCGCGACCACTCTGTCGGAACTGGCGGCGGCGGGCCGGCCGTCGGTGCTGGTGCCGCTGCCGACCGCCACCGACGACCACCAGCGGAAGAACGCCGAGACGGTGGCGCGGGCAGGCGGGGCGGTGGTGCTCGACGAGCGCGGATTGACGGGGGAACGGATGGCGACGGAGCTGCTGGCCTTGGCCGGCGATGCGGCGCGACGGCAGGAGATGGGCGCCAGTGCGCGCAGGCTGGCACGGCCGGATGCCGCGGCCCGCATCGCCGACAGGGTGTGCGTGCTTGCTGGGTAAGACGCGTCGCGTCCATTTCGTCGGCATCGGGGGGATCGGCATGAGTGGCATCGCCGAGCTGCTCGCCAACCTGGGCTACGAGGTGTCTGGTTCGGACGTGAGAGCCTCCGACGTCACCGCGCGGCTCGAGGCGCTCGGCGTGAAGGTGTGGATGGGGCATCGGGCGGAACAGGTGGGGCAGGTCGACGTGGTCGTCCACTCGTCGGCGGTCCACGCCGACAACCCCGAGCTGGTGGAGGCGCGGGCCCGGCAAGTGCCCGTGATCCCGCGAGCCGAGATGCTGGCCGAGCTGATGCGGCTCCGCGAGGGGATCGCGGTCGCCGGCGCGCACGGCAAGACGAGCACGACGTCGATGATCGCGATCGTGCTGGAGCGGGCAGGGTTGGATCCGACTGCAGTGATTGGCGGGCGATTGAGTGCGTTTGGCAGCAATGCGCGGCTCGGCCGCGGCGAATACATGGTGGTGGAAGCCGACGAGAGCGACCGCTCGTTCCTCAAGCTGTCGCCGTCGATTGCCGTGATGACGAATATCGACCGGGAGCACATGGAGGCATACGGCAGCTACGCCGAGCTGCAGCAGGCGTTCGTGGATTTCGCCAACAAGGTACCGTTCTACGGCGCCGTCGTGGCGTCGGCCGACGATGCCGAGTTGCAGGCGGTGTGGCCGCGGCTCACGCGGCGGGTCATCGCCTACGGGATCGACGCCGAGCAGGCCGAGCTCCGAGCGCGAGATGTCGTGCTCGAGGGCTTCGGCTCACGCTGCACCGTCTGGCGGCGCGACCGGTCCGGTGTCGGCGAGCCGGTACGGCTCGGCGCGCTGGCGCTGGAGGTGCCCGGCCGCCATTCGGTGTCGAACGCGCTGGCCGCCGTCGCCGTCGGGCTCGAGCTGGACGTGCCGTACGCACGCATCGCCTCCGCCCTCCACGACTTCAAGGGCGCCGAGCGCCGGTTCGAGCGCGTGGGTAGTGTGGCGGGTGTCACCGTCGTCGACGACTACGGCCATCATCCGACGGAGATCGCCGCCGTGATCGCGGCGGCTCGTGCGGCGAACCCTGGCCGCGTGGTGCTGGCGTTCCAACCCCACCGCTACACGCGGACGCGCGCGCTGCTCGACGAGTTCGCGGCCACGCTCGCCGAGGCCGACGAGGTGGTGCTCACCGACATCTATCCCGCCAGCGAGGATCCGATCGCAGGCGTGACGGTGGAGGCGCTGGCTTCGGCGGTCAACGCTCATCGCGTGGCACCGGTGCACGTCGTGCCGCGGGTCGCGGACGTGGCCGCCGCGGTCGCCGCGCTGGCGCGGCCCGGCGATCTGGTGCTGACGATGGGAGCCGGCTCCATCGGTGGCGTTGCGACTGGGGTCGTGGCGGCGCTGACAGCGCGGTTCGGGCCCAGGGAGGAGGCGTAGCCATGCCTCCGGTCGCTGCGCCAGCCGACAAGCGGTTCCGCCGCGCGCACGTCAAGCCGTCTGGCAAGCGCCGGTCGCGCCTGCGGGGCGCCTGGATTGTGGCCCGGGTCGTCGTTGGTCTGACGATGGTGGCCTACGCCGCGTGGCGCGGCGCCGCCCTCGTCGCGACCGCCGGGTCGCTGAGGGTCACCAACCTCACGGTCTTCGGGAACCAGCGGCTCTCGACCGGCGAGGTGCTGTCGCTGCTCGACGGCCTTCGCGGCCGCCACATCCTCGGGATCGACCTCGGCGAATGGCAGCAGCGCCTGCAGTCGTCGGCGTGGGTGGAAGAGGCCACCTTGCGCCGCGTCCTGCCCGCGACGATTGAGGTGCGCATTCGCGAGCGCCGACCGATGGCCATCGGTCGGGTGGCGAGCGCCCTCTACCTCGTCGATGCGAACGGCGTTGTCGTCGACGAGTACGGACCGACCTACGCGGACCTCGACCTGCCGATGGTCGACGGGATGGGCGGGGCCGGTCCCGGCAAGGGTGTGATGGACGAGGCCCGCGTGGCCCTGGCGGGGCGCGTGATCGCGGGGCTGGCGGCTCGTCCGGATCTGCTCGGCAAGGTGTCGCTGATCGATGTCAGCAACGCGCACGACGCGGTGGTGATGCTCGAGGGCGACACCGCGATGCTGCGCCTCGGCGAGGAGGCGTTCGTCGAGCGCCTCCAGCAGTACCTGGATCTCGGCGACGCGCTGCGCGAGCGCGTCGCCGCGATCGACTATGTGGATTTGCGGTTTCCTGAACGGTTGTACGTGCGGCCCGCGAAGGGCGCGGCCGTCGCGCCGGCGTCTGCGCAGGCCCGACGGTAGGGTGGAACGGAGGCAACGTGGCACAGCGTGAGCGCTACGTGGTGGGACTGGACATCGGCACATCCAAGGTGTGCACGGTGGTGGGCGAGATGGTGGACGGCGGCGGACTGGATGTCATCGGGCTCGGCTCGGCCGAGTCCCGCGGCCTGAAGCGGGGCGTCGTGGTCAACCTCGAGGCGGCGGTCGACTCGATCAAGAAGTCGATCGAGGAAGCCGAGCTGATGGCCGGCGTCGAGATCGGGTCGGTGCACCTCGGTCTCAGCGGACCGCACATCAAAGGTTTCAACAGCCGGGGCGTCGTCGCCGTCGCCGGCAAGAACCGCGAGGTCACGCGCGACGACGTGCGCCGCGCCATCGACGCGGCTCGCGCCGTCTCCCTGCCGGCCGGTCGCGAAATCATCCACGTGCTGCCCCAGGACTTCGTCGTGGACGAACAGGAGGGCATCGGCGCTCCGGTCGGGCTGACCGGGGCGCGGCTCGAAGTCAACGTGCACATCGTGACCGGCAGCCAGGCGGCGACGCAGAACCTCGTGTCCTGCGTCAATCGGGCCGGCGTCGAGGTGTCGGATACGGTGATCAGCCAGCTCGCGGCGGCCGAGGCCGTGCTCACACCCGACGAGCGCGAGCTGGGCGTGGCGCTCGTGGACGTCGGCGGCGGCACCGCGGACCTCGCCATCTTCGAGCGGGGCAGCCTCTGGCACACCGCGGTCGTGGCCGTCGGCGGCGATCACTTCACCAATGACATCGCGGTCGGCCTGCGCACGCCGATTCCGGAGGCGGAGAAGGTCAAGCGGCGGGTCGGCTGCGCGCTGTCGGGCATGGTGGACGAGGACGAGACGATCGAAGTGGCGAGCGTCGGCGGACGCCGCCCGCGCGTGATGGCGCGACGCATCCTCTCCGACATCCTCCAGCCCCGTGCCGAGGAACTCTTCCACCTGGTGTGGGACGAAATCGCCAAGGCCGGCTACGAGAAATCGCTCAACTCGGGCCTGGTGATCACTGGTGGTGGCGCGATGCTCGAGGGCATGTCGGAGATCGCCGAGCAGATCTTCGACCTGCCGATTCGCCGCGGCGTGCCCACCGGCTTGGGCGGCCTGTCGGATCACGTCGGCAATCCAGCGTACGCCACGGCGGTCGGACTGATCCGCTATGCCGAGCGGCATCGTCCAGCCGGGGCGGATTCGGGAGGCAACGCGCTGATGAGGGTGATGGGACGGTTACGGACGGTGTTCAAGGAGTTCTTCTGAGGAGGCGTGATGGCGGACGTGCATGACAACAACCCCTTGCGGCTGACGCTCGACGAGCTGAACCGGGCGGGGGCCCGCATCAAAGTGTTGGGCGTCGGAGGCGGCGGCAGCAATGCCGTCACCCGGATGGTCCAGGCCGGGCTCTCGGGCGTGGAATTCATCGTCGCCAACACGGATGCGCAGGCGCTGCGCGCCAACCCGGCGCCGATCAAGATCCAGATCGGCGCCAAGTTGACGAAGGGCCTCGGCGCCGGGGCGGATCCGACCGTCGGCCGACAGGCGGCGCTCGAGGATACCGACAACCTGATCCAGGCGCTGTCGGGCGCCGACATGGTGTTTGTCACCACCGGCCTGGGTGGCGGCACGGGGACGGGCGCGGCGCCGGTGATCGCGTCGCTCGCCACCGAGCTCGGCGCGCTCACCATCGCGGTGGTGACGCGGCCCTTCAAGTTCGAGGGCAAGAAGCGGCAGCAGCAGGCCGATGCCGGTCTCGAGGCACTTCGTGAGGCGGTCGACACCGTCATCACCATCCCCAACGAGCGGCTCCTGTCGGTCATCGATCGCAGCACCAGCATGCTCGATGCGTTCGTCACAGCCGACGATGTGCTGCGGCAGGCCATCCAGGGCATCTCGGACCTGATCCTGGTCCCCGGGCTCATCAACCTCGACTTCGCCGACGTCAAGACCATCATGTCGGGGATGGGCGTGGCGATGATGGGCACGGCCATGGCCGAGGGGCACACCCGAGCCACCGATGCGGCCAACCGCGCCATCTCGAGCCCCCTGCTCGAAGACGCCTCGGTGGATGGTGCGCGCGGCGTGATCATCAACGTCACCGGGGGCCCGGACATGTCGCTGATGGAGGTGAACGAGGCGCTCACAATCATCCAGGAGGCCGCGCACGAGGAAGCGAACATCATCTTCGGCGCGGTCGTCGATCCGGACCTGCACGGGCGCGTGAAGATCACGGTCATTGCCACCGGCTTCGACCTGCCGCTCAGACCGGCGACCACTGCCTCGCAGCTGCAGACGCCCGTCGACATGGGCGCGTACGCGTCGCAGACGCGGGCCATGCCGGCCCCGGTCGCGCCCCAGGAGCCGGTGCTGGGGCCGCCGCGCGTGAGCATCAGTCGCCGTCCGACCCTGGACGTGCCCCTGTCGCGGCCGCTGGCCAACGCGGTGGGGCAGACGAGGCGGATGGATGCGGGAGAGGACGCCGTGGACAGCCCGCTCGACGTGCCCGCGTTCCTTCGCCGAACCGACGGGTAGCCTCCTGGCTGGCGTTGCCGGCGTCGCCTAGGCTCGCCGCCCCAGCAGGACGCTCGGGTCGCCAGCGGAGCGACGCCGGTTCGGAGGGCTCACACCCCGGCGGGCGAAACTCGCTGGACCGGTGATAGAGTAGGTAGAGCCAGGGGACACGCGAGCTGCGACGCCGATGGAGTGTCAGCTCGACGGTCCCCTGTCCTGTTTGTGACGTCCCGGCAACAGCGCGAATCCGCACAGCTCACCCTCTCACGCGAGGTCGGCTTCGTCCGTAAGCCGCATGCCAATCGTCTGCGCGTGGCCCTGGCGTTCCCGAACACCTACTTCGTCGGGATGTCGAACCTGGGCTTCCAGACGGTGTACCGCCTGTTCAACGACCAACCCGACGTGGTCTGCGAGCGCGTGTTCCTGCCGCCGAAGCAGGAGCTGGCGTCGCTGCTGCAGTCCGGCGCGCGCCTGATGACCCTGGAGTCGCAGACGCCGGTCAAGGAGTTCGACATTCTGGCGTTCTCGGTGTCGTTCGAGTGGGACTACACCAACGTCCTGACGATGCTGAGGCTGGCAGACCTGCCGCTGAGGGCGTCGGACCGCGACTACCGGATGCCGCTCGTAGTGGTCGGTGGGGCCGTCACCTTCGTCAACCCCGAGCCGTTGGCGCTGTTCGCCGACGTGATCGCGGCCGGCGAAGGCGAAACCCTGGTGCCGCCCCTCGTGGACGCCTGCGGGACGCCGTCGAGAAGCGAGACGCTGCGCCGCCTGGCGCCGCAGCGCGGGTTCTACATCCCGTCGTTCTACGACGTGACCTACGGACCGGATGGCACGATCGCGGCCTACGTGCCGCGTGATGGGACGGGCGCGCCGGCTACAGTGCGGAAGGCCGCGCTCAAGACGACGGAGGCGTGCGACCCACCGGCCACCAGCATCTTTACGCCCGACACCGAGTTCGGCTCCCGGTTCCTGGTGGAGGTCGTGCGCGGTTGCGCCAACCTGTGCCGGTTCTGCTGGGCCGGCTACAACTATCTGCCCGTCCGCGCGTTCCCGACGGAGCGGATCCTGGAACTGGCACGGCAGGCGCGGCCCCACGCGACCCGGACCGGCCTGGTGTCCATCGCGTTGTGCGATCACCCGGACATCGAGCACATCCTGCGCAGCCTGAAGGCGATGCAGTACTCCATTTCGCCCGCGTCGCTTCGGCTCGACGACCTGACGCCCACCATCGTCTCCTTGTTGCGGGAGAGCGGCGAGCGGACGCTGACCATTGCCCCCGAGACCGGCTCGGACCGGCTCCGTCGGGTGATCAACAAGACGGTCACCAACGAGCAGATCCTGAACGCCGCCGAGCTGATCTTCTCGAGCGGCATCGAGAACCTTAAGCTCTACTTCATGATCGGGCTGCCGACCGAGGACGATGAGGACCTGGTCGCGATCCGGGATCTGACCGTGCAGCTGAAAGACGTCATGGTGAAGCACGCGCGCGCCCGCGGCCGGATCGGCCGCATCGTCGGCAGCGTGAATCCGCTCGTGCCGAAGCCGGGCACGGCGTACCAGTGGCTGCCGATGGCGCCGACCGGGTTGATCGAGAGCAAGATGGAGCGCCTGCGGGCGCTCGTGTCTGGCCTCGACAACGTGTACTTCTCCATCAAGAGCGAGCGGCATTCCTATTACCAGGCGCTCCTCTCGCTCGGCGACCGCCGCATCACACCAGCCGTGGAACTGGCGGAGCAGAACGGCGGTCAATGGCGGCGGGCGGTGTCCGACGCCGGCGTGGATGCTGACTTCTACATCTATCGCGATCGATCGAATGACACCGTACTGCCGTGGGACATCATCGACGGCGGGATGAAGGCGGCGTTCTTCCGGGCCGAGTTCGAGAAGAGCCAGCGTGCCGAGTGGACGCTGCCCCCCAAGCGTGCCAAGGAGAACGCGCGGCTGCTGCCGATGCTGGCCTGAGGTGTGATGCCCTCCGGCGAATCTCCGCCTCCGCGCGCGCGTTCGTGGCCCGGACACTTCGCTTTCTGGCTGTCTCTGGTGGCCGGAGCGCTGGCGGTGTTCGCCGCCGCCGGATGGTCGGTCGCGTTCGACCTGGGCCCTCTGCGCGTGTCGCTGCGCCATGCCGCCAATCCTTCGATCGTCGCGGCGGTATCGGCGGTGTTCAGCGCGTGGTCGCTGGGCGCCAGCTGGTTCGAAGGTCTGAACCGCCGGGCGCACGACTTCCTCCTGCGCCGGGCCGGGCTGGTGGCGGTGGCGCTGAGCGTGCTCGTCGTGCTTACGACGTGGAGTCACGGCGCGTTCGTCGCCGGCGGCGCGGATTCCTCGGGTTACCTGACGGAAACCCGGTTGTGGCTGGCCGGGTCCCTGCGCGTGCCGCCGCCGGATCTCGAGGCCGTTCGCTTCGAGCACGGCATCCAGGTGCTGGCTCCGCTCGGCCTGAAGCCGGCGGCCGGTCTCGGCCATCTGGTGCCGACCTATCCCCCCGGGTTCCCGTTGCTGATGGCTGGCTTCGAGCTCGTGGGCGGGAGCGCGGCCAAGTTCTGGGTGGTGCCGATCGCGGCTGGACTGCTGGTCTTGACCGTCTTCGTACTCGGGCGCCGCGTCGCTGGTCCGGAGGCCGGGCTCCTCGCCGCCGCCGGCACTGCAGCGTCGCCGACGTTCCTGTTTCAGGCCGTGCAGCCGATGAGCGACGTGCCGGCCTCGTGTGCCTGGGTGATCGCCGCGACGCTGCTGACTTGGCCCTCCGTCCGGGCGGCGGGCATGGCGGCGGCGGCCGCGGTAGTCGGCTGCCTGATCAGGCCGAACCTGTTCGCCATGGTGCCCCTGCTGGCGCTCGCGGCCTTGTGGTGGGCGCCGTCGTGGCGCCGAGGCGTCGCACGCGCGGCGGCCCTCTGCGCGCCCACGCTCGTGGCCGCACTGGGCTTCGCGTGGTGGCAGCGGGACTTGTACGGCGCCCTCACGGAAACCGGGTACGGCGGCGTGACCTACCTGTTCAGCCTGACGCACGTCTGGCCGAACCTGTCGACCTACCCGCGGTGGCTGTACGAGTCCCATGGCTGGTTTCTCCTCCTGGCCGTCGCCGGGCCGTTCTTGATCGGGAACTCCCGTACGGAATCGTCGGACGGCTCGAGCCCTCGCCCCAAGTCGGTGGCGTGGTGGATCGTCGTGATGTTTGCCGCGGTGTTCGCCTTCTACTCGCTGTACTTCTCATTCGACAACTGGACCTACACGCGGTTTCTGCTGCCAGTGCTGCCACTGGTGATCGTGCTTGCCGCCGTGACCGTGGTCGCGATGCTGAACCGACTTCCACCCGCATTCCGCACGCTCGCCTTCGTCTGGACCATCGTCCTCGTCGCGAGCCTTGGCGCTTCCAAGGCGCGTGATCTTGGCGCCTTCGGCCTCTGGGAGTCCGAGCGCCGGTTCGTGGAGGTGGCGGAGTACGCCGGCACGCAGCCCGCGTCCGCGGTCTTCCTGTCGATGCAGCACGCGGGCAGCGTCGCTTACTACACGGGCCGCACGGTGCTGCGCTGGGACTGGATCGAGCCGAACGAGCTCGATCGGGCCCTCGACCTGCTCGCCGCCAGCGGCAGGAGCGTGTACGCCGCCCTCGAGGACTGGGAGATAACCGAGCTCCGCACGCGCCTCGCGGGTTCAGCGGCAATCGCCGCCCTTCGTACGCCGGTGTTCCAGGCACGGGATCGGGAGGCGATCGACGCCTACGTTTTTCTCCTCCGCCAGGGCCTGACCGCTAACGGCAACTGAGCACGCGCGTACGCCGAGCCAGTCAGCCGGCGACTGCCACCCGCGACTCGAACTCGGCGTACGCCTGCAGGATGGCATCGCGCACGTGATCCTGGCTGTTGGCGTCGGCGACGGGACGGAGCAGCGCGAAGCTGCGGCGCTCGCCGTTCACCGAATACGCACGCGCCGGAAACGTGACGTTGCGGCCGTTGCCGCTGCGGCGCTCCCACACCGCGAAGCCCACCAGCTTGAGGCCGGCGAGATCCCCCGAGTCGAAGTGCAGTTCGGCATCAGCGAGCTTTCCCGCGGGGCTTCCCTTGTCGTTCGGCGTGATCTTGATGACCATGTGACGCTCTCCCGTCCGGCACCGCGCGATGTCGGCGCCCATGTTGAATCGGCGATGCGCCCGGCCGGGCGCTGCTGGCCAGTCCATCAAGAGCAATGCCAGCGACAAGGCACCGATTTCGGGCGATGATGCCCAGACCAGACATGGCCGACGACAACCCGCGTTTCGCGGCCGCGGACGCCGACTCGGTCACGCCACCCCGTGTCAACCCGCTATTTCACTGGACACGCGAGACTTGGGGCCTCGCCCTGCGCGCCGCACCCCTCGACGCCCATGCGCAACACCTGTTCACGTCGGCGCAACTGCGGTTGCCCGCGCAAGCAAGCCACGACCAGCGCGAGCGGGCGTGGCGCGCCGTCGCGGCGTCACTTGGCGCCTCTCGCGATCGCGTCGTGCGGGTGCGTCAGGTGCACGGCCGCGGCGTTCGAGTGGTCGAGGCCCAGGACGGGCCGCCCGACACGTCCCTCCTGCCCGACGGCGACGCGATCGTCTCGAACCTCAGCGGCGCGATCCTCGCCGTGGTTGTCGCCGACTGCGTGCCGCTGCTCCTGGTCGACCCGCGCCTGGGCGCGGCGGCCGCCATTCATGCCGGCTGGCGCGGCACCTGCGCCGGCGTCACGACGGCCGCGGTCGAGGCAATGCGCAAGGCGTGGGGCACGCGGCCGGAGGATGTCGTCGCCGCTCTCGGACCGAGCATCGGACCGGACGATTACCAGGTCGGCGAGCCGCTGATCGAAGCGTTCGCACAGGCGGGACATGCCGCCACGCTCGATCGGTGGTTTTCGCGACGCCGGGGCGTGCTGCGTCTCGATCTCTGGAGAGCCAACGTCGATCAGCTGATAGCGGCAGGGGTGAGCGCTGAGCGGATCTGCACCGCCGAGGTGAGCACTCCGGCCCATCCAGGCTGGTTCGAGTCGTATCGCCGTGACGGGCCTGCGGCCGGGCGACTGGTGGCGGCCGTCGCGGTGCCTCCGTCGCGCGGCTGATCAGCGGGCGTTCTGATCCATCCCGATATTGGACAACCGGTCGGCCTGCTTGTTCTGGTCGCGAGGCACGTGCTCGAACGTCACCGGCCCGATGCGAGCGCACAAATGCCGCGCCTCACGGTAGAGCGGAAGCAGGCCCTCGTTCTTCACCCGATAGATGCCGCGCATCTGCTGCACGAGCAGCAGCGAATCGCCGCGGACGTGCAACGCGGTCACGCCGTGATCGACGGCCCACCCGAGCGCCGCCAGCAGGCCGCGATACTCGGCGACGTTGTTGGTGGCCACGCCAATCCCTTCGGCGATCTCGGCCAACACCTTCCCGCCGTCGTCGACGATGTACACGCCGAAGCCCGCGGGACCAGGATTGCCGCGGGCGCCCCCGTCGAAGTACGCGGTGATCACGACCTGGCCGTAGGCGGGTCTGGCGTCGTGCTCGCGTCGGCTCCCGACGGCGCCACGTAGTAGAGAATCCGCTGGCAGGAGTCGCACTGGACGATCTCGTCGTTGCGCTTGACGGCGGTGAACACCATGGGGCGCAGGCGCACCTGGCACACCACGCAGCGCTCCTTCTCCGCACGGGCCAGTCCGATCCCGCCGCGCATCCGCGAGATCTTCTCGAAGGTGGCGACCACCGAGGGCGTCATCTTCTTGACCAGCGCGGCCCGTTCCTGAGTACACCTGAGGACGACGGCCGCCTGCTCCTCCCGCTCCCGTTCGATCGCCTTCCGGTCGGCGGAGACGGCAGCCTCGTCGGCCTTCAACTGAGCCTCGGCGCGCTTCAGCCCGGCCGCCTGTTCGTCGGCGGTCATCATGATCTCCAGCGTCCGGCTCTCGAACTGGTCGATTTCCGCCTTCACCGCCGCCATCTGATGCTGCATGGCATGGAACTCGGTGTTGGTCTTCACCGCCATGGACTGCTCCTTGTACTTGTCCAGGCGTTGCTGGGCGGCGAGCAGGTCCTTGTCCACGGTGCGGCGGGCGGCCTGGTTGTCGGTGATGGCGGCCCTGGCGGCATCGACGGCCGCGGCGGCCGCGGCCAGCTTCTCATCGAGCGCGGCGATCCGTTCGGGCGCCGCGGCGACGACGCGCTGGGCGTGCCCGGCGCGCAGATCCAGGTCCTGCAGCGCGATGAGGGATTGGAGGTCGGGAAGCATGGGGACGTGAAAAGGGAAATTTTGGAAAGAGAAAAGCCAGGTGAAAAGCCCGCGTTGCTGCCCGGAGAGCCGTGCGACGCTGGCTGCAGGGAAGTGTAGTGCAAACGCGGTCCCCATCCTAACGGCAGTCGCGCGCGTCTCCGCTTCGCGGCTACTGCACTTCGCACTTCTCATTTCTCGCTGTTCACTTTCCACTTCTCACATTTCAATTTTCGCGAAGGGGGTGTGGGCCCACCTGGATTCGAACCAGGGACCAACCAGTTATGAGCCGGCCGCTCTAACCGCTGAGCTATGGGCCCTCACGAACTCTGACGGGAGTCAGGAACCGGGAGTCGGGAGAAGGTTCGATCGAATCCCGCCGTGCGAGACAGAAAGAGGTCGAGACCCGGGCTTTCCGACTCCCGACTCCCGACCTCCCGACTCCCGACACGTCTGTTACGAGCGCCCTTCCAGAAACGCCCGGAGCTTCCGCGACCGCGACGGGTGGCGCAGCTTGCGAAGCGCCTTGGCTTCGATCTGTCGGATGCGCTCGCGGGTGACCGCGAAGTTCTGGCCGACCTCCTCGAGCGTGTGCTCGCTGCCGTCGCCCACGCCGAACCGCATCTTGATGACCTTCTCCTCGCGCGGCGTGAGGGTTTTCAGGACGGATTCGGTCTGCTCTTTCAGATCGAGGTTGATCACTGCCTCGGACGGGGAGACGGCGGTGCGGTCCTCGATGAAGTCGCCGAGATGCGAATCCTCCTCCTCGCCAATCGGGGTCTCGAGCGAGATGGGCTCCTGCGCGATCTTCAGCACCTTGCGCACCATGGACACCGGGATGTCCATGCGCCGCGCGATCTCCTCGGAGGTGGGCTCGCGGCCGAGCTCCTGCACCAGCGCGCGCGAGGTGCGAATCAGCTTGTTGATCGTCTCGATCATGTGGACCGGGATCCGGATGGTCCGGGCCTGGTCGGCGATCGCCCGGGTGATGGCCTGTCGGATCCACCACGTGGCGTAGGTCGAGAACTTGTAGCCGCGGCGGTACTCGAACTTGTCGACCGCCTTCATCAGGCCGATGTTGCCTTCCTGGATCAGGTCGAGGAACTGCAGCCCGCGGTTGGTGTACTTCTTGGCGATCGAGATGACGAGCCGGAGGTTGGCCTCCACCATCTCCTTCTTGGCCCGCGCGGCCTTGGCCTCGCCCTGCTTGATGATCTTGACGATGTTCTTGAGCTCCTCGGCCCGCGCGTCCGCCAGCTCCTCGGCGCGCTTGATCTTCTGCTGGGCCACCCACACCAGCCGCTCCTTGATCGAGGGGTGCTTGGACGCCGCCTTCTGGTAGAGGTCGCGGTCCCCGTCGTCGCGATCGTCGTCGGCGAGCGAGGAGAGGAACGCGTCCACCGCGGTGGGGGCGGGGCGCTTGCCGTCCGACCAGAGCGCGATCTCGCGCTCGGCCCGGTGGATCTTCTCGACCAGCTTCTTGAGATCGGCGCCCCACATGTCGAGGAGGGACTGCTGGAGGTTGAGCCCGCGGAGGATCGAGAGGACCTTGCGGACCTTGTCCACCGGCACTTCCATCTTGACCGCGATCTCCTCCGGGGTGGGCTCGCGCCCCAGCTCCTGGACCAGCTGCCTGGAAGTCCGGATGAGCTTGTTGATGGTCTCGATCATGTGCACCGGGATCCGGATGGTGCGGGCCTGGTCCGCGATGGCGCGCGTGAT
>DATLLC010000037.1:0-2902 GCA_035538015.1 Vicinamibacterales bacterium
CAGATGGCCGCGAACTCACGCCAGCGGACGGTCTCGATCTTGTCGAAGGCCTCGCTCAAGGCGCGACCTTCAATTGATGGCGCGACTTGCAAAGGCCGCAAATGCAGTCCCTCAAATTGCACACATGGCAGCGTTTCATTCGTCGATCCTCTCACCATGCGCCACAAGCGCCTTAATCTCCCCGCCCGTCAGGTCGCGGTGAAGTAGCTCCTCCGTGACCGATTCCCACGCTCGCCGACACGGGCCGCGCAGGTAGCGGGTCGCCATGTCGATGAGGACGCGCCGTTCCTTCGTCGAGAAGCCTGACTCCTTGATCAGCCCGAAGTCCGGCGCCCACATGTCGGGCTCATTGCGGGCGAAGATGGCGTCGGCGGCGGGACCGGCGGCGCACATGATCGCGTAGTGAAGCGCGTTGGTCTTGGTGCGGCGGAAGTGCGTGTAGCCGTCGAGCTCGGGGTAGGCCTCGGGGTCGACCCGCACGACTCGGAGTGCCATCCCGAGCCAGACCCCGACGACTGCATGGCCGGCTTCGTGCTGGGCAACGTCGAGTTTGCGCATTAGGCGGCGACCTTCTGGCCGCGCACCATGGCGCCGCCGTTGACGATCGGGATGACCTGCCCCCAAACGCAGCCGGTCTCATCGAGGTCGATGACCGCGAAGGCGTGCTGCCAGTCACGGCGGGCGCGCACTTGGTGCAGGTATCCGATGTCGTCGTAAGAGCCCAACCAGCCGACGTTCAGGCTGACGTGGCCCTCGCCCTTGGTCGTGCCCTGGTAGGCCACGGCCGCTCTGTGCGAGTGCCCGAAGCAGACGTTGCCGCCGACGTCGAGCAGCGACTGGCGAGCCGCGTAGACGCCGCAGCGGCCGACGTCATGGGTAAAGAGCATACGGCCGATGTTCACGCCGCGCCGATACGGAACCCACTCGATGCCGCGCTCCGGAACGCCGACGTATTCCTCGAGCGTGCGGACCATGCCGTCGAGCTCGGGCGCGCGCTCAGCGACCGCGCGCTTCAGACGAAATTCGTGATTGCCTTCCGTCCAAATAGTTCGCGGTATCCGCAGCGCTCCGAGTTCGTCGAGCTTCTCCCGCACGACGTCGAGTTCGTCGACGAGAAGCTGGCGCCGCTGCGGGTCCTTGGTGTGGCTCGAGATGCTTTCGCAGTCGGCAAAGTCACCGATGATGACCAGCACGTCCGGCCGCAGCTTCTTGGCCGCAGCAATGAACACGGCCCATGCGACGGGGTCGTGATACGGGACGTGTGTGTCGGGGCAAACGAGGATGGTTTGGCTGTGCGCGTCCGGGTCCGACGCGGCGACCTTGATCAGGGACGGCCGCTCGACGAATGTCCGATCCGCAGTCGGCTGACTGGACACTGGCGCCCCGCTCTCCTGCCGCATCTGCTCAACGATCGGCGACAGCCTCCGCGGCTCAGGCGGAGCAACCAACGGCGGCGCACCCTCGGGCACGTGGGCGTTGTAGCCCTGCCGCTTCCACTCCGGCGGCGGCGTCCACCCGTGCCGCGCTGCCCTGTTCCGGACGCATCGAATGCAGCTGGTGAACGACCCTTCGTTCTTGGCGATGGCGGCGGCAGCCTTGCGGTAGCTGCCGTGGGTCGCCAGCGCTTCCAGACACACCAACTCAGCCGGCGTCGCGTAAGGCTTGAGACTCTCGATTTCCTCACGCGATGCGCATTTCGTCGAGTGTCCCATTGGTCCCTTTCGGTTAGGTCACGCCAGCGCCTCGCGGGCTGGCCCGAGAAGCTCTTCCAGGCGGAGATCGATCCACTGCCAGCGCTGGCCGCGCTTGAGCGCCCACCCCTTGCCCAGGGTCGGCGAAACGTGGAGCGGGTTGCAGCTGTGGCCAGTCCCAAATCCAGCAACGGCCTTCCCGAAGCTCCAGGCGGTCGGCTCGGGGGCGTCGCTCAGGCACCGGTCGGCGTGCATCGCCAGGACCCGCGCCGTCAGCCGGGCACACATGCGGGTGGCCTCGAGGTCGGTCCCCATGCTGGCCAGCCACTCGGCGCGCGACACGAGCAAGCCCTGCCTCAACTGCCCGAGGCACACCGATCGGCGGTGGTCTCCGCGACGCTTGCCCGAGTGAACATCCCGGTGGAACCGCCAGCCCTCGTCGTGCCAGGTAACCAGGACGCCGGCAGCCATCCGCCGCGAGCCCAGGCGCCACCCTGCGGGCGTTTGCTCGGTCTCCAGCGCGATGGCCTCGGCGATGATTGCCAGGCGTTCCTGACGCGCCTCAGGCGGCTCGGCGGTGGCTGGCGCTTCCCATGGCCCGGGGAGGCGGAGGAGGATGGTGAGGAGGGCTTCGGAAAGTTGCATCAGATCCCAGCAAGGTCAGCAATGAAGGCGAGCGCCATCAGCCCGAGCGCGGTGAGCGCGAGGCAGAGGCGGAAGGTTTGGAAGGTCACGGCTTGATCAGGTGCGCCGGCGGCTGGATGTGCGACGGCTTCGGCTTGAACGCCTCGGCAAGCCCCTGGACGGCGCCGGCGGTGAAGGCCGAGATGACGACGGCGATCACGGTCGCCTTGGCGCCCGAATTCTTGGTCACGTCCCGTGCGGCCTCACGCCCCTCGACACCTCCCAGCAGGCCACCGGCGGCGCCGCCAGCGTCTCGACCGGCCTGCGCGGCCAGCGACTGGACCTGGGCGTTCAGGTGCCCGAGGAAGCGCTCCTGGGCGGCGTCACGGGCCAGCGTGTCGCGGAACTCGCGGGCAAGGTCGCGAAAGTCGTTCGTCAGGTCGCGGACGTCTTGGGCCAGCGCGCGCCCTTCGGCGGACGCTCGGGCAATCTCGTCAACCCGGCTTTCGACCCGACGCAGCTCGCGGAGCAGAAGCTCGCGCTCCTCGGCCGAGAAGCGGGGCGGCGGACTGTCACGGCGGGGTGGC
>DATLLC010000038.1:0-8376 GCA_035538015.1 Vicinamibacterales bacterium
CTCGATGACCTACTTCAAGGACGGGTGGGGCGGCGATCACAACTTCAAGGTGGGCGGCGAATGGTTCCGCGAGACGTTCACGGATGAACGCGGCGTCGGGGTCAGCGGCGTCATTCCCGGTGACGTCCTGCACATCCTCAACAACGGCGTGCCGGCGGAAGTTTACCTGTTTGCGACACCATCCACTTCCGAACAGGGCTTGCTGACGACGGGTCTCTACCTGCAGGACACCTGGCGTCTGAACACGCGGCTGACCTTCAACCTGGGGCTGCGCTTCGACCGGTACCGGGCGTTCCTCCCCGAACAGGAAGGACCTCCGGTCGGGCCGTTCAACGCGACGCAGGTGTCCTTCGCAGAGGTGAGCGACGCCAAGACCTTCAACCAGCCCGTGCCGCGGATCGGGCTTGTTTTCGACATCACCGGTGAGGGCCGGACGGTGCTGAAGGCCAACTACGCGCAGTATGCGTGGAACCCGGGGGCACAGGGGCTGGCCTCCGACCTCAACCCGAACACCACGGATTGGTACAGGCGATATCGATGGACCGATAACAACAACAATCTCCTGTACGACCGCGGTGAGGAGGGCGTCATCATCGCCCAGTTGGGTGGTGTCGCCAGCGCCGTGTTGGATCCGAACATGAAGAACACCAAGACCAAGGAAGTGTCGGCGTGGATCGAACACGAGTTGATGCCGGGCTTTGCGATTCAGGGCGGATACGTGTACCGCAGCATCGACGACTTCCGCGTCCGGGTGAACCAGAACCGGCCGATGAGCGCCTACGACGTCCCCGTCACCATCCGCGATCCCGGCCCGGACGGCGTCATTGGCAACGCCGACGACGGAGCTGGCATCCCGGGCTTCAACCTGAACGCGGCGGCGCTGGCGCTGCCCGTCGTGAACGTCACGACGAACCTGCCGGGTAGCGCCGAGTACCAGACGATCGAGTTCTCGGCCACGAAGCGGCAGTCGGGTCGGTGGTCGCTGCAGGGGTCGTTCTCGATGCGCTGGAACGAGGATCAGGATACGGCCTACTTCGGCAACAACCTTCGCGCGGTCAACACGCCGTCTACGCCGAACGACATGATCAACACCGATGGCGGCCGTTACAACTTCACCATGTGGACGACGAAGATCAACGGCAGCTACGACGCGGGATGGGGCATCCGCCTGACGCCCGCGCTGCGCTTCCAGCAGGGCCAGCCCTTCGGGCGCACGTTCCTGGCCGGCGCTGCCAACGGCATCAACTACGGGTCGCAGCGCATCCTGGCCGAGCCGATCGACTCGCAGCGGCAGGACAACATTGCAATCCTCGACATCCGCGGCGAAAAGTTCTTCAACATGACCGCCACTCGCCGGCTGGGCGTGTTCGCGGACGTTTACAACCTGGCCAACGCGGATGCCGCGCAGAACATCGGTTGGAACGCTGGGTCGTCGTACCTGCTGCCCGTGAGCATCATCGGCCCCCGAATCATGCGCTTCGGCGTCAAGTTCGACTGGTAGGCACGGAGGTTCAAAGCACGGGCGTTCAAAGCACGAAGGTTCAAAGCACGGACGTTCGAAGCACGGAGGTTCGAAGCACGCGGGTTCGAAGCACGGACGTTCAAAGCACGGACGTTCAATGTACGAAGGTTCAAAGCGGACGTTCAACGCACGGACGCTCAACGCACGGACGTTCGAAGCACAGATGTTCGAAGCACGGGGGTTCAAGGCACGAAGGTGCGGCCCCCGTGCTGCCGAAGCCGGCGACGGCCTAGGTTTGCCTCGTCGCTGCGGCTGAGGTTTCGGCTGCCGACCTCGTCGCGCACACCTCGATCGCATCACCGCCGCTTCCCACGCACTCAACGCGTTCGTCGACCTGCGCGCTGAAGAGGCGCTGGCCGAGGCCGCGAGCCAGAACGAGGCCGCGGTGCGGCCGGTCGACGCGAGCTGGTGCTGCGCGTCGCCGAGATCATCGAGCATGAGTGTGGCGGCTATCGGCCGCCACCTGGCTTTGGCGATGTCTGAGGGCGGGGAGTCACCAGCCCTCGGCCTTCCTCGACGACGATCAATTGGCGCGTGGGGACGTTGGCGATGCGCTCGCGCGCGCCGCTGGGCCACTCCACCTCCACGGCGACCGGCGCAGGATTGTCGCCAAGGCCGAAAGTGAGGGTCAGGTCGCTCTGGGACGCGTAGCTCGATCCACTCCGCACCATCTGCCATTGGCGAGCCTCTCCGCTCGCGACTCGCACGATGGCGCCGATGCTGTCCCGATTCGATTTCGTCCCGCGCGCGCGGACGGCGATCCAGTGATGCCGATTGCCGCCATCGTTGCGATAGAGGTACGCCGGCCCGTGGTTGGTGGTGAGGGCGACGTCCAGATCGCCGTCGTGGTCGTAGTCCGCATAGGCCGCGCCCCGGGCGACGATGGGGCGCGAGAAATCGGCGCCGAGCGCCGGCGTCACGTGCTCGAAGCGGCGGGCGCCGAGATTGCGGAAGACCAGCGGCGGCTGCTGATACTGGACCTTGGGCTGCACGCGCCCGATCTCTTCCTCGATGTGGCCGTTCGCCGCCAGGATGTCGGGCCAGCCGTCCAGGTCGTAGTCGAAGAAGAACACCCCGAAGGCGAGGGTCAGCAGCGAGACCCGCCCGATGGTCGAGCGTGGCGCCTCGTCGACGAACAGGCCATTGCCCTCGTTGTGATAGAGGCCGAGCATCTGGTTCGAGAAGTTGCCGATCAGCAGGTGAGGATGGCCCGAGCGATCGTAGTCGGCGGCATCCACGCCCATGGCGCCGCGAGCGGTGCCTTCCTCGCTGTAGGCCACGCCGGCGCGCAGTCCGGTCTCGGTGAAGCTGCCGTTACGATTGTTGCGATAGAGCTTGTTCGGTTGGGTGTCGTTGGCGACGAACAGGTCGGGCCAGGCGTCACCGTCGAAGTCGAGCACGGCGATGCCGAGCGATTTGCTGGTCGGGTCCTGGACCCCGGCCGCCTTCGACACGTCGCCGAACCGCACCCCGTCGAGGTTGCGAAACAGCTTCGACGCCGTACCGGCGTACGACTCCGGGGTGCAGTACGACTTCGTGGCGCCGTCGAGGGAGCAGCGAAGATCGGTCTTTGCCGTCCACCTCACGTAGTTGGCTACGAAGAGGTCCAGGCGCCCGTCCTTGTCGTAGTCGAGCCACGCGGCGCTGGTGCCGAAATCGGTGTTGGCGATGCCCGATGCCCTGGTCACGTCGCGGAAGCGTCCGCCACCCTCGTTGTGGAACAGGCGATCGCCCTCGAGCGCGGTGAGGTAGACGTCGCCCAGGCCGTCGTTGTCATAATCACCGACCGCGACGCCGATGCCGTACAGTTCGACGTCCAGCCCGCTCCCGGCGGTGACGTCCCTGAAGCCGCCGCGGCCGTCGTTCCGATAGAGCGCAGAGAACGAGCGGCGCCCCCGCGCCTGCCAGTCTCGGCCGTTGACGAACAGGAGATCCGTCCACCCATCGTCGTCGGCGTCGAAGAAGGCGACGCCGGAACCGAGCGTCTCGGGCAGCCACTTCTGGCCGGCGCGTCCGCTGTTGTGAACGAAGCGGATGCCGGCGGTGCGCGTGACGTCAGCGAAGGTCACTTCGCCGGGCGCGGCCGCGAGACCGGCCACGACGAAAGCCAGGGCGACCACTGCCAGCAGCGTCATGGCTCGCGTCATCGATGGCTCCCGGCCCGATCGCGATCGGATTTCAGCGGCACGCTCTCGTGCTCGTGAATCGACTGGCGTTCGTTGTTGTCCTCGGCACTCGCCAGCCGCGGTCGCTCGGTGATCGCCTGTGACGACTCGTCGGCCTTGAATCGGAGGAACAGGCGCTCTTCCCGTTCAGCGCGCGCCTCGTCACCCAGGCCACGGGCGGCCAGCATGGCCGTGTAGTGCATCTGCACATCTTCCGGATCCACCGCGGCCACCCGATCGAGCACGGCCAGCGTCTCGGCGTAGCGTCGATCCAGGAACAGGATGCGCGCCATCTGGTTGAGGACGACCCGATCGCGCGGATAGAGGGCCGCAGCGCGCTCGAGCGATGCGAGCGCGGCCAGGTAGTCACCGTCGGCCTTCTCGACCATGGCCTTGAAGAAATGGATGCGCCCGAGCGACTCGTTGCGTGCGAGGGCGTTGGCGATGAAGGGCTTCGCCGCCTCTGTCTCGCCCTCCTGGATGAGCGCGCGTGCCACGTTCAACCAACCGTCCGCATACTCGGGCTCGGCCTGTGTCACCTGCCTGAACGCGAACTCCGCGCCCTTGAGGTCGCCCTGCAGGAGGAGACCGATGCCCCAGTCGTTCCACCGCTCGCGGCTTGGCTTATCGGTGACGGTGCGCCATTCCGCCACGGCGCCCTTGCTCACCGGCACCACTGCCGTGGCTGCGGCCAGCGTGACGATGGGCAGGTCTGGGATGCGATCCTTGATCTGGCCGGACACGTTGGCCGGGATGTTGGCGGGGTCGAATGAGAACGCGCGGTCGTCGAAGCCCGGGCCGGCCGCGCTGACGGGCTCGCCGGCCGCCGGCTGGCCCGCGTAGGCGAACCGCGTGTACGCGTACGAGAACTTCCGGTACTGCAGTTTCGCCGTGAATGTAAACGGCCCGCGGGCATCATCGGGAATGCGGACGCGGTAGTGCGCGACGTCGGCCGCGCCGGGCGGGATGAGGCGGACGTAGAGCAGGCTCCGCGTCTGGAAGGCATTGCGCTTGTCGATGGGGTTGCCGTGCCCATCGAGCTGGTACGAGCGGTAAAAGTGCGCGCCGGGCTCCACCGGTCCGCGGCCCTCGTCTGCCACCTGGCCGCTCCAGAACACGATGCGCCCGTCGGCGTCGCGACCTTGCACCTCGAGCCAGACGTCGAACGCATCCACCGTGCCGGCGGGGAAGAAGTGGCCGACCTTGCGGGTGCGGACGACGACGTCGAGCCGGACCGTGGACCCGGGCGCCAGGACCGGCGCGGCGCGATCGATCGGCGCCGCCATGCGGCCGACTTCACGGATCACCGGTGGAGCGGCCTGCTCGGATTCTTCACCGACGGCGAAGGATGACATCGCTTCGGGCGCGGTGCTCGTACGGCGGACCATGGGAGTGCCGCCGGGAGCTTCGTCGACTGGCGAGACGGCGAAGATGTCCACGGAGACGAAGCCCGAGGTGAGGAAGTCGGTCGTGACCTTCAGCTGCTCGGCGTCGTGGTTCACGAACGGCACCGCGGTGTTCGCGCCCGGGAAGCGATGCGAGTGCACCATCCCATCGGCATGCCGGCCCGGATCGGCCGAGGCCACGCGGGGCATGTGGCAATCCACGCAGGTCGAAGGCTGCTCGGGGTAGTAAAACGATCGCGCGCCCTGGCCAGAGACGCCGCTTGCCTGCCAGTTGTCGTATTCGTTGAAGCCGCGAATCCACCGGTAGCCGTTGACCGGCACGTCGAGGTGCACCTTGTGGCAGGTGGCGCAGTACTCGGACGCGTCGAGGCGCATGAACGGCTTCATGAACGTGCGGCGGTGCGGTTCGGGATCGAGGTAGGTGAGGAAACGATCGATGGCCCGCACCAGCGGCTGGCGGCTCGACGCGAGCCGGTGCAGGGGCGGGTAGGCAATGGTGAACCCGCCATTGCCCATCGAGCTGTCCACCTGCGAGATCGAGTGGCACGACGTGCATGCCAGGCCCGCCTGTGCCTCCGGTGTCTCGATCTGCGCGGCGATGGGGCGGTCGAAGCGGCCGTTGAAGAACACGGCATGGTCGTGACAGCCGGCGCACCACTTGCTCGGACGCGTGCCCACGACCGACTGCATGTACTCGATGGACTTCCGGTAGAACTGGTTGTTGAACGACGCGAAGTGGTGTACGGATCCCTTCCACTGCTCGTACACGTCCTTGTGGCAATCGCCGCACAGCTCCGAGTCGAGGAAGAAGTCCGAGGGAATCGTGCCCCCGACGTTGGTTCGAGCCGACGAGGGGAAGAAGGGCGACGAAGGTCCGGCTCCCTCTCCGTCCATCGAGGCCGGCGCGGTCAGCGGATTCACGATGCGATCTGATGGCGAAGGGCGGGCATCAAGCCCCAGCCATGCCGCGACCAGGGCTGCTGACAGCAAGGCCGAGGCGGACACGTACGCCCAACCGAATCGTCGCCGGCCGCCAACCTCCCGGGCCGCCAGCCCCCAGGCGAGAGGCAGCAGCGCGAGGACGGCAAAACCTCCCGTGATGGCGTGCGCGACGAGCGCCCATTGCATCTCGGCCAGGTTCCCGCGCCAGATCAGGACCGCTGCGAGCCCGACGGCCACGGTGAGCCCGAGCGCGGAGGCGCGTGCCGCGGCGCTGGCCCGCCACGCAGGCTCGCGCCATAGCCACGCGAGCGCTGCGGCCCACAGCAGCGCGCCGCCGACGACGTGCAACAGCACGTTGGCCATGTAGAACACGGTGGGCGAGGCGGCCACGGCGAGATACGCCGTGTTGATCAGCAGGAGCAGCACCGCGCACGCGACGAACGAGGACAGGGACCACCGGGGCATTGCGATGGGCAGAGTCTCGCACACCTGCCGTTCCACGGGCTCTCGTCATTCAACCGCATTGCCGATGCTTTGCCCACCGGCTCCGGTCGTAACGTCGTGATAGGGTGTGGCGTCGAGATGCTCCGCGGACACCTGGGCCCATGGGGAGCGTTTGTGGCGCTGACGCTCGCCCTGCCGTTCGCGTCGTGCCGGCGTACCCCGGAAGCGCCGGTCACGGCCGAGGTCGTGACCCTCAACAACCGCGGCGTCGCGCTCATGGGCCAGTTCGACTTCGACGCCGCGGCCGCCGCGTTCGACGCCCTGCGGACCCGGCAGCCGGGATGGCCCGGCGCACGCCTGAATCACGCCATCGCCCTGGTGAACCGCCAGGGGCCCGAGGATGCCGCCGACGCCGAGGCCGAACTGCGGCTGCTACTCGACGTGCCGGAGGTGGATCGGCGCGCTCGTTACGTGCTGGCGTTGCTGCTGGCGCACGAAGGACGCGACGAGGAGGCGTGGCCATTGCTGGTCAAGGTGGCCGACGCGGACCCACCCGACGGCTTCGCCGCATACTTCGCGGCGCAGCAACGGTTGACGACGGCGCCCGCCGAGGCGCTGGCCTGGTACGAAAAGGCGGCTGCACGCGAGCCGCTGTTGAGAAGCGCGTACTACGGGGCGTTCCTCGCACTGCGTCGCCTGGGTCGGGACGCCGGGGCGCAGGACATGCTCGCGCGCTTCCAGGACCTCGAGCGCAATCCACAGGCACGCCTGGCCGAGTTCAAGTACACGCGAATGGGACCGCTGTCGGAGGTCGTGACGATTGACCTGGCGGCGAGGCAAGGCGACGCGCCCAGCGGCCCTCGCTTCCAGCCACCGGCTCCTTTACTCGCGGACGCCCCCGCACGATGGAAGCCGGCCGGTCGGCGACGATCCACGACCATCGCGGACCTCGACGGCGATGGTAGCCTCGACGTCTTCGTCACGGATGCGCTCGAGGGCAGGGCTGCCAATGGCATCGTGTTGAATCGGAACGCGACGTGGACCTTGGACGTGACGCACAGCCTGGCCTCGGTGCCGGGCGTCCGCGCCGCGATCTGGGGCGACTTCGACGACGATGGGCTGGCGGACGTGGTCCTCTGCCGGGAGTCGGGCGGCACGATGATGTGGCGGCAGGTGTCCGCCGGCCGCTTCGGCCCGCTGGCCGCGCCCCAGGGCGTCCGCCTCCCGGACACCGACATCGTCGACGGCGCAGCGTTCGACGCCGATCACGATGGCGATCTGGATCTGTGGCTCGTCAACGGGTCGGGGCCCAGCGTGCTCCTGAACAACGACGGTGGCCTGCGATTTCGCGCCATCGCGGACCTCGCCGGCGTCGGTGGCGATGGCCGTCCAGCCCGCAGCCTGGCCGTCGCCGATCTCGATGGTGACCGCGATACCGATGTGATGGTGATCAAGGCCACGCCACCACACGACGTGTTCCTGAACGACCGCGTGTGGACGTACCGACGCGATCCCGGCGCCGCCGACCTGGTAGCCACGCCGATCTCCGCGCTGATCGCCGGCGACCTGGACGCCGACGGCAACATTGAGCTCTATTCCGCCAGCGAGGATGGCATCGCGCGCTGGCGCCGGGATGTCGGTGGCGTGTGGCGTGCCGAGCCCGTTGCGCGGTCGGCGGCTGGCGCCGACGCCCAGCTCGCGCTGGCCGACACCAACGGCGACGGCCGGCTCGAGCTGTTGGCGACGGCGGAGAGGGGGTGGAGCGTCCACGAGATGGCGACGGGTGTGACGGTGCCGGCCGAGGCGCAGGGCCAGAGCGGCACCGCTACGCCTGGTGGATGGACCGTAGCGCATCTCGACTGGCGGGCTGGCCCCTCCGTGGTAGGAGTGGGCGCCG
>DATLLC010000039.1:0-3997 GCA_035538015.1 Vicinamibacterales bacterium
GTCGCGTCCCGCGTCGAGGCGCGACAGCAGCGCGCGCGCGTCGTAGAAGTTCACGGTCTTCGTTGCCGTGTAGTGCGACGGCACCGTCACGTATCGGCCATCGGGGGTTGCCACGGCGTCGGACTTGTCGGGGATCTTCACTCGCCGGCCGTTCGTGAGGTCGTAGAGGTAGTTCTGGTCGTGGCTCGCGAAGCCGACGATGTAGCGGCCTTCGGGATTGGGCACCGGCCGTGCGAACCAGTTCACGTCGTCGATCGGGTCCTCTGTCGATTCCGGCCGTTGGACCACGACCTCGGTGCCGGGCGTGGCCACCCGGCAATAGGCTGGCGTAGGGAGGTTCTGGGCGCTGACGCTGGTGATCAGCAGGGAGATGAGGATAGGTGTGAGGCGCATCTGATGATCTCTTGAGGTGGTGATGTGGTGATCGATCGGACGATCTGGTGAGATTGCGATTTATCGGCCGATCGATGGGTTGATGCCTGTGCCGATCGGGTGTCCCTCTTGACCCTATCCTTGCCGATTGCCGATTGCCGATTGCCGATTGCCGAATTGCCCGTTCCCGGTTCCCGGCTGCCGGCTCCCGTCTGCCCGTTCCCGTCTGCCGGCTGCCGGTTCCCGGTTGCCGGTTGCCGTCTCCCGGCTCAAACGCGTCTGAGTTGCACGCGCTCCACGCGGTGCTCCACGCCTTTGTACAAGATCAAATGTGCCCGCGCGCGGGTGGGGGCGATGTTCTCGCGCAGGTTCACCGCGTTGATCCCCGCCCAGATGGTCGCGGCAGTGGCCCGGGCTTCGCTCTCGGTCAGGCCCGCATAGCGGTGGAAGTAGGACTGGGGATCCTGGAACACGGTGTCCCGCAGCCGCACGAAGCGCTCCACGTACCATGCCTCGATGTTGCGTTCGTCGGCGTCGACGTAGATCGAGTAGTCGAAGAAGTCCGAGGCAAACAGCTGGTTCTCGGCGTAGCCCGCCGGTGCGGCCTGCAGCACGTTCAGGCCCTCGACGATGACGACGTCCGGGTGACGGACGCTCTGGGTCGCGCCCGGGACGATGTCGTAGCGCTGGTGAGAGTAGACCGGGGCATGCACCTCGGGGTAGCCGGCCTTGACGTCCGCGAGGAAGCGCACGAGCGCCATCCGGTCGTAGCTCTCTGGGAAGCCCTTGCGCTGCATCAGGCCGCGGCTCTCGAGCACCGCGTTCGGAAAGAGGAATCCATCGGTGGTCACGAGCGCGACGGACGGGTGGCTCGGCCAGCGGCTCAGCAGCGCCTGCAGCACGCGCGCCGTCGTGCTCTTGCCCACCGCCACGCTTCCGGCGAGGCCGATGATGAACGGTACCTTCTCGGCGGTGTTTCCGAGAAACGTCTGCGACGCGTGGTAGAGCGACTGGATGGCGCGCACGTGCAGGTTCAGCAGGCGCGACAGCGGCAGGTAGATCTCGACGACTTCGTCGAGCGACAGACGCTCGTTGAGCCCACGGAGGTCGTCGAGATCCATCTCCGACAGCGTCAGTGGCGTGCTGGCGCGCAGCCGCGCCCAGGCGTCGCGATCGAAGGTGAGGAACCGCGATAAGGGAGCGGTCGCGGGCGACGCCATTGAGCGGACCTTAACACGGGTGCGGCAAGCGCGCACAGGTGCGGCGGCCGCGCACAGTTCCGAGGGGCCACTAGTGGGATGTATGGTCGATTTCCACTAGGGGCGTTCAGGCACGCGGGCGGCTCGGTCGAAGCGTCGGCCCAGCTCCGCAAAGGCCGGCGTCGGGCCCGCCCAGCGCAGCTCGTCAACGTTGGAGAACAGCGCGAGGTCCGTCCGCAGCCGGGCCAGTTCGCGAAAGAGGAACGCGCGGTCTCGCTCGGCGGCCAGCGTCGCGGCCAGCACCGACGGGCGCGACGCGTTCACGCCCCAGGTCGTCCAGTCGACCGGAATCCGCTCGAGTTGCCCGAACTTCGCCAGCACCGCCGCGGCGGATTTCGCACCCCAGCCAGGCAGGCCTGGGTAGCCATCCGAGGCATCCCCGACGAGCGCGAGGTAATCGGGGATGGACGCCGGCGGCACGCCGAACTTCGCCACCACACCGGCCTCGTCGCGGACGCTCCGAGCCCGTCGATCCATCTGAACGATCCGCGTCCCCCGCACCACTTGCGCCAGATCCTTGTCCGGCGTGCACACCAGGACCCGATCGACCCGTGGGTCGGCCGCCGCGAGGGCAGCAGCCGAGGCCAGGGCATCGTCGGCCTCGCACTCGACCATCGGCCAGACGGTCACGCCGAGCGCGACCAGCGCGGCTTCGAGCAGCGGGAACTGCGCGTGCAGATCGGGCGGGATCCCGGCACTCGTCTTGTAGCCGGCCCACATCGCGTTGCGGAACGACTCGATGACGTGATCGGTCGCCACGCCGATGTAGGTCTCGCCCGCCTTCATGATCCCCAGTAGCGACGTGAGCACTCCGCGAACGGCGCCGACCTCGCGGCCGGTGTCGTCCTTCGCGGCTGGCACCGCGAAGTAGTGCCGGAACAGCTCATAGGTCCCGTCGATCAGGTAGACGTCCATGGGTCAGGCTCACCAGGGTGAGCGCCGAGAGGATCCAGATGAACGGCTCGACCTGGAACCGGTACCTCGACGACTCGAGATAGGTCGCCATGCTGCTGACGGCGACCACGAAGACAATCTGGAAGATGCAGAACGCGAGCAGTGCGCCGCGCGCGCGACGGGCCACATCACCGCTCCGCCAGCTCGCGGTCGCCTGCCACGCCGCCCAGATCAGGATGATGGGTAGCAGCGCATAGACGCCGACGGGTGCGAGCACCAGTTTGTGGACGAGCACGTTGTAGGCGGTCTCGTAGCGTCCGAGCCGCTGGCGATGGCCGGCATGCGGCGAGGCAGCCAGGCCCGTGCGCGGGTGCCACTCCGTGGTCGGACCGAACAGCGCCAGGAGACCTGCCCAGACATTGCGCAGGTATCCCAGCGGGTAGCTCCGCATGTACTCCTCGACATCGTGGCGCCTCGCGCGCTGCGCTTCGAGGATGAACCAGTGGTTGAAGTTCGGAGCAGGCACCGTGAGCTGGTCCAGTCGCGTGACCTGAGGAGGCCAGCCAGGCAACTCATTGGTCGAGAAATAGGGCAGGTAATCACGCGGCGGCGCATAGGGGCTGATGGCCGCGAATCGCGACAACCGGCCCTCGGCCATCCACCGGTCTCTCTCCGCAGGCGGCATGCGGTCCACAGTTACCAGATGAAAGCTGGCCGGCCCGAAGGTGGAGGCCGCGAACTCGCCGAAGACGACGGCATTCTTGGCATAGAGCGCCACGACGAGCACGACGCCCGGGAGCGCGCCCACGATTGCTGCGCGTCGCCCACTCCGCCCGCTGGCCGCCACGGCCGCGCCGATCAGGAGCGCCAGCCACACCATATGGAACGTACTGCGCGTCACGGCAATCGCGGCGCACAGGACGAAGAAGAGGAGCCATCGAAGGGTTGTCGGGCGGAGGCAGGCGCGGTGGAAGGCGATGGCTGCCAGCACCAGTAGCGTGACCACCGGCCATTCATACAGATAGAGGTGCTCGAAGTAGAGCGCCGGTGGTGACAGCATGAACGCCATGGCGACGACTCCCGCTGCCGCCCCGGTCAGCCCCACGGCACGTCCGAGCGTCACCAGCCCGTTGGCGAGGAGCAGTCCGAGCAGCCAGAACAGCACGTGCGCCACCCGGGCGGCCTGCGCCCCACTGGTCTTCAGGAGGATCCCGGTGAGCAGGTCCATCCCCGGCGGGAAGGCGTGGAAGAACCACAGTGTCTGGGCCAGGCGATCGCGCAGGTCAGCAGGATCCGCCAACCACATCCAGTCGAGCTCGAAGCCGTACGGCAGGCCGGCTCGCGCAAGCAGCGCGCGCGACACCACATACCCGAGGCTGACGATCAGGTAGGCCACCGACGAGCCTCATTGTGTCTCATCGGCACACGCAAGAGGCTGCGGGTGGATTCGGAGATGGTTCTCGACCGTGAAG
>DATLLC010000040.1:0-3572 GCA_035538015.1 Vicinamibacterales bacterium
AGGATCTCGTCGGCGAAGATGTCGTTGCCGGCCAGCTTCTGGTCGCGCCAGATCCGTGCTGGGCCCCCGATTCGCATGCTCAGCATGGCGTCGAGCGCCACGTGAAATCGGCTGACCCAACCCTGCTGTTCCCGCGTCAGCGGCAGATTGTCGATGTGCGCGTAGCTGATGAACAGGTGCTTTTCGAACTCGCGGGAACCCGCCACTGTCGTCTCCTCGCTGGACACGCCCACGGGAGCGGCGCACAGCTCGCCAGCGCACGGTCACGCCGCACCCCGGCCCACGTGGTCGGTATCTTACAGTAGCGACCGGGAGCGAGCACCGACTCGACCGAGAGGCGCCGCCCGCGCCCCAACGAGTCTCTCTTCGGTCCTCAAGACGGACGTGATCTGAACGTTCATCAGTTGTTCGAGACTGAGTTTCTTCAGATCGGCTGTGGTAGGAGTGGAGCCCGGACCCTGAGCGAGGAGCGGTGTCGAATAGAGGACGAAACCAAAAAACAGGAGGGCTGGCTGTAGACACGCCGCGTTACGCAAACGATGTTCCTCGCGAACTTCCGTTCGTCTTGGACAGGCTTCTCCGGTCCTAATCGGTGCGGTACCCCGCCATGCCGCTGATCGCCGCTGTTCGATGGACTGGACGGCATGCCGAAGCGTCCTGGCGAGACAGCCCAAGGTGAAACACCCATCAAGTATCGGCAGGGATCGTTGTCGGCTGCACGTGGCGTCGGCCCTTAAGAACAGAAGGGCGACGGTGTGAAACCGTCGGCCTTCTGTTACCCGTTGCTACCGAGAAACATTGGGCGGGATGGCGGGATTCGCGCCAAGTGGCGCCAAGCCCCGGCTTGGTGCACGATGCTGTCCCAGGGGGGATGCTTGGCGCCTCGCCGCGCGAGGGTCTGATAACGGGCGTTCCGTTGACCATCGACCCGTTTATCCCGACTATCGTCTTCCCTTCGTCCAAGACAAGGCGCACCGCGCCTTCCTTGAACTCTTCAGGCTCGCCCCGTACCTGATCCGGGGCCATGTAGCCGACCGTACCGATTACGGCGCCTGGAGACGTGTGCGCGTCCGCCGCCGCTGTCCGCGTGGCGCTGATCGAGCTACCCGGCGGCGGATGTCACGTTGGTCACCCGGACCTGAAGCTGGCGTGTGCGCCGCGCGTGCCGCGCACGCCAACCGCCTCAGCTGGCGTCCAGTGCGAGGGTGATCCGCCGCAGCCCTTCCTGCAGCGTCGCCGTGTCAGTGCACAGCGATATGCGGACGTAGTCCGGCTGCTCGAAGAACTTCCCTGGCACCACCGATACCTCGTATTCGCGGCGGAGCACATCGTAGAGCCGCTCTGCCTCGATGCGCGTCGGCTTCACGCACGCCGTCGTGCCCCACGGCGGAAGCGTGAAGGTCAGGTCGTCACGCGTGGAAGCCCAATCGGTGAATATCGCGCGGTTGGCGTCGAGGAGCGCGCGCGATCGCGCGCGGAGCGCCGGGAGCCGATCGAAGGCGGCCGAGGCGAGCAGGTCCATTGGAAACGGCTGCACGTTGCTGTAGAGGTCGTTCAGCCGCCAGATCCGGCGCGCGAGCTCGTTGTCCGCGATGATCCAGCCGCAGCGCAGTGCCGACAACCCGTACGCCTTGGTCAAACTGCCGGTCGCGACAAAGGCAGGGCCCAGGTGCACGCACGATCCCGGCGCTTCATCGAACACCGTGTCGAGGTAGACCTCGTCCACGAGCACGCGTGCGCCGACGCGGGCGGCCGCCTCGCCGACGCGCGCCAACACGTCGTTTGGCGTCTGCTGGCTCGAGGGATTGTGCAGGTTGGCCAGGACGATGACGCGGGTGCGCCGGGTGATGGCGCCGGCCACCGCCGCCTCATCGATCCTGAAGCCGTCCTCGGCCGGGCGGTCGAATCGCACGATGCGCGCGCCGAGATGCGACGCCGCGAGCAGCAGGGGATCGTAGGTCGGACGCTCGATCAGCACTTCGTCGCCGGGGGACAGGAGCGCCGCCAGCGCGAGAAAATTCGCCATCGAGCAGCCGGTGGCGGTGACCACTTGTGAGGGCCTCACCGCGTGATGCGCCGCGATGCGCTCGAGCAGCGGGAGGTAGCCGTAGCCGTTCGCGCCGGTGAGTGCCGTCGCCTCCGGCCATCCGCCGATGTCCTCCGCCGACAGATGCGGCAGGCCGCTCGTCGCCAGGTTCCATCGCGCCGTGGACTCCAGCTTGGCCCACTCGATGTAGGGCGTCGCCATGGCACGCGTCACGACTTCGCCCCTCGCCGTCGCCAGTACAGGTGAACCGGCACGCCCGCGGCCAGCAACCCCAGGCCGGCGAGCGCGTTAGCCGGAAAGCGATAAACCGTGTTGAGAACCACCAGCCACGCCCCGGCGACGAACGCGAGGGTCGTGAATGGATGTCCCGGCACGCGGAAGGTCGCGGCCACGCCGCCGGCGGCATCGCGATGGCGCAGGACGACCAGGGCCAGTGCCGTCAGCCCGAAGAACACCCAGTCGATGGCCACGACAAAGCCGAGGATGCGCTCGTAACTCCCCGAGAGCGCCAGGATCGAGGCGATGGCGCCCTGCAGCACGATCGCCACCACCGGCACCCGGGTCCGGGGATGGACCCTGGCGACGCTCTTGAAGAACGTACCGTCGGTCGCCATCGCGAAATAGACACGCGGGCCCGTGAGCAGGTTCTGGCTGAGGAACCCGATCGTCGAGATCGCGATGCCCGCCGCAATCAGCGTCGCACCGCGCTCGCCGAGCGCCGCCCGCATCACGTCCGACGCTGGCGTGGTCGTCGCCGCCAGCCCAGACATCCCCAGCGCGCGGATGCACACGTAATTGACCAGAAGATAGAGCAGGATCACGCCGGAGACGCCAATCAGCAGCCCTCGGGGGAGGTCACGCTGAGGCGACTTCAGCTCTCCGGCGACGAAGCTCGAGGTCTGCCAGCCGCCGTACGCGAACAGAACCGGCACCAGCGCCGCGCCAAAAGTCGTCAGCCCGGTCGATTCCGCCGCCGGCATCGCTGCCGCCGCGGCCGGCGCCGCGCGGAAGCCGAGCGCCACCAGCATTGCGATGGCCCCGATCTTGAGGACCATGAAGACGCTTTGCAGGTTGCTGCCCGCGCGCACGCCCAGGCAGTTCACTGCCGTCAGCACGCCCAGCGCACCGACCGCGATGGCGCCCTCGCCAGCGGGCACGCCGCTCAGATTGCCGAAGTAGCGTGCGAAGGTCATTGCCACGGCAGCCATCCCGCCACTCTGCGATACCAGCAGCAGCGTCCACGCGTAGAGGAACGCCACCAGCGGGTGAAACGCCTCACGCAGGTAGGCGTACTGGCCGCCGACGGCCGGCCGCCGCGCCGCGAGCTCCGCGTAGATGAAGGCGCCGGCGAGCGCGAAGACGCCGCCGACTGCCCACGCGCCCAGCGCCGGCGTCGGCAGGACTGGCCCGCGACACGTCGGCCCCGAGCGCTTCGGCGGCCTGCAGGTGGCGCGCGGGGTTGGCCGAGGCCGTGAAGCGGAACACAGCCGGGGCGTTCAGGATCACTGAGATGCCATGCGGCACC
>DATLLC010000041.1:0-6000 GCA_035538015.1 Vicinamibacterales bacterium
CTGGTATCCCACGTCCTGGTGCCCCCGGCGATGGAGGCGATTCTCTCGGCCGAGGGCAGCCGCGTCCAGGGATTCCTGGCGGCCGGCCACGTGTGCACCATCATGGGCTTCACGGAGTACGAGCCGCTCGCGGCGAAGTACCGCGCGCCGATCGTGGTTACCGGCTTCGAGCCGCTCGACATCCTGCAGGGTGTCTACATGTGCGTCAAGCAGCTCGAGGAGGGCCGCGCCGAAGTGGAGAACCAGTACGTGCGTGCGGTAAGACGGCATGGGAATCTGGCCGCGCAACGGCTCGTCACGGAGGTCTTCGAAGTGGTGCCCCGGAAGTGGCGCGGCGTCGGAGAGATCCCGGCAAGCGGATTGGGGCTGCGACCGCCGTATCGCCGCTTCGACGCCGAGGCGCGATTCGGGCTGGAGGACCGGCACACCGACGAGCCCGCCGAGTGCATGAGCGGCCTGATCATGCTTGGACGGATGAAGCCGCACGAGTGCCCCTCGTTCGGGACGACGTGTACGCCCGAACATCCGTTGGGCGCCACGATGGTGTCCTCGGAGGGCTCGTGCGCGGCTTACTACCGGTATCGCCGCGTTCGCCTCGAGCCGGTCGGCAGCGGGAGCTAGGCCATGTCCACGAGCACCCTCGGCGGCCAGTGCCCCCTGCCCATCGGGCAGCACACGCGCGTGCTGCTCGGCCACGGCGGCGGCGGGCAGCTCACCAATCAGCTGCTCGAACAGCTCTTCATTCCGGCGTTCAGCAACGATGCGCTGGGCGAGCGGCACGATGGCGCGCGGCTCACGATGGGCGGCGCAACGCTGGCGTTCTCGACCGACTCCTACGTCGTCCACCCGCTGTTCTTCGCCGGCGCCGACATCGGCAGCCTCGCCGTCAACGGCACCGTGAACGATCTGGCGATGTGCGGGGCGCGGCCGCGGTATCTGAGCTGCGGGTTCATCATCGAGGAGGGCCTGCCGTTCGACGTGCTGACGCGCGTGGTGGAATCGATGCGCCGCGCCGCGGTTGAGGCCGGAGTCACGCTCGTCACCGGCGATACCAAGGTGGTCGATCGGGGCAAGGCGGACGGGCTCTATATCAACACGGCCGGCGTCGGCCTGATCGAACACGATCAGGTGGTCGCGCCCTCGAGCGTCAGGTCTGGCGACGTCATCATCCTGTCGGGCGACATCGGGCGTCATGGGATGGCCGTGATGGCCGCACGCGAGGGCCTCGAATTCGAGTCGGCCATCGAGAGCGACTGCGCGCCGCTCAATGGCCCCGTGCTCGACCTGCTGGCCTCGGGCGTGCCGACGCATTGCCTGCGCGACCTGACTCGCGGCGGGCTGGCGAGCGCCCTCGTCGAAATCGCCGAGGCCTCGCGGCTGCACCTTGCCATCGAGGAGGCGGCGGTCGCCGTCCGTGAAGACGTGAGGGGCGCCTGCGAGATCCTGGGTTTCGACCCGATGTACGTGGCCAACGAGGGTCGCTTCATCGCCTTCGTGCCCGAGATCGCCGCACCCGCGGCCCTCAAGGTGCTGGAGCGCCACCCCGTATCCGAGGGCGCCGCGGTGATCGGGCGCGTCGGCGAGACGCCGGCGGGCCTGCTCACGCTGCGCAGCCGGATCGGTGCCACGCGCGTCGTGGACCGCATCTCGGGTGAGCAGCTGCCTCGCATCTGTTAATCACGGGTCGCCTGCCACGAGTGCGTCACCGCAGTTTTACGTCACTGTCGAGGTGCCAAGGAATGTCACTCAGCTGACGTTCGAGACCGTTCGTTGCACATGAATGCGCGCAGCGGCGCGTATAAACCCTGGCCCAATCCTTGAATAGGTCGAGGTGGGACAGCATCATGCAGCAGCAGACGAAGTGGCACCGGGCCGTGACCCGGCAGAGCGAGCAAGGCTTTACGCTGATTGAACTTCTGATCGTCGTCGCCATCATCGGTATCATCGCGGCCGTGGCCGTGCCGGGCCTCATCGGCGCCCGGCGCTCCGCCAATCACGCTTCCGCCGTTGCGTCGCTCCGGGCTATCAGCAGCGCGCAGCGGACGTTCTCCACGTCGTGCGGATTCGGCAACTTCGCCACGGATCTCACGGATCTCGGGACCGCGCCCCCGTCGGGCGGTGAGGCGTTCATCAGCCCGGATCTGGGCGTGTCGACCATCGCCATCAAGAGCGGCTATCAGATCAGCCTGGCCGCCGGCAGCGATGGCTCGACACCGAGCATCGGCTCGTGCAACGGTGTCGGCCCCGGTGCCTTGTCCACGACGTTCTACGCGACGGCGGCACCGCTGACGCCGGGGGCAAGCGGCGTCTACTTCTTCTGGCTGGGCGTGTCCGGCACCATCTTCCAGGACACCGTCGCCATCCCGGATACCAATGGGATGTCTGCGGCCCCGGGGGGGCGGCCCATCCAGTAGCGCCTTTATCGCAGGCGCTCGAGCCGGATGGCGTCGATGCCGACGAGGTAACCGGGCTCGGCTTGCGGGTGCGCCCCGACGATCGTGAACCGCAGCCGATGGGCGCCCGGCGCGAGCGCGTGTTCTCCCATTCCCGCGCGAGACGGGACCCGAGAAGTGGGTCAGCGAGCGTGCCCAGCCGATCAGCGCGATCACGGTCTCGAGGCGCGTCGGCCGCGGAGGCGCTCGCCTGTCAGAAACGACCACGACGTTGCCGGTGACGCGGGTACTGCCCATCCGTGGTCGAACTCTGAAATCTCGTAGGCCTGCTGGTCGGCATTCCACCAGAAGAGCGACGCGCTGGCCAGGAGGGCGTCAGCTCGTCGCCGTTGAGATCATCCAGGGACCAGGGGACGAGTCGATCGATGTCGAGCCGGAGGGAATGGGCGAGTGATCACAGCCCACTCGTGGCCGTTGGCGAGGTGCTCACGCGTGGCGCTCACGGTCAACCGGATCTCTTTTTCGCCTTGCGCGCGCTCGATGGCCGTCTGGTCGGCGTAGAGAGTGACGCTCACCGGTTCGGCCACCGTGGCATCCACGCGGACGGTCACGGTTCCCGGCGGGCTCACCACGAAGTAGAATGCCCGCCGGGCCGCGTGTCCGAACGCCAGCCGGAATGATCCGGTCTCGGTGGCGGCCTCTCCGGCAGCGGGCGTGACCACTGCACCGATCGCCGCGACCCATGCCGCCCCATTCACCAACCTCACGCGTCGCCTCCTCCGCGCATCGCCTGCTGTCCCAGCACATCGCATGATACTCACCCCGATAGTCCTGCGGCGTCTGGCCATCGCCCGCAGCCTGGGTACGCCGGCCTCGCTCGAGGCGGCCATCCGGCGGCTCGGATTCGTTCAGGCCGACCCGATCCGGTCACCGGCGCGGGCGCAAGATCTGACGCTGCGTCATCGCGTCGCTGGGTATCGCGCCGGCGACCTGGAGCGCGCCTACGCCAGGCTGGCCGTCGAGGAAGACTTCTTCGTCAATTACGGGTTCCTGCCGCACGACATCTATCACCTGATGCATCCTCGTTCCGGGCTGGGGCGCTGGCCATCGCCTGGCAAGCGCAAAGCCGAGGCCGTGCTCGGCTTCGTCCGCGAGCGCGGATCTGTTCATCCGCGGGAGGTCGACGCGCACTTCGCCCATGGGCCCGTGACCAACTACTGGGGAGGGTCCTCCTCGGCGACGACCCACTTGCTCGATCATCTGCACTATCGGGGGTTGCTGCGTGTGGTGCGGCGCGACGGCGGCATTCGCGTGTACGAGGCCCAGGCGCACGACGAGGTGGCCTTATCGCTCGACCAGCGTCGCGAGCGGCTCGACCGGCTGCTGATGGTGATGGTCGAGAACTACGCGCCAGTGCCCTCGCCCACGCTGTCGTGGCTGGCAAACCGGCTGCGCATCGCGGCGCCACAGTGGCAAGGCGACGTCAGACGCTCGCTCGCGCGGGTGAAGCGACGATTGCGGCACGAGCGCGTCGAGGGGCTCGACTGGTACTTCCCCGACGAGCCACTGCACGTCGAGACGGACGACGCCGTCCGGCTGCTGGCGCCGTTCGATCCCATCGTCTGGGATCGGCGGCGATTCGAGGCGTTCTGGGGCTGGCCGTACCGGTTCGAGGCCTACACGCCCGCGGCGAAGCGGCAGTACGGCTACTACGCGCTGCCGCTGTTATGGCGGGATGCGGTCATCGGATGGGCCAACGTCATCTCGAAGGGCGGCGCGTTGCAGACCGACTTCGGCTACGTGGCTGGAAAACGGCCGCGCGGGCGAGCGTTCACGATCGCCCTCGAGGCCGAGCTCGCTCGGATGCGCGTCTTCCTGGCGGGCGAGCCGGCTACACCAGGTCCGGTGGAGGTGGCGCCTCGAGCCGCAGGGACTCGCCCGTGAACGGGTGAGCGAGGACCACCCGGTGCGCGTGAAGCCGGTAGCCGCCGTCGCCAGGCAGCGCCGTGGCTTCTGCGCGTGGCACGCCGCCGAGTCCATAGAGGGGATCGCCAACGAGGGGGTGGCCGGCATGCGCCAGATGAATCCGGATCTGGTGCGGTCGACCGGTCACGATGCGCACGTCGAACACCGTGTCCCGGCCACTTCCGGGACGCGCGACCAGGACGCTGCGGGCGGGCTTGCCGGCCTCTGAGGCGCCAAAGACCGTCCCAAGCCGTCGATGCGGCACCGGTCCAATGGGTGCCGTCACCTCGCGCATGGTCCATGCGGGCCGTCCCGCGCCAAGCGCGCGGTAATCCTTGGTCACCCGATGGTTACGCCACGCCCGACTGAGCGAAGCGCCGGCGTCATGCGACCGTGCGAAGAGCACGAGACCGGAGATGAACCGGCCCAGCCGGTGCACAGGGCTCGCCTCCGGATGCTGGGTGCGGATCAGGGCCCAGAGCGTGTGCTCGAGAAATCCTCCCGCGGGGAGTGTGGGCAGACCCGCGGGCTTGTCGACGACGAGAAGGGCCGCGTCGATGTGCAGCACGGAGAAGGCCAGCGGTACCTCGGGCTCGTTCCAGGGCGGCCGCGCCCACACCAGCCGCTGCCCGGCCCGCAGGCGCTCGTCTCCAGCCGCCAGCCGATCGTCGAGCGCGACCTCACCGCTCGCGAGGCGAGCGCGCCAGGTGTCGCAATCGGAATGACGGTAGGTGGCGGCCAGGTGAGCCAGCAGCGTCCGTCCGGCTTCGCCAGGAAGGATCTGCGACTCGTAGATGCAGCCGTTGTTGAGCGCCATCGATCGCTCTCACTCAACCCCACAATTCACTTGAGTCGACGATGCCATCAGCCCAGACTCCCGGCCGTATGCGCCGGTTTCCATCTGATCACCCAGCAGTTGGAGCAACCACTCAAGTGAGCTGAGGGGTTAACGCCCCTTGCGCTCCTCGGCGAGGCGCTGCTCCAGGCGGGCGCGGCCGTCCTCCGCATACGTGCGACAGGTCTTGCCCTCCGCGACGCTCGGATGCGGAGCCAGCAGGATGTCACAGGGCAGCTCGGCGACGGTGTCGAGACTTCGACGAAAGGCCTCCACCCGCTTCGGGTCACTCGAATACCTGAAGCCCGCCGCGGACACGGACGTGAGGCTGTCGGCATACACGATGTTCCGACAGGTCGCGCCTTCGCACGATTGCCAGGTCCAGGCTGTCGAGCCGGGCGCATGCCCGGGAATCAGGTGCGCGGTCACGGTCACATCGCCGACTCGCACGGTCTCGCGGTCGGCGACCACCTGCACGTTCTTCACAGGCGGAAACGCGTTGGCGGCCCGTCCGAAGCCGAATTGCGGATCGTCGGGCGTGTTCTCGCCACGCTCGAGCGCCTGTGCCGTGGATGTACTGACGGCGACGCGGGCGCCGCTCGCGCGCTGCAGCGCTGCCACGCCGCCGACGTGGTCGTAATGCCCGTGGGAGGCCAGGATATACCGGACATCGGCCGTGGCGAACCCGAGGGCTTTGATGCTCCGGTCGATGAACGACGCGGACTGCGCCAGGCCGCCGTCGAGCAGGACGTGGCCGGCCGGGGAGGTGACGAGCACCGACGACAGACCGGCAGTGCCGACGTAGTA
>DATLLC010000042.1:0-80707 GCA_035538015.1 Vicinamibacterales bacterium
GCGATGTCGAACTTGTGCGTGAACGAGGCCCGCTCGTCCGGCAGGCGCCGGCGGATCGGCTGCCGCGCCACCGCGACCTCGGCCGCGGCCTGCGCGGCCGCCCCGTTGTCCTTCGAGGTGTTGAGCGGCTGCGTGCGCTTGGAGCCGTCGCGGTAGATCGAGACCGCCTTGGCGCCGAGACGCCAGGTTTCCAGGTAGGCCTGCTCGATGTCCTCGACCGTGGCGTCCTTGGGGACGTTCACCGTCTTGCTGATGGCGCCCGAGATGAACGGCTGCGTCGCGCCCATCATCTTGATGTGGCCCATGTAGTGGATGGAGCGCTCGCCGCGCGCCGCTTTGAAGGCGCAGTCGAACACCGCCAGGTCGCGATCCTGCAGATGCGGGGCGCCTTCGATCGTCTCCTGCTCGTCGATGTACTTGACGACGTCGTCGATCTGGGTGGCGGTGTAGCCGAGCCGCTTGAGCGCCATCGGGACCGTCTGGTTGACGATCTTCATCATGCCGCCGCCGACCAGCTTCTTGTATTTGACCAGCGCGATGTCCGGCTCGACGCCGGTGGTGTCGCAGTCCATCATGAAGCCGATGGTGCCGGTCGGCGCCAGGACCGTGGTCTGCGCGTTGCGGTAGCCGAAATCTTCCCCGAGCTCCACCGCATCGTCCCACGCCTGCTTGGCGGCGTTGCAGAGGTCCGCCGGCACGTGCTTCTGGTTGATGCCCTTGATGGCGTCGCGGTGCTTGCGCATCACGCGCAGGAACGGTTCGCGGTTGGCGTCGTAGCCGCTGAACGGTCCGCCGTGATCGCGCGCGACCCGAGCCGACTGCGCGTACGCCTCACCGGTCATCAGCGCCGTGATCGCGCCGGCGCAGTCGCGGCCGGCGTCGCTGTCGTAGGGCAGGCCGCGCGACATCAGCAGCGCGCCGAGGTTCGCGTAGCCGAGGCCGAGGGGCCGGTAGGCGTGGCTGTTCTTCTCGATCGCCCTGGTCGGGTAGCTCGAGTTGTCGACGATGATCTCCTGCGCCGTGATCAGCGTGCGGCACGCCGCGCGGAAGCCCTCGACGTTGAACTCGCCGTCGGCGCCGACGAACTTCATCAGGTTGATCGACGACAGATTGCAGGCCGAGTCGTCCAGGAACATGTACTCGGAACAGGGGTTACTGGCGTTGATGCGCGCCGTATTCGGGCAGGTGTGCCATTCGTTGACGGTGGTGTCGAACTGCATGCCCGGATCGCCGCACACCCAGGTCCCCTCGGCGATCAGACGCATCATGTCGCGCGCTCGATAGGTGTCCATCACCTCGCCGGTGGTGACCGCCTTGGTCTGCCACAGCGAGTCGTCGAGCACTGCGCGCATGAACTCGTCGCTCGCGCGAATCGAGTTGTTGGAGTTCTGGAAGAACACCGACCCGTACGCCGTGCCCGTGAACGAGCCGTCGTAGCCGGCGTCGATGAGCGCCCAGGCCTTCTTCTCCTCTTCGACCTTGCAGTTGATGAACTCGACGACGTCCGGATGGTCGGCGTTGAGGATGACCATCTTGGCCGCGCGGCGCGTCTTGCCGCCCGACTTGATGACGCCGGCGAAGGCGTCGAAGCCCTTCATGAACGACACCGGCCCCGAGGCAGTGCCGCCGCCGGCCAGCAGTTCCTTGGCCGAGCGGATGCTCGAGAGGTTGCTGCCCGTGCCCGAGCCGTACTTGAACAGCATGCCCTCGGTCTTGGCCAGCGTGAGAATCGACTCCATGGTGTCGTCCACGGAGTTGATGAAGCACGCCGAGCACTGCGGCGCCTTCTCGAACCCGCAGTTGAACCACACCGGGCTGTTGAACGCGGCCTTCTGCTCGACGAGCAGATGCTTCAAATCGTCGCTGAACGCCTGCAGCGCATCATCCGACGCGAAGTACTTCTGCTTGCGCGCCCATCCGGTGATCGTGTCGACCACTCGACCGATGAGCTGCTTGACCGAACGCTCGCGATCCGGCGAGCCGATGTGGCCGCGGAAGTACTTCGAGACGACGATGTTGGTGGCCTGCTGCGACCACGCTCTGGGGATCTCGACCCCCCGTTGCTCGAACACGATCGAGCCCTTCTCGCTGCCGATGACCGCATCGCGCAGCTCCCATTCCACCTGATCGAACGGGTCGGTGCCCGCCACGGTGAAGAACCGTGGGAACTCCAGGCCCGGGGCCGGCGTCGACCGGCCCGGCTGACGGGCCGCCTCCGTCGTCTCCGCAAACGTCGACGCTCCCACCGACTGCTGTCCGGCGGATGCCGCCGTCAGCTCACGAGCATCATCCATGCTCCCTCCAAACGCCGTGGCGACACCCCTCCCCGGGAGGCAGGCCACCCTTCGAATTCAATTTAAGCCCTTAGGTTGCTTGGTGCGCGCGTGTGTCGTTTCGTGCAGTCGTGCTCATTGCTATTGGCTCGATTGTGGCTCCGGACACCGGCCGCTGGGTGGGTCAGCTCCTCGAACCTCGTTCTCGCGCGCGACGCCCAATATGCGCCCGTGCAACGTCCTTGTCAAGCGTCGTAACCACAATATGTTGCGTATGAATTTTAGGTCGAACGCAAAATGTCGTCGTTTTCAGGAAAAATGCCAACCTTCGCCCTATCTTCGCATGACGGGGGCATGACCGCAATATGTCGGCATTGCGACGCGTTCGAGACTCAACGGACGAGGACGGCCGCCATGGCGGCAGCCTTGTCGGCCAGCTTGCCGGCGTAGAGCAGATTGTGGACCTTCAGCGCGTCCTCGGATTGCTGCACGAAGCGCCGCGCCGCTTCGTACTGCGTCTTGCCATCGTCCGACAGTGTGGCCGCGTTCACCCGGGTCAGGTCTCGCGTCACCTGTCCGAGGAGCGCGCGAATCGAGGCCTCGGTCTTGGCCTCGGCGCCGGGCACCGGCGTGAGCGTCAACGCCGGCGGCGTCGACGGCGGTGGCTGCGGGGGGCCTTCGTTGACGAGCGGGCCGGGTGGAGGCGCCGGCGCGGCTGGCTTGGGCTGCGGACGCGGCGGCGCAGTCGGCTCGGCGGCGACGGGTGCCTCGACGGGAGCCGGCTCCTCGGGTTCGACGTAGATGGCGACGATACGAGGCGGAGCCGGCGGCGGATCCAGCACCGGCAGTTCCGGCTCGGGGATCGGGACCTGGGCTCGTGCGGCGCACGCCGACCCGCCCATGGCCAATGCCACCACGACGGCGAGGGGGAGCAGTCGCATTGAAGATCGATCCTATCGCGCCCGCGGAAGTTTGATGACGAATGTCGTGCCGGTCCCCACCGTGGACTCGACGTCGATGTCACCATTGTGCAACTGGACCGTGCGGAACACCAGCGACAAGCCGATACCGCTGCCCCGTTTCTTCGTCGTGAAATAGAGGTCGAAAATTCGCGCCAGGTGCTCGGGCGGAATACCATCGCCGGTGTCCTGGACACGGACCTCGACACGGCCGTCCCTCCCGACTCCGCAGATGATGCGGAGCCTGCCACCGCGGGGCATCGCCTGAATGGCGTTCTGCGCCAGATTGAGAAACGCCTGCCGGAGCAGCGTCTCGTCGCCTTCGATGGCCAGGTGCGGTTCCTGGCAATTGTTCTCGCAGCTCACGCCGCTGCGCTCCGCTTCGGGCACCACCGCCTCGAGGACGTTCGCGATCAGCGTCCCCGTCTTCACCGGCCCCAGCGTCACGTCCTCGGGCCTGACGAACTTCAGGAAGCCCTGCACCACGTCGTCCAGGCGGCGGATTTCCAAGCCAATCACCTCCGCATGCCGAGCCGCCGCTCCGGGATCGGGCGAGGCGAGCTTCTGCTTGAGCAGCTCGAGGTGAATGGTCATCGCGTTCAGCGGGTTCTTCACTTCGTGAGCCACGCCGGCCGTGAGCCGACCGAGCGACGCGACACGGCGCGTGAGATCGGCCAGTTGAGCGCGCTTGGGCCCGTCGCCGACAGCCGATTGCAGCTGCGCCGAGACCTGGTCGAAGACGTCGCCGAGATCGCGAAATTCCTCGTCCCGGAGATCGAGCGGCTTGCCCAGCTCGCCGCGGCCGAGCCGGGTGAGGCCGCTGGTGATGACGTGGATCGGCCGCAGCACCACCTGCGCGAGCAACATCGCCACGCTCACCGCGATGACGAGCGCCAGCCCCACGGCGATGGCGGCGGGCCGCAGCGACTGGATGAGCTCGTTGCGAATGAGCACCATCGACAACCCGATCGAAATCTCGCCGAACGGCTCGTCGCCCAGTGCCAGCGGCTGCCGCCACTCGAGAGTGCGGCCCTGGGTATAGACGGCGCGCACCTGCTCGTAGCCGGGCGCGACCACCAGCGTCGGGAGATCCTCGCCCCTCGGCAGCGTCCGCCCAACCTGGGCCGGATCGTTGGCCGCCACCACGGTCCTGGTCGGATCCAGGATGGCGGCGTACTGCACCTCCGGTGAGTACATCGCCGACTCGAGCGCGGAGAGCACGGTCGTGCTCGATCGGATGTCCTGATAGGCGGTTTCCCGGCTGAGCACGGCGCCGCTCGTCTGGTGGATCACGCTCGCCGCCACCACTTCGGCGCGGGTGGCGGCCTGCTGGAGCAGGACGCGCACCAACGTGCCGATCTGCAGCACCGACAAGCCCATCACCACCAGCACGACGATTGTGGTGACACCGAGCACCTGCTTCTGCTTGATGGACAGAGGCATGGGTCAGGTGCGCTCGGGTGCGCAGAGGTGCGGCAGATGCAGGGGCCGCTGGTGGGTGCGATGGGGTGCCGACACGGGCGCGCCGGCGCGGACCGGTGCGGACGAGTGAGGGCGGGTGCAAACGGGTGCGGTCAGGCGGACTCTGGCCGGCATCGGACCGCTACCTTGGCCGGACTGTCAGCGGCAGGCTGGCGTGACCCTCCGGCGTCTCGACGGCCAGGCGGAGGGCCCCTTCGAGCAGCAGCGGGCGCTGGTACGGCGGGAGAACGACGGTGACGTGGCGGGCCGTCGACGCGGGGTCGATCACGCGGTGCAGGACGGGGCCGTCGAGACCGGGCTCGCCGCGATGAATCGACGCGGCGACGACGTCGGCCGGCAAATCAAGCGCCAAGTGCCCCGACAGCGGGTCGAATTGCGCCTTGATCGTCACGGCCGGTGAGCTCGATCCCACGTCCAGGCTCAACCTGCCCGGCGCGGCCCCATCGACCAGTGCCGGAGTCGTTGGCGACGGCCGCCGGGGCTTGACCGCCTGCTCGTACGCGTACGCCATCGCAACCAACCGCTGGTCGCTCCAGGCCGACCCGAGCAGTTCGAATCCGACAGGGACGCCGTCGGAGGTAAAGCCCGCGGGCATCGCCATGGCGGGAAACCCCGTCGTCGCGCTCAGCTGACAGTTCGAGCCGCGCTGCGGCTCGGCGACCACCACGGGGCGGCGGCGGAGCGTGGGATAGGCGACCGCATCCAGCCGAGACTCGTCGAAGGCGGCGCGCATCAGTTGGCTGGCCAGCTCGCGCCGCGTGCCGACCTTGCGGATTTCCTCCGGGTCGGCGACGGCTGCATTCCGGAGCTTGAACGTATTCTCCAGCGCGGCGTGGTACTGGCCGCGATCGAGGATCTGCTGCAGGGACTTCACCGGCGCATTCGGGAACTGCGCGAGATAGGCCTGCAGATCGGTCTTGAACTCGAGATTGATCAGGCTCGTCTGGTTGACCACCTCCTCGAGCCCCGGCACCTGGACGTCGACGATCACGGCTCCCAGTGCCTCGAGGCGATCGAGCGCCTTGCGGACGATGCCAGTCACCTCCTCGTCCTCGAGACTCGTCCCGAAGAGCGCCTTGAGGACGCCGATGCGCGTGCCCTTGAGCGCGTCGGTGGCCAGGCTGGCGCGAAAGGTCGTGGTCCACCGGCCCCGCGCTCTCGCGGTGACGGCGTCCGCGGGGTCCTCTCCCACGGTCGCATCCAGCATGAGGGCCAGGTCCGTGACGCTGCGCGCGAGGGGTCCGCCGATGTCCTGCGTATGGGAGAGCGGGATGATGCCGGTGCGGCTCGACAACCCGGCCGTTCCGCGCAGGCCGAACAGGTTGGTATTCGCCGCCGGAATGCGGATCGAGCCGCAGGTGTCGCTGGCCATGCCAGCCACCGCAAAGCTCGCCGCCACGGCCACGGCGGTGCCTCCGCTCGATCCACCTGGCGTCCGCGACGGATCGTAGGGATTGCGCGTCTGGCCACCGAGCGAGCTGATGGTGATGATGCCGGCCGCCAGCTCGTGCAGATTGGTCTTGCCGAGGATCACCGCGCCCGCTTCCCGCAGCTTCGCCACCTGGAACGCGTCGCGACCCGTCGTGAAGCCGGCCAGCGCCACGGATCCACCCGTGGTCGGCAGGTCTCGCGTCTCGTAGTTGTCCTTGATGACGATCGGGATCCCGTGCAGCGGCCCGCGGGGGCCCCGCTCCCGTCGCTCCCGGTCGAGCGCATCGGCCTCGTCGAGCGCCCGCGGGTTGAGGGCGATCATGGCGTTCAGCGCCGGTCCCTGCTTGTCGTAGGCCGCCATGCGGGCGAGGTGCGCGGCGGCAATCGCCCGTGCCGTCGTACGGCCCGCGGCCATGTCCTGCTGCAGGTCCTCGATCGATCGCTCGACGACCTCCAGGCTGGCGCTACCGCCGGGAGGGAGCGCGGCGGATGTTCGCGATTGCGCCTCGGCGACCAGACCCACGGCCACGGCGAAACCTCCAGCCCACGCCGCGGCGGTCGACACCCGGCCAGCCCAGCGGGGGCTAGCTCCCTTGCGCGACATGGCCTTCGCCCTTCATCCGGTTCAGCTTGTTGTGAAGCGTCTTCAGGCTGATGCCCAGCATCTCGGCCGCGCGCGTCTTGTTGTTGCCCGCGGCCTCCAGCGTCGCGATGATGAGTTTCTGCTCGGCCTCGTCCACCGTCATGCCCGGAACGAGTGCCACCCCGGCATTGACGGCCGGCGCGGCAGCGCCGCGCGTCACGCCCAATGGAGGAAGATGTTCGGACTCGATGTACTCGCCGCGCGCCAGGATCGTGGCCCGCTCGATGACGTTGCGCAGTTCGCGGACGTTGCCCGGCCAGTCGTAGTCGGCGAGCAGGCGCATCGCCTCCGGCGTCAGGGCCCGCACCGAGCGATGATCCCGAACGTTGAACTCCTCCATGAATGACTGGATGAGGAGCGGCAGGTCCTGCTTGCGGTCGCGGAGCGGCGGCAACTCGATCGAGAACACGTTCAGGCGGTAGTAGAGGTCCTCGCGTAGCCGTCCGTCCTTGAGCGCCAGCTGCGGATTCACGTTCGTGGCAGCGATGACGCGCACGTCGACCTCCTGCTCGACGCGCCCGCCCAGACGACGGAAGCGCCGTTCCTGCAGCACGCGGAGCAGCTTGACCTGGGTGGCGGCCGCCATCTCGGCAATCTCGTCGAGGAACAGCGTGCCCCGATCGGCCAGCTCGAAGCAGCCCGCCCGCCGGTCCATGGCGCCAGTGAACGCCCCCTTTTCGTGGCCGAAAATCTCGCTCTCTAGCAGCGTCTCGGGGATGGCAGCACAGTTCAACCCGATGAATGGCGCCTCCACGCGCGGGCTCAGCTGATGGATCGTCTGGGCGACCAGCTCCTTGCCGGTTCCGGATTCTCCAAGGATGAGGATGGATGCCGGCGTCGGCGCCGCCTGCTCGATGACACGGTAGATGGCGCGCATCGACGGGCTGTGGCCGATGATGCGGCCGAAGCGGCCGCGGTCGGTCAGCTGGCGCCGCAGCGCCTGGTTTTCGCGCTTCTGGACGTTCAGCTCCGTCAGCCGATCCAGCAGCCGGCGCAGCCGTTGCGGGTCGACAGGCTTGCTGAGATAGTCTTCTGCGCCAGCTTTGACGGCCTCGACCGCCGTGTCCACCGTCCCCTGGGCGGTGAGCAGAATCACCTTCACATGGTCGGTATCGTCGCGAATCGCCTTGAGGAGTTCGAGGCCGTTCATGCGGGGCATCACGAGATCGGACACGATGATCGTCGGCCGGAACTCGGTAATGCGTTCGAGGGCGTCGGCGCCGTCACTGGCCTCGTCGGCGGTGTAGCCCCACGATCGCACCAGCTCCGCCAGCCCGCTGCGCGTGGATTCCTCGTCCTCGACGATCAGGACTCGCTCGGCGTTGGTCCTCGTCCCCTGGCTCACTGTTCGAGTGTACCATCCCTGCCACAGCGATGGCCCCCCGCGCTCACTGGCAATCCCTCCTGGAAGTGGTCCTCTGTTCCGGTTTCCCGACGCAGCTCGTCCTGACCGGGGTGGCCCTCATGGCGGGGCTTCGGCCGATGACTGGTGGGGGAGGATTATCCCTGCCATTCGTGGCCGCGGTCTCGGCGGCCGACACCGTCCTGCTCATTGCGCTCGTCCTCTGGTTTCTGCACATTCGAGACGAGTCACCCCAAGCGCTCTTCCTTGGTGTTCGCCCGATTCTGGCCGAGATGCGGCTCGGATTGCTCCTCGCGCCCCTCGTTGTGATCTTCATGAGCGGCGCGATCTTCTGGCTCCGCCAACTGCTGCCGAACCTGCACACGGTGCCTGAGAATCCGTTCGAGGCGCTCGCGCGCTCGCCGGCCGGCGCCTTTGCGCTGCTGCTGGTGGCCATGGTCGCCGGCGGCATCCGCGAAGAGATGCAGCGGGCCTTCCTGCTGCACCGCTTCCGCACCGACCTCGGGGGTGCCGCCATCGGGCTGCTGCTCACGAGCGCGGCGTTCGGCATCGGCCACCTCGTGCAGGGATGGGACGCAGTCCTGGTCACCGCGGCGCTCGGTGCCTTCTGGGGTGCGCTGTTTCTCGCACGCGGCAGCATCCTCGCCGCCGTTGCCAGTCACGCGCTGGCCAACGGGACGCAGGTGCTGATCGCGTTTTTGCAGAGACCTGAGGTGTTGGGGTCTTGAGGTCTTGGGGGCTTGGGTCCTGGGCTTGGGGCTTGGGTGGGGCATGGGTCACGGATCGAAGATGGTGATCTGAGCGCGGCGACGCAGATCGCTCACCCAGTCCGCGATCTGATCTGGCCGGCGATCGTCGGCGGGGAAGCGCTGCTGCACGTAGGCCGCCACGCGAAGGTCGTCTCTGACCCAGCTGCGCAGACGCTCCGGCGTGAACCCGCCTGCCGCCAGCACCCCAGCCAGCGCCGAATCTCCACCAGCCCGATGCGTGGCCGCCGCGATCGCGGCCACGACTTGTGCCTCGGACGGCTCCGGTGGTTGATACCGTTCGGCCTCGCGGATCATCAACTCCCGATCCACGAGCCCCTGTACCATCGGACGGTCGACGGAGGTCCCCTCCACCAACCCCAGTGCCAGCGCCGTGCGGGCGTCGGAGAGCGTCACGGTACGGCCGGACACGATGGCGAGCGTGCGATCGATGATCTCGGCGGGTTGCGCCGCGAGCAGGAAGGCGAGGAGGAATCCGATCACGATCAGAACGCCTGGCCCAGCGAGATGTGCACGACCGACGCGCGCTCGCGGCTGCCGCTGGGCAGCACGCGCGGGTTCACCTTGAAGCCGAGGTCGACGCGGAGCGGGCCGATCGGCGAGCGATACCGCACGCCGAAGCCGGTGGCCACCCGCAGTTCGCCGACCTCGATATTGCTGGCACGGCGGAAGACGTTGCCGGCGTCAACGAAGCCGACCAGACCGAGCCCCTTCCAGTAGGGCGCGCGGAGCTCGCCGTTGAGCACCATGACCCCATTACCGCCCTGCGGGAACCCCTGCGGATCCAGGGTCGCGATGGTGCCGAGCCGATCAAGCGCGAACCCGCGGACCGTCGTATCGCCGCCGGAGAAGAACCGCTCGGAGGCGGGCAGGTCCTCGACCACGTCCACCAACCGTTCGCCGTCGGCGCCCAGGACCGGATTGCCGTCCTCGTCCACCCGCGGCAACTCGTAGGCGAAGCCGTGGGCGAGGCCCACACGGGCGCCGCCCGCGACCACGAACCGGCGGCCGGGCAGCCGTCGATAGACGAACCCTTGCAGGAACGTCTTGACGAAGCCGACCTCGGAGCCATACGCCCGGGCTGCCACCGAGGCATCCACGCCGAGCACCGTGCCGCGCGTCGGCTCGAGCACGTCGTCGCGGGAGTCGCGGAGCACGCCGCCGAAGAACGTCGACAGTCGTACCTGTGGGAAGAGCCGGTCGATCAGCAGTCGATCCTCCGGCGCAATCTGCTCGTCGAAGATATCGGTGTTCTCGAGCGTGTAGCGTACGGTGGCCGTGAGTCCGACGCCGAATCGCCGGGCGTAGTCGCCGCGGACGCCGACGCGGTCGAAGGTGAAGCTGGCGCGAATGCCGCGCTCGAGGAAGGCGAGCGCCTGGGCGTCGCCTGGCCGGCCGAACGCGCGCGGCTCGCGGAAGGTGGCGGTCACGCGATAGTCGTTGAGCCCGTAGCCGCCGGTGTCGGTCGGGTCGGTGCTGTCCACCGCGGGATCGCGCGGTCGTAATGAGGCCCGCGCGAAGAAGCTCAGCGTGCGGTTCTTGCCCCACAGGTTGCGGCGGCTCACCTCGACGAAGCCGCGGGGCGCCACCTCGATGCGCTCGGTGGCGGGCCCTTCGTCAGCCTGGCGGAGCCGCCGCCCCACCTCCAGGCCGCCACCGTAGGTGATGGCGGTGGCGGGCGATTCCTCGACCGTCACGAGGAGGTCGCGCAGCGGCGACCCCGACCGTGGCAGATCGACGATGCGGACGCGGCGAAACAGGCCGAGCTGGCTGACCCGGCGCTGGCTCTCGGCAATCGCCTCGACGCTGAGTGGATCGCCCTGCTGAAGGCGCAGCTCGCGACGGATGACAGCGGCGTTGGTGCGCTCGTTGCCCGTGATCAGCACGTGATCCACGCGCGACTGCTCGCCCTCGCGCACCAGCCAGACGACCGTGGCTCGGCCATCGTCGTCGATCGTCACGGACGGGGCGACGGTGGCCGCAAGGTAGCCCTGGTTCCGCAGGACCCGCTCGAGCGCGTCGCGATCGGCATTGACCATCGGCCCATAAAAGGGCCGGCCCGCCGTCAGGCTCAACGCCTCACGAAGCATCGACTCGGGCACCTGGCGGGCGCCCTCGAGGGAGACGAGCGCCACCGTAGTCTGCCGTCCTTCGTCGATCGTGAACCGGACGTCCACCGGTCGGAAGCGGACCCCGCCATCCGCTTCCTCGGGCAGGACCTCGACCGAGGGTTTGACGCCGACGCCCTGGTATCCGCGCACGCGATACAGCTCCTCGATCGCAACCGCGATGGCGGCCACGCGGGCGTCCACGAACGCGTCGCCGCGCGTGAGTTTTACCAGCGGCTCCAGCTCCGCGGGCGGGAGCGTCGCATTGCCGACGACCGAGACGGCGTTCACGCGATGAAGCGGGCCCCGGGTCACCGTGAAGGTGAGCAGCAACTCGCCGCCGCGCATCTGGCGATCGTAGGGCGCCGTCGCCGTGCGATAGCCGCGCTCGCGCAAGTAGGCCTCGATGTTGCGGCTGCCGTCCTCGAGTAGATCCTCGTCGGCCGATCGCTCGCGGCGGACCGGGACCAGCGTGTCGCGCGCGTCGTCTGGCACGGAATCGCCCGCGTAGACCACACGCACCATCGGTCCGATGTCCACGCGCACCTCGACACTGGCAGTGTGGTCTTCTTCCGAAAACGTGGTCGTCTCGCCAACGGACGCCTGGAAGCGTCCCTGGCCGCGCAGGTCGGTCTCGTACTCCAGCAACCGCTCCTGCAGCTGGACGCCATCGTACGGACGGCCCGGCTCCAGGCCGAGACGCGACAGGATCCGCGCCTCCGGTTCGAGCGGCGATCCGACGACGGCCGCGGAGCGGAGGGTGGTGCGCGTGCCGGCCTCGATGCGCAGCGTGAGCGTCACGGCGCCTTCCTCGGACGTCGGCGTCAGCTCCGGAGACACCACCGCCGCGCGATACCCGTGATCGCGGTAGTACGCCGTCACGGCCGACGCAAACTGCGGCGCCCGTGCGACCGTCGGCTCGCCGGTGAGGCCCGACTCGATGGCCGCGCGCAGGGCGCGCGACGCCAGATCGCCGCCGCCGGTGGTGGTCGTCCGGACGATCCGCTGAATCGGCCGCAAGACCCAGGTCAGGACGACACCGTCGCCATCCGGCGCGGCCGCCGCGCGCAGCCGCACGTCGTCGTAGCGGCCGAGGCCGATCAGGTGATCGATGGTGTCACGGACCGGCGCCATCGCCAGAGGCTGGCCGAGGCGCGTCTCGACCAGTTCCAGCACGCCGTCTTCCACGCCGGTGCCCTCGACCGTGCGGACACGCACGTCGACGATCGTCTTGCCCAGCCACTGCTCGATGGCCGCCTCGGCTCGGCCGGCAAGCGCCAACAGGCCGGCCAGCAGCAGTGCCCGCCCCCGCATCAGAACGCGTGCCTCTTGCGTACTTCGAGCGCGTAGGTGCGGTCCTCGTTCTGCGACAGCACCCACGCCAGCGTCTCGCTCTGGTCGAACTCCAGAAGGATGATCTCGTCCCGGGTCGAGGACGAGAGACTCCGCGCATAAGTCAGATAGATGCGGTCCGAGATGCGCTTGCCGATCGTGACACGCGCCGAGGGGTTCACATTCAGGCGGGCCGACTGCTGATAGGGGTCGACCAGCAGCGGCGTGATCTGGAACGAGTCGACGCCGAACGTCTCCTGGACCACACGGCCCACTTCGGCCGACAGCGTGCCGGTGAGGGCCCGGGTGGCCCGGGCCTCGAGCAGGCGTTGCTGCCTCTCGTTGGGCCGCTGCTGGGCCGCGAGCTCCACGTCGCCGCTCGGCGTGGAATCGCTGAACAGCATCGTCAGGATCTCGAGCGGCGGCAACGGCGGATCGGAGGTGAACTCCGGTTGAAGCCGCTCGGTCGTCCCGGCCATCCTCAGCGTCACGCGGTAGGTCTGGCCCGGGACACGCACGCGCGTCTCGGCTTCGACATCGAAGAAGGGCTGAAGCCGGTCGGGGTTGGTGAAGTCGAGGCTGCCGCGCGTGACGAGGTAACGGCGGCCCTCGAAGCGCACCTCGCCTTGCTCGATATCCACGCTGCCCAGCACCACCGGGCGATCGGAGGTGCCCCGCAAATTCAGATCGGCGCTGGCCACGATCCGCGCCTGATCGTTGTCGATGTGCAGCGTCGACGGCGCGACCAGGTGTAAGTCGAAGCTGATGGTCCCGGCCACGCGATCGGCCAAAGCTCCCTCGACGGCGGGGACGACCGCGCTGCTCCCCGCGAAGTCGAACAGCCCGCCGGTCGTATCGAACGGCTGCGACCAGAGCGCATTCTTCACCTGCACCAGCCCGCTCAGGACCGGAGCCTGGCTGGGGCCTCGTAGCGCCAGGTCGGCGTCGACCAGCGAGCGCATCCCTTCGGGAAATCGCGGCCGCATGTCTGTGCCCACCGCCGTGACGTCGAACTCGCTCAACGCATAACCTGAGAGCCCGATGCGGCCGCCGAACGCCACGGCCCCGCCCGCGACGCGCCCCCGCAGTCCATCCAGGCGCACACCACTGGCGTTGAAGGTGACGATGCCGTTGAGGGCCTCGAGCGCATGAGGGATGCCGAAGTGGCGCAGCCGCCCGTCGGAGATGAGGGCCGTACCGGACACGACCGGCGCTTCGGTCGTCCCAGTGATCCGCGCGGCGACTTCCGCGCGCCCCGAGGTCCGCACGTCCGGCAGGAACCCCTGCAGCACCGCCAGGTTCGCCGCACCATTGGCCGAGAGCGCCAGCTCCTGTTTCCTCAAGTCCACCGAGCCCGCCAGATCGAGCTCGGTGTCCTCGCCCACGAGACGCAGCGCTTCGACCTCCAACACCTGCCGGTTCACGCTCAGCGTGATGTTGCCGGCGTTCTTCAGGCTGTAGTCGAAGAACCGGAGCTGCACATCGTCGACCTGGACGTCGACGCGCAGGGCGTCGGGGTTGTACAGCTCGCCGACGACGCGGACCGCCCCGCTGGCAATGGCCGACGTGAAGGGCGACAACTGCGGCTGGAACGCGCGGAGGTACGGGTCGAGCGACGTGTCGGTGATGCGGAAGGACAACTCGGCATCCATTTGATCGGTGAGCGCAATGCGGCCGGTGCCCGACGCGGCCAGGCGCGTCGACGCCGCCTCGAGCTCGTAGACGAGCACGGTGTCGCGAACCGAGAGCCGCCCCGAGACCTCGCCTACGCCTTCGTCCCCGTAGAAGAGGTCGCGCACGCCGAACTTCACGTCGTAGCGCGGCAGGTCGAAGGTGCCGCTGCCGGTAGCGGCAAAGTCGACCAGTCCGGTGAACCCAGGCCCGCTCTCCATCGCCGCCAGCGCCAGCGTCTCGACGGCCATGCCCCGCGCATCCGCGTTGAAGGAGTAGGCGCCGTTCCAGCCGACGTACGCCGCGCCGGTGACGGTGGTCCCGCCCTTGAGGACGGTCAGCCCGTCGAGCCTTACCCCGGCGCCTTCGAAGCGCAACGCGGCCTCGCCCTCGGCGAACGGCTCGCCGTAAGCCGTGCCCTGGGTGATGGCGAGCCGTCCGAAGCCGTACGGCTGCGTGTATTGGCCGTAAAGATGAAAGTCGCCCGAGACCAGGCCATCGAGGTCGTAGTCCTCGAGATTGAAGGCTTCGAGAAAATCCTTTACGGTGCGCGATGTCACGCGAACCCGGGCATCGATTTCCTCGCCGCCATCGCGACGCGGATAGCCGAGGGAGAACTGGCCGCTCACGTCCATGCGCGACGGGCCGGCGCGGATCACCGCGCGGCTGACGTGGGCATAGTTGTTCTCGACGACGAAGTCGCCGTCCACTTCGCCCCAGGTGACGCCCCACGCACGAATTTCGCCGCCGACGAACCGGCCTTCGATGCGCGGACGCCTGAAGGTCCCCAGCATCACACCGTCGAACCGGCCCACCCCGTCGATGGGAATCGCCATGGTGCTGGCGCCGAACACCGTCATCAGCCCGGCCAACAGGCGGTCGCTCTCCTGCCAGTTCGTGCTCGTGACGCGGAACGGCAGCTTGGAGCGCTCGCCCCACGCCGTAGCCCCTTCGAACGTCACATAGGTGTCGGCGGTCGCGAGCTCGCTCGGTTCGAGGCGAATGGCGTCGCCGTCGAACCGATAGACGAGCCGACCGCCGATCCCCACCGGGCCGAGCGGCGTGTGGTTGCTGAACGGGCCCACTTCCAACGCCCGACTCTCAGCGGCCTCGGTCGCGCCGGCCGGCAATCGAGGGCCGAGGACATCGACGCCCGGAGGCGGCGTCACGGCCACCTCGCCGTCCCCCTCGCGCGTTGCGAACTGGCCGGTCGGGAACTCCAGGCGATTGTGGCCCGTCGCGCGGCCGCTCACCCGCAGCCCGCGCGTTTCGAGGAGAGTGGTCAGGGCCAGCAGATCGACGTCCCGGTAGTCGACTACGAAGCGCGAGCGGGAACGCTGCCCCCGCACGTTCAATGGCGACATCAGGTAGGTGAAGTTCATGTGCCCGCCGTAGAAACGCGACGAGGCCCGGGTCACCTCGAATCGGTCGGGCAGCCAGACGAGCGAGCCCTCGAGGTCCGGGAAGCGGTAGAAATTCAGACCTGCCTCGCGGCTGTAGAAGTTGCCCTTCAGCTCGCGGCCACCCTTGAATAGATGGAAAGTGCCCTCGAACTGCCCTTCGCCGTGCAGATCGAACGTGTTGGTCGCGAAGAAGATCTCGCGCATCCGCGGGAACTGGATCCGCGACCGGACGTGGTACAGCTGCTCGGGCCACTTGCCGAGATCGACAATCCCGGTCACATCGCTCACCGCGCCGTCGGTGACGAGCTCCATACGGTCGAACACCACTTGCGAGCCCTGGAGCTTGAAGGTGCCGACCGCCCGTGCGGTCATCGGTACGTAGTTCTGGATGGCGATGGTGCTGTCGGCGAACCGCAAGATGCCGCGATAGTCGGTCGCCTTGGTCAGGGTGACGTCGACGTTGCGCGTGATCGCACCCCAGTTGGAGCCGAAGTCGCGGTAGACGAACTCCCCCCGATAGACGCGGAGGTACTTCAGCGTGGTCACGACCGGGTTGGGCCCGGTCCGCGGGGGCCGCGGCGGGCCGGTGACCCGGGGGAACGTCTGGCGGCCATCCGGGAACGACTCGACCACCATGCGCCAGTCGCGCATCTCGATGGTGTCGAGGAGGACTTCGCGATGGAACAGGGCACCCCAGGTGAGGGACACCTCGACGTGCTTGGCGACGAGCCAGGGATCCTCGCCCGGCCGCATGCCGTCGATGACCAGGTCCTCGAGGACGAACCGACCTCGCCCGAGCTGGACGCCGAGACGCCCGATGCGCATCTCGCGCTCGAGCCAGTTGCCCCCGGCTCGCTCGGCGCGGGCCTTCAGCGCCGGACCGAGGTCGATGCTGACGACGCTCACCAGCACGACGGCGAGGGCGACCGCGAGCACCATCACGATCGCGCGCGCGGAGCGATAGATCGCGGCGATCAGCCTCTTCACGGTTCTACTCCACAAGCACCAGCGGGGCACCCGCCTCGACCGACTGACCCTCGACGACGCGCACCGCCTTCACCCGTCCCGCGCGCCCAGCGCGCAGCTCGTTCTCCATCTTCATCGCCTCGATGACCACGAGACCCTGTCGCGGCTCGACGGCGTCACCCGGTACGACGAGCACCCGGACCACCTTGCCCGGCATCGGCGCGGTCACCTGCTGCGGGCCGGCGCCGGCAGCGGCCTCCCCGGCTCGCCCCCCGAAGCGAGAGACCAGGGTGCCCACCAACGCGTGGCCGTCGATGCTCACCTCGAAGGCGGCGCTCCCCGGACGCGACGTGACCGTCGCCTCCACGCTCTTCACGGGGCCGTCGCCTTCCTGGACCAGCAGCGACAACGTCTCCCGACCCACGGCGCGGGGATCGACGTCGAAGCTCCGATCGTCAACGGCCACGTGATACCGACCGTCACGTCGATCGACATGAAGCCGCCTGACGCGCCCGCCAATCTCGAGATCGAACTCCACGCGTGAATCCCCTGCGGCGACTGCGCGTCAGCGCAGGGCGCTTTCCCTCGCCGCCTGCTGCCAGCGTGACGGCACTATGGCCCCGGTGGCCACCGGCACGGCCGCGCTCGTGAACTGGCGCACCGCCACGGCCACCGCCGCGAGCACCGCGTGCTCGTCATCGGGTGCCGCCAGGGGTGGCCCGTTGCGCGCGCCGAGCTTGCGGTCGACGAACGTCGTGTCGAAACGCCCTGCGCGGAAGTCCTCGTCCTCGAGGATCCAACGGAAGAACGGAATCGTAGTACGGATGCCGCGCACCTCGTATTCGGCGAGCGCGCGCTTCATCCGGGCGAGCGCGGCGGCGCGGTCGTCGCCCCACGCCACGAGCTTCGAGATCATCGGATCGTAATAGATGGGCACTTCGGCGCCTTCGTACAACCCGCTGTCGTCGCGGATGCCTGGCCCCTGCGGCACCCTGAGGCCCCGCACCAGGCCCGGCGACGGCATGAAACCGGCGTCCGGATCCTCCGCATAGATGCGGCACTCCACGGCGTGACCACGCGGCGCCAGCAACGCCGCCGCGTCGAGCGTCAGGCGATCGCCGCGTGCGATGCGGATCTGCCACTGAACGAGATCCACGCCAGTCACCTGCTCGGTGATGGGGTGCTCGACCTGCAGCCGCGTGTTCATCTCGAGGAAGTAGAAGGATCCGTCGGTGTCGAGAAGGAACTCGATCGTGCCGGCATTGGTATAGCCGGCGGCGCGTGCCACCGCGGCGGCGGCGGACGTCAGCCGGGCACGCAGGTCCGCCGAGACCGCCAGCGAGGGGCTTTCTTCGACCACCTTCTGGTGCCGTCGCTGGATCGAGCACTCGCGCTCCACGAAGGGGAGCACGGTGCCGTGGTGGTCGGCCAGCAGCTGCACCTCGATGTGCCGCGGCGCCAGGATGCGACGTTCGAGATACACCGCCGAGTCGCCAAATGCCGAACCCGCCTCGGAGCGTGCGGCGCGCAGGGCGCCCGAGAGGTCGGCGGGATCCGCGACCGTGCGCATGCCCTTGCCACCACCGCCGGCCACGGCCTTCAGCATCAAGGGATAGCCGATACGTTCGGCAATCGTCCTCACCTCGGTCTCTGGCACGTCGTCGCCGATCGGCTCTTCCGTGCCTGGCACGACCGGCACGCCAGCCTTGATCGTGACTTGCCGCGCCGCCGTCTTGCTCCCCATCAGGGCGATGGCCTCGGCCGAGGGCCCGATGAACGTCAAGTTCGCATCCCGGCAAGCGGCGGCGAAGTTCTCGTTCTCGGCCAGGAAGCCGTATCCCGGGTGGACCGCATCTGCCCCCGCACGGCGCGCGGCTTCGATGATGCGGTCGATGCGGAGGTAACTGTCGCGGGGTGGATTGGGACCGACCGGGTAGGCCTCATCGGCCATGCGGACGTGGAGCGCGGCCCGGTCGCACTGGGAATAGACGGCGACGCTCTGAAGCCCCATGTCGCGACAGGCCCGGATGACACGGACCGCAATCTCGCCGCGGTTCGCGATCAGGATCTTCTTCATCAGACCGAAACTCTTGCGATTCTATCACTTAGAGGAGACTGACCGCGCCTGTCCCGGACTCCGCCCGCACCGGGCAGGCGCAAATTCGGATGCACCACGAATGGGTGGCTCGTGGTGAGATGGGGGATGCGCCTGGGCTCCGGACGATCGGGGTGGCGTCGGGTGACAGCGCCCCTCATGACCTACCTGCTCGCGGTCGAGGGGTGCGTCGCGGCGGGACGGCCGGTTGCGGATCAACGGGACGAGGGCGTCCGCATGGTGGACGAGCAACTACGGGAACGGGGGATCCGGGATGCGCGTGTCCTCGAGGCGATGGCGCGCGTGCGACGACATCTCTTCGTGCCACCGGATCAACGCGACGCGGCCTACGGCGATCATCCGCTGCCGATCGGCTTCGGTCAGACGATCTCGCAACCTTACATCGTCGCCTTCATGACCGAGGCGCTCGGCGTCCGGCCAACGGACGTCGTACTGGAGATCGGCACGGGGTCCGGGTACCAGGCGGCCATCCTCGGGGAGCTGGCGCGCGAGGTGTATACGATCGAGATCGTCGCGGAACTGGGTGAGCGAGCCGAGCGGACGCTGGCCGAGCTCGGATACCGAAACGTGCACGTCCGGGTGGGTGACGGCTACCAGGGCTGGCCCGACCGCGCGCCATTTTCCCGGATCATCCTCACCGCTGCACCCGAGGAAGTCCCCGGGGCCTTGGTCGATCAGCTCGCTGTGGGCGGCACGATGATTTTGCCGGTGGGTCCGGTACGTGGCGATCAGGAGCTCCGTATCCTGACCAAGACAGCGGAGGGGGTGACCACCCAGCGCAGCCTCCCGGTTCGCTTCGTGCCGATGGTGAAGCCACCCCCGGGGGCGTGAGACCAGACTCGGACCCACGTTCCACGGATCCGCCGGAATTTCGGCACGATGACATCGCGGCGAAGTGTTCGCGTCTCGAACGGCGCTCGAACGCCCGAAACCCGAGCGAGTGCCGTGGAACGTGAATTGCGTCTTCCCCTGCTGTGGATACGAGGAGGCTCGTAATGATCTCCGCTCGCTTGGTCGAACTGATCCAGAATCATGCCCCCCGCCTGACGACGGACATCGTCAACGACCTGGTGTCCAATCCGCGTACGCGCGGGTTCCAGGCGGTGCCGCGCCTGGAGCTCGAAAGCCGCATCTTCCGCGTCTATGACCATCTCGGCGACTGGATTGCCGCCGGTCCCAACTCGGTCGCCGAGGCGGAGTTCGAGGAGTGGGGGCGACGCCGCTTCGGCCAGGGGATTGCCTTCAGTGAAATCGTCTACGCCATCATCCTGCTCAAGGCGCACCTGAGCCGCTATATCCAGGATCACGGTCTCATCGACTCGGTGTTCCCGACGAGCGAAGCCGACTACGTGCTGCCGATGCACATGCACAGCCTGCAGGAACTCAATCGCATGGTGAGCCTGTTCTTCGACCGGGCGCTCTATCATCTCGCCCTCGGCTACGAGGCGGGTGGACCTGCCGGGGGGCGGTAGGGCGGCGGAGCTGACTAACCCCACAATTCATTTGGGTTGACGATCCCATCAGCCCAGACTCCCGGTCGTACGTGGCCGCTTTCCATCTGATCAGCGATCAGTTGGAACGACCATTCAAGCGAGTTGAGGGGGTTAGAGCGGGATGTTCCCGTGCTTCTTCGGTGGGTTCTTGTCCCGCTTGCCCTCGAGTGTGGCCAGCGCCTGAATGAGTTTGCGGCGGGTCGTGCGCGGCAGGATCACCTCATCGACGAAGCCCTTTTCGGCGGCCACGTACGGGTTGGCGAACTTCTCGCGGAACTCAGAGATCTTCTGCTGCCGCATCGCCGCGGGATCCGCAGCCTTCTCGATCTCGCGCTTGTAGAGGATGTTGACGGCGCCCTCGGCGCCCATCACCGCGATCTCGGCGGTGGGCCAGGCGTAGTTGCAGTCGGTGCGGATGTGTTTGCTCGACATGACGCAGTACGCGCCGCCGTAAGCCTTCCGGGTGATGACCGTCACCTTCGGCACCGTGGCCTCCGCGAAGGCGTAGAGCAGTTTGGCGCCGTGGCGAATGATCCCACCGTATTCCTGGACCGTGCCTGGCAGGAATCCGGGCACGTCCTCGAAGGTCACCAGCGGGATGTTGAACGCATCGCAGAACCGCACGAAGCGCGCACCCTTCACCGATGCGTCGATGTCGAGCGTGCCGGCGAGGTGCGCGGGCTGGTTGGCCACGATGCCGACCGGGCGTCCACCAAGGCGGGCGAAACCGACGATCAGATTCCGGCCCCAATGCTGATGCACCTCGAGGAAGAAGCCCTGGTCGGCGATGGTGTGAATCAGGTCGAGCATGTCGTAGGGCTGATTCGGCGAGGCGGGCACCAGTCCGTCGAGCGCCGTGTCCTCTCGATCGAGTGGGTCGTCGGTTGGTTGACGCGGCGCCTCGTCGAGATTGTTGCCGGGCATGAAGCCGAGCAGCTCGCGGATGAGCGCGAGGCACTCGCGATCGTCGTCGACGGCGAAGTGGGCCACGCCGCTCTTCGCGTTGTGGGTCATCGCGCCGCCCAGCGCTTCCTTGGTCACGTCTTCGTGGGTCACCCCCTTGATGACGTCCGGGCCGGTGACGAACATGTAGCTCGTCTCCTTCACCATGATGGTGAAGTCGGTGATCGCGGGTGAGTACACGGCGCCACCAGCGCAGGGGCCCATGATGGCGGAGATCTGAGGCACGACCCCCGAGGCGAGCGTGTTGAGGAGGAAGATGTCGGCATAGCCGCCGAGCGACACCACGCCCTCCTGGATGCGCGCCCCGCCCGAGTCGTTCAACCCGACGATCGAACAGCCGTTCCTCACGGCCATGTCCATCACCTTGCAGATCTTGGCCGCGTTGGTCTCGGAGAGCGAGCCGCCGAAGACGGTGAAATCCTGTGCGAAGGCATAGACCACCCGGCCGTTCACGCGCCCGTGGCCGGTGACCACGCCGTCACCGGGGATCACCTGCGCGTCCATGCCGAAGTCGCGGCAGCGGTGGGTGACGAGCTTGTCCACTTCCTCGAAGGTGCCCGGATCGAACAGCAAGTCAATGCGCTCGCGCGCCGTCAGCTTGCCGGCATCGTGCTGTTTCTTCAGCCGCTCGGTACCGCCGGATTCCTCGGCGCGCCGCTCGCGGTCGCGCAAGATCTCGAGTGGAGTCATATGTGATCTGGAGCGGCTCAGGCGGCCACGCATGGGTTGCTGAGGGTGCCGACGCCCGCCACCTTCACCATGTTGCGATCGCCCGGCACCAGCGCCCCGACGCCGGATGGCGTGCCGGTGGTGATGACGTCGCCGGGGCGGAGCGTCATGAACCGCGTCACGTGCTCTACCAGGTACGGGACCGGGAAGATCAGCTGGTTGGTGTTGGAGAGATGACGGCGCTCGCCATTCACCCAGCCCTCGATTGCCAGATCCGAGGGATCGAGCCCGATGGCAAGGCACGGCCCGATCGGCGCGAAGGTGTCGAACCCCTTGGCGCGGGCGTACTGAACGTCCTTCGCCTGCAGCTCGCGCGCGGTGACGTCGCAGAGGCACGTGACGCCGAGGACGTAGCGCATCGCCTCCGCGGCGCTGACGCCGGAGGCAGTGCGTCCGATGACCACCGCCATCTCGGCCTCGTGCTCGATCCGGCCGGCCCAGGCCGGGATCCGAATCGGATCTTCGGGCCCGATCACCGAGGTGGCCGGCTTGAGGAACACCAGCGGCTCGTCCGGCAGCTTCTTGTTCATCTCCGCCGCGTGGTCCTTGTAGTTCAACCCGATGGCCACGACGATCGACGGCGTCACCGGCGCCAGCCACGCGAACGATTCGTCGCGGCCGATCTCCTTGCCCGGCCAGTAGTCGCCGAAGATGTCGCCCCCGAGCCAGTAGAAGGTCTCGTCCCGCTCGAGGACGTAGCGTCCGCCCATGCCCTGCCGGGCCCGATAGATGCGATCCATATCCGTTCTCGCTCTCCCTGACGGCCGCGCGCCTCAACGCGGCGGGCGGCTGCTCTCCTCGACCCGGTTCGACTGCCCGCTCACGTTCTGCGGCGTGGCCGAATCCACAGCCACCACCGCATAGACGTAGCGCTCGCCCGGCCGCACCGCCTGATCGCGATAGGTCGTCTCGCGAATCGGCGTGGGCGTGAGCGCCTGCAGTGTGCCACCCGGCGCCGTGCCCCGCAATACGAGATACCCGGCGAGATCGGCCTCGGCGTTGGACTCCCAAATCAGATTGATGACGTCCACCCCCGCGATGGCGGCCAGGCGCTGCGGCGGCGCCGGAGGGAAGGTGTCTACCGGCGTGACGCACCCGGCCTCAGACGCCTCGCCGACGACAGGCGCGCCCGCGACCGTGTCGACCGCCCGGACGACGAAACAGCGTTCGACCCCGTAGCGGACCGGTCCAGGCACGGCCAGCTCGTTCGCGGCGACCGGCTGTTCGGAGAGTGGCCTGGGCAGCGACAGGCCGTAAGCGTCGGGGGGCGGAACCGGCTCGTTGGGCACCTCCAATACGTGGTAGGTCGTAGGCGGTGGAACCGGGCGCAAGGGCTTCGCGGGCAGGAGGGCCGGATCGCCGGCAGCAGGCGCCACGCGTGCATTCGGGGATGACGTCCATTTCACCGTCATCGCCGAATCGGTGTAGTCGAGACGCACGCCGGAGGGCGGATCGGCCGCGTTCCCTAGTGGCACGGAGACGGCCGCCGTCGGCGTGCTCAGGCGTCCCCGGGGCCCACGCGCGACGACATAGTAGAAGCGCTTCAGCGGCGCAGCGTCGGCCGGCGCGACGAGCGGACCCGTTACCGTTGGCAAGGCGCCCTCCCCTTCCCCCTCTGCATCACGCGCCGCGTCCCCGCCCGGCACGGGCGTCGGGCTGAGCGCTTCGGGCATCAGCGTCTCGCGGACCACCGCTGTTGTCCCCTGAACGAAACCCGGCGAGAGCGGCAGCGGCGGCGGCACCGGGGCGCCCTCCGGCGGAGGCGGTGGCAGCGGCAGCACCGGTTGCACGGCATACGTGCCGATCCTGACGGCCAGCTTCGTCGGATCGGGTCCGGGAGGCGGCGCAAACCCGGTGAACGCGTACACGTCAATCTCTCCGACATCGGCCGGCATCTCGCCACTGACGTTGGCCGATGGCACGCCGAAGGACACGTAGACGTCGTTGCCCACGCGCACGGCCTGTGGGTTGCCGGGCGCCGCGGGAATGCGGGCAACTGGGGGCAGCGGCGGCCCCTTCTTGCCACACGCCGCCATCGGGCCCGCGCATACAGCGAGCAGCACGAGGACCGCGCGTCCTCTACTCCCCCGGTTCACGTGAGTTGCGCATCCATCAGCTCTGACTCCTGCTGGAATTTCGCCGGTCTCCACCGGATCAGCGCGCCGATGGATCCTCCACAGGACTGAGCTGAGGGGTGAAGTGACGGCTTCACAGGATGTAGCGGGACAGATCTTCGTTCCGCACGATATCGGCGAGCATGCGACGCACGTACACCGCGTCAATGGTAATCGATTGACCCGCAAGCTCGGGCGCCTCGAAGGACACCTCGTCGAGCAGCCGTTCCATGATCGTGTGTAGCCGCCGCGCGCCAATGTTCTCGGTCTGCTCGTTGACGCGAGTCGCGAACTCCGCGACCAGCGCGACGGCTTCGTCGGTGAAGTCGAGGGTCACGCCTTCGGTCGCCATCAGCGCCGTGTACTGCTTGATCAGCGCGCTCCGCGGTTCGGTGAGGATGCGCACGAACTCGGCCTGGCCGAGGGCCTCGAGCTCGACCCTGATCGGAAACCGGCCTTGCAGCTCCGGAATCAGATCCGAGGGCTTGGACACGTGGAACGCGCCTGCCGCGATGAACAGGATATGGTCGGTACGGACGATACCGTGCTTGGTGTTGACGGTGGTGCCCTCGACGATCGGCAGGATGTCACGCTGCACGCCCTCGCGGCTGACGTCCGGGCCCTGCCCGCCTTCGCGGCCGGCCACCTTGTCAATCTCGTCGACGAAAATGATGCCCGACTGCTCCACGCGCTTCACGGCCAGACGTGACACCGATTCCATGTCCACCAGCTTGTGCTGTTCGTCCGCCTGCAGGCGCTCGCGCGCCTCGGCCACCGGCACGCGCTTGCGCTTCGAGCGGCCCTGGAAGAATCCCGGCATCATGTCCTTGAGATTGAGGCCGATCTCCTCGATCGACGAGCCCTGGATGATCTCCAGCGAAGGCACCTGCCGATCCTGGATGTCGATCTCGACGACCCGGTCGTCCAGCCGGCCGGCGCGGAGCTGCTCGCGCATGCGCTCGCGCGTGCCCTGCTGGGCCTCGCGGGCTCGCGTCGGATCTTCGTCCGGCGCGGTTGGGCGAGGCGGCAGCAGCAGGTCGAGCAGTCGTTCTTCGGCGGCCTGTCCGGCCTTCCCGGCCACGTCCTTGAGCTGCTCCTCGCGAATCATGTCCACGGCGAGCTCGACGAGATCGCGCACCATCGACTCCACGTCCCGACCCACGTAGCCGACTTCCGTGAACTTCGACGCCTCGACCTTGATGAAGGGCGACTGCGCGAGCTTGGCTAGGCGCCGGGCGATCTCGGTCTTGCCGACGCCGGTCGGGCCAATCATCAGAATGTTCTTCGGCGCCACATCGTCGGCCAGCTCGGGCGCGAGCTTCTGGCGCCGCAGGCGGTTGCGGAGCGCAATGGCGACCGCGCGCTTGGCCCGGCTCTGGCCGACGACGTACTTGTCGAGCTCGGCCACGATTTCGCGAGGGGTCAGAGTATCCACGGCGCTTGCCGAACGTTCAGGCAGGGTAATCACAGTTCTTCGATCGTGAGATGGCTGTTTGTGTAGATGCAAATACCGGCGGCGACCTGCATCGACGCTTCGGCCACGGCCCGGGCATCGAGGGTCGTGTGGCGCACCAGCGCCTGGGCCGCGGCCTGGGCAAAAGCTCCGCCTGATCCGATGCCGACGATCCCCTCGTCGGGCTCGATGAGATCGCCGGTGCCCGAGAGCAGGAACATCGCCCGGTGATCGGCGACCACCAGCATCGCTTCGAGCCGGCGGAGCGCGCGGTCGGTGCGCCAGTCCTTCGCGAGCTCCACCGCCGAGCGCTCGAGATTGCCGCGGTACTGTTCGAGCTTCGACTCGAAGCGCCCGAACAGCGCAAAGGAATCGGCGGCCGATCCGGCGAAGCCGACCAGCACCTGGTCGTTGTACAGCCGGCGAATCTTGCGCGCGCCCTGCTTGACGACGGTCGCACCAATCGTGACCTGGCCGTCGGCGGCGAGCACCGTGTGGTCGTCGCGACGGACGGCGAGTACTGTGGTCGCGTGGAAGGAGGAGTGGTCGCTGGGCATGCCCTCTTCGCTAGTCTCTCACGAGGACAGGTCCAGGGCCCACAGAGACAAGGGCCCACAGAGACACCCGCACGCCGGCGTCAGGTTTGTGCCGGTTCCGTGGCTAGCCGCCTTGGCGAAGCCACTGCTCCCTCGGTGAGTACGCCTGCCTCGTTGTCGAGGTTCGTCATGACACGACACGTCCTGCCGACCCTGCTCATGGTCGTCTGCCTGGGCAGGGGGGCCGCGCAGGCGATGATTCCTACTTCCTCTTCGAGAACCACCAGTACAGCGGCAGGCCGAGCGCAATGACGAACAAGCCGGCCGCGGACGGGCCCAGGGGCTGGCCGCTGGTCAGCGGCCGTCCGAGATCCGTCCACAGGGCGTTCAGCACGATGAGCAGGCAGGTGATGGCGAAGATGGCCGGAGCGACCGGATACCCCAGGGCACTGAACGGACGCGGGACGTTGGGCTCACGCCACCGCAGGACGAACAGCGCGGTGACTGCGACGCCGGCGAACAGCACCACGGTGAACCCGGTATACGTCGCGAGCGCGTTGGCCCCTCCGGACAGGACGAGGAGCGTGGACCACACCGCCTGGGCCACGATGGCATTCGCGGGCGTTCGAAACCGCGCGTGCACTTCGGCCGCCTTGTCGAAGAAGAGGCCGTCGCGCGCCATCGCGTAGTAGACCCGCGACCCCGCGAACGTGTTGCCGCTGATGCCCGCCAGCAGCCCGACGATCGAGACGACGCCCATGACATTGCCCGCCGCGGTCCCGAGCAGGCGATCGCCGACCACGTCGAGCACGCTCCCCTTCAGCTTCGCCAGTTCACCGACCGGGATGACATAAATGTAGAGGGCGTTGAGCAGGACGTAGATGACGGTGACGGCGATGGTGCCGATGGCCAGCGCCTTGGCGACGTTCCGCGCCGGATCGCGCACTTCCTCGGCGACATAGGTGGCGGCGTTCCACCCCGAGTAAGTGAACATGATCGGGATGAGCGCGAAGAACCACGCACTGAGCGTCACCGGGCCCACCTCGCCGCTCAGGTTCGACGGCGACCCGATGCCGAACGAAAACCCGAGCACGATGAAGATCAGGAAGGCTCCCACCTTGAGGGCCGCCAGCACGTTGCTGACGAAGGCCCCGGGGCCGACACCCCGCAGGTGGACCCACGACATCAGCCAGATGGCGGCCACCGCGGTGATCGTCTGGGGTGAGACCGTCAGCGGCACCCACGGCAAGGGCACGACGAAATAGGCGGCGTCGATTGATGCCCACGGGATGAAGCGACCGAGATAGAAGGCGAGGATGGCGGCGTTGCTGGCGATGGCCCCGGTGAACCCGGCGACAAACGACGTCCACCCGGTCAGAAATGCGGCGAGCGGCCCGTAGGCCGCATGGAGATATTGGTACTCGCCGCCGGCTTTCGGCCGCACCGAGGCGAGCTCGGCGTAGGCCATCGCGCCAGCAAAGGCCAGGGCCCCTCCGGCCATCCAGATCCCCAGGAACCACGCCGCGTCGGGGACACTCGCCGCGATCGACGGCGACAGGAACAGGATGCCGCCCCCGATCACATTGGAGACGATGATGGCGGCCGCGTCGTACGGTCCGAGACGTCGCTCGAGTGCTGACGGAGGCGTGGGCATGCGCGCGAGTATACGCGGTCGCGCGTGCATTTCTTTACCGCTCGACGCCGATGAATTGCGTCAGCGCGTGAGCAGCTGGCGCTGAATCGGGTACTCGGCCAGCTTCGCCCACACCTGCGAGCCCTGCTTGAGGAACAGCTCGACTTTGGCGTCTACGAACTGGCTGTTCTGGAGCATCTGCAGCCGCGGCGTGTCGCTCGTATAGCCGAGGGCCGACTGCAACACGAGTTGATTGGTGATCTCACCGGGAGGAAGGCCGGCGCGCGGCACCGCCCATCCGAAGTGCTCGCCCCACATCTCGGTTTCGCCGACCCGCCGGAAGATGGCGTTGATCTGGATCGAGCGGACCGGTTCACCCGACTTGTTGCGCAACTTCAGCGAGACGCTGGGCACCAGCTTGTTCTTGCCCCCTTCGACGATGCCCGCGTCGAACCAGCCGGTCACGACATCTGTCGGCTCGAGGGCGGCGACCGGGTCGACCGAGGGACGGCACCCGGCGCTCGAGCCGAGCGACGCGAGAAGGAGGAGGGCTCCAACCGACGGGCCGCGCGCGCGGGCGCGCGGGATGCGGGGGTGCAAGGCAGTCATGGGCGTCCAACCCTCAGCCCACATGAGAGGTCGTTCCAACGGGCTCGCGAGTCAGTGTGACACCGGCGCTTATGACCGGGCGTCCGGGCCGATGGCATCGTCAGCTCAAGTGAATGGTGGTCGTAGTGTATGACACCAATCCGCCCCGGAAGTTCCCCCCGGTCTCAGAACTCGCGGACCCGGACGCGCTTGCGGGCTTCCAACTTGTCGATCCGGCCGGCCCGGTACTCCTTGAGATCCGAACCCTTGATCCGAAGCAGCACCGTGACCACTTCCTCGTACGGATCCTGCGGCGCCAACGTGTCCCTCCGCTCGTTGTCGCGTGCCGCCACGGTGAGCCACTCGTCGGAGCCGATGGTCATGGGCGCGCTGAAGTCGATCATCGCGTCGATGAGGGCGCGTTGCACCTCCTCGGTGTAGAGCCGGTTGGTGTCCATGAGCCAAGGCATGTCGGGCAGCGGGCTGGGGGCAGCCGGCGGCGCAGCGGGCGTTGGCGTGCTCTCGGGGCGCATCATCGACGCTGACGACACCCCCGGGCCGCCGGGCGGCGGCATCCCGCCGGGCCGGCCGACGTTGGAGAACGGCGTCGCCTGGGCCTCCAGACGCGCGATGTGCGACTCGAGCGCCTGCCGGGTGGCCGGATTGGTCTCGGTCTGCACGTAGCGCCGCAGTTCCGCGAGCGCCTTCTTCGTGCTCCCATCGTCCTGCTGCAGCATCATGCGCAGGCTCCACATCATGCTCTGCCGCAGCATCGGCACCGCGACGTCGAAGAAGATGCCGTAGCTTTCGAGGTAGACGCCGCGGGCCTGCGCGTCGCCGGCCAGCAGGAACATCTCGGGCGCTACCGTCCGGAGCTCGCGGTTGAGGCGCTGCGCGCCGAACTCGACCGCGCGCGCGAGCGCGCCTTCCATCACATAGATCTGGTGCCGCAGCTCGGAGCGATCCGGGGCCCGCTCCGCCTGCGGCGCCGCGCTGTTCGCCTGCTGAGGCGCATCCTGCGCCCAGGCCGGTACGGCGCCGACAAGCGCCAAGACCACCATTCCACCTGCCACCGCGCTTCTCATTGCTCGAACTCCATCCACTCAGACGTTACCTTGTCGTGCAGGGCCGGGACGATCACCGCGGCGGCGGCTGGGCCGAGACGCGCATGATGTAGTCCAGCATCTGGCGCTGTCGTGCGATCTCGGCGCCCGCACGGCCCTCGAACTGACCGAAGCCCTGATTGATCCGGACGAGGTCGGAGCGTCGCTGCACCTCGAGATCCCGGCCGAACTGCGCGAGCCGCAACGCCAGTTCCTGCTGCTGCCGACGCTCGCTCTGCTTGATCCACTCCGCCACCCGCTGCGGCGTCACATCCGAGGGGCGAGACGGTGTGGTCGAAGACGCCGCCATCTCGGACGGCCGGGCGCTGCGAATCTCATCGCGAAGCGACGACTCGAGGTCCGCCAGCGCCGTGCGCCAGTCGGCCGAGGCTTCGGAAACGCCCGCGGCCGTTTCGCCCGTCCTCGCGGCAGGCTCGGTCGAGGCGGACGCCGCCGGCGCCATCCAACCGGTGCTGATGACCAGACCGTCGGCGCCGTAGCGAATCTGCAGGTTGGCGATCGCGAGCCCGGCCGCCACCACCAGCACCGCGGCGGCCGCGCTTGCCCATGCCGGAACGCCCGCCGGCGCCCACCACCGGCCGGGTCGCACGGCGGGTGCGATCGGTGCGGCGGCCTGGACGATGCTGAAGCCCAGAACCGCCTCGGGTGGCGTCCAGTCGGCCAGCTCCCGACGCACGCCAGACAGTGCCTGGACTTCGGCAGCGCAAGCGGTGCAGACCCGCAAGTGTTCGTCGAGGCGGCGTCGAGTGATGCCGTCGAGCTCGTCGTAGAGGTACGCGACGAGCTGTTCCTTGTCGTCGCAGAGGAGTGTCTCGCTCATGATGCTTTCTCTGTCGTCCGCGATCCCGCCATGCCGCGCGCCTCGAGGTGCCGCCGCAACACGCTCAAGCCCTGATACAAGCGTGTCTTGACGGTGCTGAGCGGGCAGCCCTGCATGTCCGCAATCTCCTGAAACGTCAGCCCGTGATACTCCTTCAGGACGATGGCCGTGCGCTGCTCCTCGGGCAGGTGGAGCATGGCTTCGCTCACCGTCTGGCTCAACTGATTCCGGGCCACCAGGTCCTCGATCGACTCCAGAGGGCCCTGGGCACTGGCGAGCTCGACAATATCTACCCCTTCCGGCGCCGACACAATAGGCGTCCGTCGTTGACGACGAATCCAGTCGCGGCACAAGTTGAGGGCGATGCGATAGAGCCAGGACGAAAACTTCGCCTGGCCCTTGAACCCGGGGAGCGCGCGAAAGGCGCGGAGAAAGGTTTCCTGGCAGACATCCCGCGCGTCCTCGTCGCGCCCGATGACCCTGTAGGCCAAGGCATAAATCGGCCGTTCCCAGCGGAGGATGAGCTGGTTGAAGCTGTCAGCATCGCCCGCGACCGTGCGGGCCACGAGCTCTTCGTCTGTTGACGACGTCACATGCGGGAGCACCCAGGTTGTTCTCGCCTATTGTCTAAGACGGAAGGCATTGCGGAATAGTCGGCCGGCCACGCAGTTCACGTTCACCAGGAAGAAAAAACGGGTAAACTAGAGGACTCAGAGATACTTAGTGGCCACAAACTTCCCCAGCGATGAGATTTTCCTGACAACTGAGGAGGTACTGGAGTACCTCCAAGTCAATTTACGCACCGTTTATCGCTTGATCAAGGCCGGCAAGATACCAGCCGTCCGCGTCGGGCGCCAATGGCGGTTTCGTAAGCGCGACATCGACGCCTGGCTCGACTCCCAGCGGCCGCGCAGCGATCGGCCGACGGCAATCCCGATGGACAAGCCGCAAGGGCGGGCGGGCCGGCCTCGCATCCTCGTCGTCGACGACGAGTCCAGCATCCGGGAGCTCCTCTCGAAGACACTGGCACTCGCGGAATACGAGGTGGATACCGCGCCAGATGGGCGAGCGGGCGTCGAACGACTGCGCCTGGGCCACTACGACCTGCTGATCGCGGACCTGAAGATGCCCGGGATGGACGGCTTGTCACTGATTCGCGAGGCCAAGCGCTTCAAGGCCGACCTCCCGGTCATCATCATCACTGGCTTCTCGACTGAGTCGAGCGCGATCGAAGCCGTGAATCTGGGGGTCGCGGGTTACCTCACGAAGCCGTTCCGAGTCCCACAGGTGCTGGCGGCGGCGGCCAAGGCCCTTGGCGAGTGAGGGAGTCTTAGGGCCTGGTGATTTGACGCATTGTGCGCTTTGAGGCTCGGGTTGCGGACATCAATCCTGTAACCCGCAGCCTCTCAGCATCCCATCTGCGTCATCCGCCGGTCATTTGCGTCATCGCCTGCTGTGATTCAGCTTCAATCCCTTACGAAATCGTTCGGCGAACGCGTGCTGCTGGAGAGCGTCACCTGGCAGATCGGCGAGCGTGACCGAGTCGGGCTGTGCGGCCCGAATGGGGCCGGCAAGACCACACTACTCAAGATGCTGGCCGACCTGGACGAGCCCGATGCCGGGGTCGTGCAGCGGCCGAACGGCCTCACGCTCGGCTACCTGCCGCAGGACGGCCTCACCCATCGCGGACGAACGATTCTCGACGAAGCGCAGCAGGCGCTGAAGCCGCTGCTCGACATGAAGGCGGAGATGCACGCTCTCGAGGAGTGGCTGGCCGACGCGTCGCAGCCCGAGTCGGAGCACGAGGCCGCCCTCCATCGCTACTCCGAGCTGCAGGACCAATTTCGCATCTTCGACGGGTACCAGATGGACCTCAAGGTCGGATCCGTACTGGCCGGACTTGGCTTCGAGCCCGAGACCTTCGGTGACATGGCCGAGCATCTCTCCGGTGGATGGCAGATGCGGCTGGCCCTCGCCAAGCTGCTCTTGAGCGCGCCCGACCTGCTGTTGCTCGACGAGCCGACCAATCACCTCGACCTCGACGCGCGCAACTGGCTCGAGGACTTCCTGGTGGGATATCCCCACTCCGTCATCGTCGTGTCCCACGACCGCTACTTCCTGGACGCCGTCGTGACGCGCATCGCCGATCTTTCGCTCAAGACGATCACCGACTACCACTGCAACTACTCGAAGTACCTGGTCGAGCGCGACGCGCGGCTCGAGCGCCTGCGCGAGGCCAAGCGCCGCCAGGACGAGGAGATTGAGCGCGTCGAGGCATTCATCAGCCGCTTCCGCTATCAGGCGACGAAGGCGGCGCAGGTGCAGAGCCGCATCAAGATGCTCGAGAAGGTCGAGCGCATCGACGTGCCGCCCGAGCGCAAGCGCATCCGCTTTCAGTTCCCCGCCGCCACCAAGAGCGGCCGCACCGTGCTCGAGATCAAGCACGGGCGCAAGGCGTACGGAGCCAAGGTTGTCCTCGAAGACGTCAACCTGCACATCGAGCGCGGCGATCGCATCGCGCTCGTCGGCCACAACGGCGCCGGCAAGTCCACGCTCATGCGGCTGCTCTCGGGCGCCGAATCGCCCGACGCCGGCGAGCGCATCGCAGGCCATCAGGTGGTGATGCAGTACTTCGCGCAGGACGAAGCCACGAGGCTCGAGCCCGCGCTCACCGTGTACGAGACGCTGGCGGCCGGATCGCCGAACCAGATGGTTCCGGCGATTCGCAACGTCCTCGGTGGCTTCCTCTTCTCCGGCGACGACGTCTACAAGAAGGCGGCAGTGCTGTCGGGCGGCGAGCGCACCCGGCTGGCGGTGGCCCGCATGCTGCTCCGTCCCTCGAACACGCTGCTGCTCGACGAGCCGACGAATCACCTCGATATCGACTCGAAGGAAGTGCTGCTCGACGCGCTGATCGACTACGGCGGGACGCTCATCTTCGTGTCCCACGACCGCTACTTCGTCGATCGGCTCGCCACCAAGATCATCGACGTCGGCCAGGGCCGGGCCTCCCTGTATCCCGGCGGATACGAGGCTTTCCTCTGGCGGCAGAAGGAGCTGGCCGCCGGAGGCAATGGCGCGCCGCCCGCGTCCCGGAAGCCCGGTCCGGTCGCGGCATCCAGCCATCCGCCGCGGCGCAAGCCCGCGGTGGCGAGCGCCAGCCCTGCTCCGGCGACGGACACCAGCCGCGACTACGCGACCAGGAAGCGCGACGATGCGGAACGCAGAAAGCGGGAGAAGTCGCGCAAGGTGCTCGAGGCACGCGTCGCCGACCTCGAGGGACGCATCGGCGAGGCCGAGCGGGCGATCAAGGAGCTCGAGGCCCGCATGGCCGATTCATCCGCCTATGCGCGACCTGATGGCGGTCAGCCATTGATCGACGAGCACCAGGCGCTGATGTGGAAAGTCGGCGAGCTCATCGGGCAATGGGAAATGCTGACAGCCGAGCTTGAACAAAATCGTCAGTAGCTGACGGTTTTGTAATTTCAGTCGCTTTCACAGCATAATCCAAATTCTGTAATCGCAAGCACTTAGAGCGTTCGGCAAGCGCCAGCTGGAGGGTACGGCCTTTGCCCTGCTCTGATCGACCTATGCCCATCGCCAAACAGCGCGTGCCGCCGGCTCCGACGCCCGTGTCGGCGGACTTCTTCCGCTGCCTGGTGGCCAACATGCGGAGCGGCGTCCTGGCCATCGACCGAGCCGGGCAGGTCGTCCTCATCAACGAAGAGGCACGGCGCCTCTTCCGGCTTCCCGATGAGGACTATTACGGCCGCCGAATCGAACGGGTCCTGGGTGAACACCCCGACATCCTTAGGGTGTTGAGCGGTGTTTTCGACCGCCCGACCCTCCCGAGTCGCGCCGAGATTCGCCTCACGTCCACCGACACGGTGGTCGGGTACAGCCTGTCGCTGGTCCGCAGCGAGGCCGGGGTCGTGATGGGCGCGACCTTGTTCTTCAAGGACCTCACCTACGTCGAGCAGGTGGAGGAGCGCGAGCGGCTGCGCGACCGGCTGGCGGCGGTTGGGGAAATGGCCGCGGTCATGGCCCATGAGATCAAGAACCCGCTGGCGGGGATCGAGGTGCTGGCCGGCCTGGTCCGCCGCAAGACGCCCGAGAACCCGGAGGCTCAGGCCCTGGTCGCCGACATCATCGGCGAAGCGAAGATGGCCAATGCCATCGTCCAGGAAGTGCTCGAGTTCGTGCGCCCCGTGCGACTCCAGGTCGAGGCGACCTCGCTGCGCGAATCGCTGGCGAACGCCATTTCGATGGCCGACGGCCAGGCCCGTCGCGGCCATGTCCAGGTGCACGTCCTGGTTCCCGAGGCGTTGCCCTTCATCCGCGCCGACCGGCACCAGCTGACACAGGTGTTCGCGAACCTGGTGATCAACGCCTACCAGGCCCTCGAGGGCCAGGGGCATCTCCGGATCGAGGCGCGGGAGGCCCGGACGGCCGACGAAGGCGCGCTCGTCCCGGACACCCAGCACGCGATTCGGAGCGTCGTTGTCGACGTCGTCGACAACGGCCCCGGTATTCCCGCCGACAAGGTCGAGAAGGTGTTCCAGCCCTTCTTCACCACCAAGCCGCAGGGATCTGGCCTCGGCCTCGCGATCGTCCGCAAGATCGTGGACGCGCACGAAGGCCGCATCGATCTGGCGAACGGTGAAGGCACCGGGACGTGTTTCCGGGTGACCTTGCCGGTGGAGCCCGCGCACAAGGTATAGCCCGCGCAGGGGCGTGGAAGGCAATAGGGGACGAGCAGTCATGGCACGAATTCTGGTGGCGGACGATCACGACGCGCTGCGGCGCGGACTTGCGCTGGCGCTCTCGGCCGCAGGCCATGACGTGGAAGAGGCGTCCAACGGCAACGCGGCGCTCGAACGGCTCCACGAAAGCTACTTCGACGTCGTCGTCAGCGACCTGAAGATGGGCGGCTCGGACGGGCTGGACGTGCTGCGCACCACCAAGGCGTTGCATCCGACCGTGTCGGTCATCCTCATGACCGCGTTCGGCACCGTCAACACCGCGGTCGAGGCGATGAAGAGCGGCGCCTTCGACTACGTGCAGAAGCCCTTCGAAATCGAGGAGATGGAGGTGAAGATCGAGAAGGCGCTCGAGCTGAAGCGCCTCCGCCACGAGCTCGACTACCTCCGGAACGAGCAGCAGGAAACCTACGACTTCGAGAAGATCGTCGGCAACAGCGAGGCGCTGCAGCGCGTGCTGACGGTGGTGAAGAAGGTCGCCAAGAGCAACTCCACCGTACTGATCCACGGTGAGACGGGCACCGGCAAGGAGCTCATCGCCGGGGCGATCCATCACAACTCGCTGCGCGCGGCGCGCAACTTCGTCAAGGTCAACTGCGCCGCGCTGCAGGAGAACCTGCTCGAATCCGAGCTGTTCGGACACGAGAAGGGCGCGTTCACCGGCGCGGATCGGCAGCGGATCGGCCGCTTCGAGCAGGCGGATGGCGGCACGCTGTTCCTGGACGAGATTGGCGACATGAGCCCGAGCACGCAGGCGAAGATCCTGCGCGTGCTGCAGGAACACGAATTCGAGCGGCTGGGTGGCACGCGCACGATTCGCGTCGACGTCCGGCTGATCGCGGCGACCAACAGGGACCTTCCCTCGATGGTGGCAGCGGGAACATTCCGCGAGGACCTTTATTACCGTCTGAACGTCGTGTCGATCCAGACGCCGCCGTTGCGCGAGCGCAAGGAAGACATCCTGGCGCTGGCCATGTCGTTCCTGCGCCGCTATGGCAACGAGCTGAAGAAGCGCCTGGACGGCCTCGATCCCGAGGCCCAGAAGCTGCTGATGCGCTACAACTGGCCGGGCAACATCCGCGAGCTCGAGAACGCCATCGAGCGCGCGGCGCTGCTGGCCGAACGCGCGGTGGTGTCGGCGGATGATCTTCGGCTCGGGGACGCGGCGCAGGGCACGAGCATGTCACGCGAGTCGGCGGTGGTCCGCATCCCGCCGACCGGCATTCCCCTGGAAGACGTCGAGCGGCAGGCTCTGACCGAGGCCTTGAAGATGGCCAACTGGGTCCAGAAGGACGCCGCGGACCTGCTGAGCATCAGCCCGCGCGTGATGAACTACAAGATCAAGACGCTGAGGATCGAACTGCCGAAGCGGCGTGTGATCGCACTCGCCGGGTAGACGTTCACGGGCCGGCGCCGCGCCACCGGCGCCGCACTACCGCGGTTCCTCGTCCGGAGGGGCCGTGGCCTTTTTCGCTCGAGGGTGGGCCTTCCGGTAGACCTCCTGCAACTGCGTGACATTCACGTGCGTGTAGCGCTCGGTGGTGCTGAGCCGCACGTGACCGAGCAGCTCCTGGATGCCACGCAGGTCGGCGCCGCGCTGGAGCAGGTGGGTCGCGAACGAGTGCCGTAGGGCGTGCGGGCTGATGCCCATGCGCGTGCAGCAGCTCGCGACGTAACGCCGGAGCAACCGGTCCACGCTGCGCCCCGTGATCCGGTCGCCGCGCGCGTTCACGAAGAGGGGATCCTCCGGCTGCCGGCGGCCAGCTACCGGTTGCCGGTCCACCAGCATTGCCGCGCGATCCTTCATCCACGCCCGGATGGCGCCGGCCGCCACCGCGTTGAGCGGGACGATCCGCTCTTTTCCACCTTTGCCGAGGACGCGGACGCTCCGGCCGTGCAGGTCGAGGTCCTCGAGGTTCACGCCGACGAGCTCGCTCAACCGGAGGCCGGATGCATAGAAGAGCTCGAACATCGCGCGATCGCGTCGCCCCAGTGGAGTCCGAGTGTCGATGCTGTCGAGCAGGAGCGTCACTTCGCCCTCCGACAGGTGAACCGGGATGGTCTTGTCGAGCTTCGGAGCGACGGCGGCGGCCGTGGGATCGGTGTCGATGATGCCCTCGCGACGGAGGTACTCCATGAACGCCCGCGCCCCGGAAAGCTTGCGTCCCACGGTGGCCCGCGCCTGCCCGGCGCGATTGAGCGTCGCCACCCAATCGCGAACGCTCACACCGTCGAGATCGGCCACTCGCAGCTGTGAGATCCGCACGTCGCGGCTCGAGGCCCGCCACGCGAGGTACTGCGTCACGTCACTCTCGTAGGCGCGGACGGTGTGTGCCGAGACATTCCGGTTGAGCGCGAGGAACTCGAGGAACGCCTTGAGGTGATCCCTGAGGTTCTCCGGCACCTCGGCCAGCCCGCCGCGGCCGAGCAGCCCGCGCCTGACGGCGGGTCGCGGCGGGACGCCTCTGCGCGCGGCCATGTTCAGCGCGCGATCAGCGCCGGCGCGGCGAGCCAATCCTGCAGCGCCGCGAGCGCACGGTCGGCGATGAGGGCCTTCTTCCGTGCCTTGTCGCGCGGCGGGTCCTGAAGAGGCTCCATGATGCCGTGCGTGATGTTGCTCGGCTGGTAGTGAGCGGGGTCGGCGTGAGAGACGTAATGGGCGAGCGCGCCCATCGCCGTCGTGCGCGGCAGCGTGCGGGGTGCCTGTCCCTGTGCGAGCGCGGCAGCATTGCGGCCGGCCAGCAACCCGGAGGCGGCCGACTCTACATAGCCTTCGACGCCCGAAACCTGGCCGGCGAAGAAGAGATCGTCGCGAAACCGGGTCTGCCACGTGGGGCGCAAGACCTTGGGCCCGCAGATGTAGGTGTTGCGATGCACCATGCCGAAGCGGACGAACTCGGCCTGCTCCAAACCGGGGATCAGCCGGAGCACCCGCGCCTGGTCGCCCCACTTGATCTGGGTCTGGAACCCCACCAGGCTGTAGTGATCGCCGGCGATCGTGTCTTGGCGCAGCTGCGCGGCAGCATACGGAAACCGCCCGGTGCGCGGGTCGGTGAGGCCGACCGGCTTCATCGGGCCGAATCGAAGCGTATCGCGCCCGCGATGCGCCATCACCTCGATTGGCAGGCAGCCCTCGAAGAACTTCACGGCGTCGAAGTCGTGCACCGTCGCCGACTCCGCTGCGACCAGCGCGTCGTAGAAGGCGTCGTACTCGTCCTTGGTGAACGGGCAGTTCAGGTAGTCGCCGTCGGATTCAGGGGCGACTGGTGCGTCGGGCGCGCGCCAGACGCTGCGGTCCCACCGTGACGCGCGGAACACCTTCGACATGTCGATGGAGTCGGCCAGCACAATCGGACTGATGGCATCGTAGAACGCCAGGTGTTCATCGCCAACGAGCCGCTGGATGTCGGCCGACAGCGCTTCGGAGGTCAGGGGGCCAGTCGCAATGATCACCGGCGACCATCCGGACTCCGGCCTGGGCACATGGTCGATCTCCTCGCGTGCGATGGTGACACGAGGATGCGAGGACACGGTCTCGGTCACGAGACGCGAGAAGAGGTGGCGATCCACGGCGAGCGCAGCGCCGGCCGGCACCCGCGCCTGGTCGGCGGCCCGCATCACGAGCGAACCGAGACGACGCATCTCCTCCTTCAGCACGCCGACCGCGTTGTCCAGCTTGTCGCCGCGGAAGGAGTTGCTGCAGACGAGCTCCGCCAGCCCATCGGTCTGATGCACCGCCGTGGCGCGTACCGGGCGCATCTCGTGCAGCGTCACCGTTACCCCGGCTTCGGCCGCCTGCCAGGCGGCTTCGGAACCAGCCAGACCGCCGCCAATGACGTGGATCATCGCTTGAACTGTACTTGACCGCTCCTATGCGCTCTTCCGTTTGCGCGCCGGCCCTTTTCGCGAGCGGCCGCCCTTGACCGAGCCGGCGCGTGCCGCGAGCAGTTCCTGTGCCTGCGCCAGCGTGAGGGCCTCGGACGCCAGGCCCTTTGGAAGCGACGCGTTCGTCGTGCCGTCCGTAACATACGGCCCGTAACGGCCGTCGAGCACGCGTACCGGCTCACCGCTCTCGGTGTGAGCGCCCAGTGCCTTCAGCTCCGTCGGTGCGGCGCGCTGCCGACGCATCGACTTCTTCGGTTGTGCCAGCAGCTCCTTCGCGCGCTCCAGCGACACCGTATGCACATCGTCAGTGGCCTCGAGCGACCGGAATTCCGAGCCATGCTTCACGTAGGGCCCGAACCGGCCGACGTTGGCGATGATGATCTCCCCATCGTCACCGCTTCCCAGCTCGCGTGGCAGCGAGAGCAGCTTCAGCGCGTCGGACAGGGTGATGGATTCCTCGGTGTGCTCGCGGCCCAAAGACGCGCGCCTCGGCTTTTCAGACGAGCCGCGCTCTGGAGTTTCTCCCAGCTGCACATAGGCGCCGAAGCGGCCGTGCATCACGTACACCGGGACGCCACTCTGCGGATCCGTGCCGAGTGATCTGGGTCCCTGTGCCTTGGCCTTGAGCAGCGCCAACGCCTTTTCCAGGGTCAGATCGGCCGGCGCCAGATCGTCGGGCAGCGACGCGCGCGGCCCATCGTCGCTGGAGTCGCCGAGTTGCAGGAACGGGCCATATCGCCCGATGCGCACACGGACCGGAAGGCTCGACTCCGGATCGCTGCCGACATCGACCACCGGGTAGCCGATGGCCTGTCCCTTGTCCTCGACCAGGTTCTCGAGCCCGTGGTGCTTGCCGTCACCGCGGTAGAACTCCTGGATGAAGTCGAGCCAGTCGCGCTCGCCGTTCGAGATGCGATCGAGGATCTCCTCCATCTCCGCCGTGAACCCGATGTCCACGTAGTCGCCGAAATGCTCCCGGAGCAGGCGCGTCACGGCAAAGGCGGTGAAGCTGGGGACGAGCGCCTTGCCCTGACGAGACACGTACCCGCGACGCTGAATGGTGGCGACGGTAGGCGCATACGTGGACGGCCGGCCGATGCCTTCCTCTTCGAGGCGCTTCACCAACGAGGCTTCCGTGTAGCGTGCGGGCGGCGTGGTCTCGTGGCCCTTCGATTCCACCTTCACGGCGATGACGTCGGCGTCCACCTGATCGGGGGCCTGCACACGATCGCCCACGGTGAGCTTCGGCAACAGCGTCTCCTGCTCGTCGAGCTCCGCGGCCGGGTCGTCGCTCCCCTCGACGTAGGCGCGCAGGTAGCCCGCAAACTCGATGGCCTTGCCGCGGGCGGTGAAGACGCCTTCCTCCCCGCCCGGCGTCCGCCCGGTGATCTCCACCGTCGTGCGCTGCAGGCGGGCTTCGGCCATCTGCGACGCAATCGCGCGCTTCCAGATGAGCTCGTAGACGCGCAGTTCGTCGCTCTCGAGCACGGCTTCGAGTGACTGCGCCGTTCGGCGGAAGTCGGTCGGGCGAATCGCCTCGTGTGCTTCCTGGGCGTTGCGCACCTTGGTCTGATACTGCCGAGGGCCTCTGTAGTAGTCCGCACCGTACATGTCGCGCACGGCCTGGCCGGCCTCGCCGAGCGCCTTGTCGCTGAGCGTGGTGGAGTCGGTGCGGTGGTAGGAAATCAGGCCTTCCAGGTCCCCACCGCCGATGTCCACGCCCTGGAACAGGCGCTGCGCCACCTGCATCGTTCTTTCGGCCGAGAAGCCGAACTTGCGATTGGCCTCCTGCTGAAGCGTCGAGGTGGTGAAGGGCGGCGCCGGGCGTTGTGTGAAGGGCTTTTCCTCGACGCCTGTAATGGTCCAGGGCAGCCCGCGCATCAGGCCTTCGCGAAGCGCGTTGGTTTCGACGTCGGTCCGCAGGTGCCGCACGCGCCCGCCGCCGAGCTCGCCCTTGCTGTCGAAGTCCTTGCCCGTGGCGACGCGCTCGCCGGCCACACGCACCAGCGTCGCCCCGAAGTCGCGGCCCTCGGCCCTCAGCGTCGCTTCGATGTCCCAGTAGGCGGCCGAGCGGAAGGCCATCCGCTCTTCCTCGCGCTCGACGATGAGCCGCACGGCCACGCTCTGCACGCGTCCCGCGCTCAGGCCGGTCTGCACCTTCTTCCAGAGCACTGGCGACAGCGTATAGCCGTAGAGTCGATCGAGGATGCGCCGGCTCTCCTGCGCCCGCACCAGGTTCTCGTCGACGTCCTCGTGTGCTTCCGCGAGCGCGTGCTTGATGGCCTCTTCCGTAATCTCGTGGAACACGATCCGCCGGACCTTCACCTTCGGCTTGAGGATCTGCTTGAGGTGCCAGCTGATCGACTCCCCCTCGCGGTCCGGGTCGGTGGCGAGGATGACTTCCGACGCATCCTTGAGCGCGGCTTTGAGGGCGGTGACGTATTTCTTCTTGTCGGCGGGGACGACGTAGTACGGCGTGAACTCACCCTCGGTGTCGACCCCGAGCCGCCCCCAGGGCTTGCCCTTGATCTCCTTGGGCACCTCCGCGGCCGATTCGGGCAAGTCGCGCACGTGGCCATAGCTGGCCTCGACTCGGTAGTTGTTGCCGAGAAAACGCGCGAGTGTCCGGGCCTTGGCCGGTGATTCGACGATGACGAGTGGCTTGGCCATTAGGTGGTCGTTGAACAGCCTACGTTAGCACGCGGCTTCCAACCCGCAGGAATCTGGCGGATCCAATGCGCCGGATCTCGCCTGTCAGCTCCTGCTGAAGCAACCGCGCCAGGACCGCCTGCGGCAGTTCGCCGGTTTCTCGAACCACATCATCCAGTGTGAACTCAGTCAGCTCGGGGGACGCGGCCGAGCCTGGATCCAGGCGCGCACGTGACGCGGCCCAGCCCATCTCGAGCAGGATGTCATCCGCCGTCTCGACCAGAGTGGCGCCGTCCCTGATGAGCAGGTGGCCGCCCCGGTTACACTGACCCGCAACCCGCCCCGGCACGACCATCACGTCCTTGCCCTGATCGAGCGCCATGCCGGCGGTGATGAGAGCGCCACTCTTCTCGGGAGCTTCGACCACCACCACGGCATCGGACAAGCCGCTGACGAGGCGATTGCGGCGAGGAAAGAGGCCGGCTTGCGGCGGCGTGTCCGGTGGGTACTCCGAGATCACGGCGCCCGATGCAAGCATCCGCTCGGCCAGGCTTTCATGCTCGGCCGGGTAGAGACGCTGCAGGCCCGAGCCGAGCACCGCGATGGTCCGGCCCCCGGCATCAAGAGCTGCCCGATGCGCGGCCGCGTCGATCCCGCGCGCCAGTCCGCTGACCACCACCACGCCTGCCCGTGCGAGGCCGTCGGCGATGCGTCGCGCGGCTTCGAGCCCGTCGCGCGTCGCGGCACGTGAGCCGACCACGGCGATCGAGGGCTCGTCCATCCTTGGCAGGTGGCCGGGCTCGCCGCGTATCCAGAGGACGGCCGGCGGATCGGGAATGCAGGTCAGTCGGAGGGGAAAAGCGATCGCGCCGTTGGCAAGACAGAGGTCCTTCATGTACCCGACAGCTCCTGCCGGCGTCATGACCTCCGAACATCCAGCCTACACCCGAAGCGGTTTGGATGCGCCAGGCAAATCGCTTGATGCACCTGGGGGCTGTCGCTATAGTGGCGAAAGAGAGCCATGCCTGCCCGCCTCCTGACGCTCGCGTTAGCCGTCCTCATCGCCACGGCGGGTCCCGCCTGGGCACAGCAGCGAGGACAGGCCAAGGAGCAGGTCGAATTTGGTGTCCAGGTGGCGCAGCGCGGTCTCTGGCGTGAGGCGATCTACCGTTGGGAACGCGCCACCCAGCTGGATCCCACCTACGCTGCCGCGTTCAACAACCTTGCGGTGGCTTATGAGCAGGAAGGGCAGCTGGACAAGGCGCGGGCCGCGTACGAGAAGGCCGTCGCCCTCGAGCCGAACAACTCGCTCATCAAGCAGAATTTCGACCTGTTCAAGGAACTCAATGATCGAGCGGCTCAGAAAGACGGTCGTCAGCCTTAGCCTGGTGGCCGGCGCGCTGGCCTCCGGCTGCGGGGGCGGCGGCTACGTCGAGATTCCGATTCAGACGCCGATAGCGCCAAAGCTGGATATCTCGCCGTTCCAGCGGGTGTACGTGGCGGGCTTCCTGGCCGGCGCCAACGACGACGTCGACGCCAACATGGAGACGGTGCGGCTGCTGCGAAGCCAGCTGCGCAACAAGAATGTTCTGCGGGTCGTGGACGCCGATACCGTTCCGCTCGCCGAGCGCGCGCTCGAGGAGGCCGGTGCGCCCGAAGCCGCTTCGGCCGCCGCGGCGCCCCCTCCGGCGCCCGCCGAAAATGCTCCGGTCACCGAGGCGCCCGACGGCCAGCTGCCGGCGGTGCAGCAGGAGAGCGATCTCGATCGCTATGCCAAGGTCTTCGACGACAAGGAATACTGGAAGCAGATCGGCGACGAGCACGAGCAGGCGCTGATCGTGACTGGTTCGGTGCTCTTCGTACCCCATGCCCGGTCAGGGTTCGTGCAGCGCGAGCAGGAGACCTACGACTCGTTCGGACGCCGGGTGGTGGTCCCGACCCGCAGCTACATGGAGCGCAAGGGCTACATCCTGCGCCCGACTTTCGTGTTCATCGACGGGCGCACCGGCGAGCAGCTATACAGCGAGTCGTTCCGGGAGGAAATCCTCTACAACTCCAACCAGCAGACCCCGGCCCTCTCGTCCTATTTCGAGCTCATGGACCGGCTGCTTCCGACCTTCCTCAACACGTTGAGTGCACAGAAGATACGTGGAAATCGGGTGCTCTTGAAGTAGGGCACGGCCGGGAGGCGCCGCTGCTGGTCACGTGGTCCTGAACGGGTCCGGCGAAGCCGCTGTGCTAGAATCAGTGGTTCCTGCGCCTTGCGGGCACGCATGCAAGGCGCTCCCATTTCGAGCGGAGAGATACCGTGTTTGCCATCATCAAGGCCTCGGGCCGCCAGTTCCGCGTCGAGCCCGGCGCGATCATTGCCGTTGACGGACATACCGGCGAAGCTGGTGCCCCGGTTTCCTTCGACCAGGTGCTGCTCGTCGGCAAGGACGCCGGCGAAGTCCTCACCGGCACGCCCTTCGTGGACGGCGCCAAGGTCGTCGGCGTGATCGACCGCACCGACAAGGGCAAGAAGGTCCGCGTGTTCAAGAAGAAGCGCCGCAAGCAGTACCGTCGCACTCAGGGCCATCGCAGCCTGCTGACGCGCGTGCGCATCACCGACATCCAGGCGTAGGACCATGGCCACAAAAAAAGGACAGGGCAGCTCTCGCAACGGACGCGACTCGAACTCTCAGCGCCTCGGCGTGAAGCGCTTCGACGGGAACCTCGTGACCGGTGGATCGATTCTCGTCCGCCAGCGCGGCCGGAAGTACAAGCCGGGGCAGAACGTCGGCCTGGGCAAGGATGACACGTTGTTCGCCAAGGTTCCGGGGCGCGTGAAGTTCGAGGACCACGGCTCGCGTGGCCGGTTCGTCTCGATTCACCCGGTCGAGTAGTCACGAAGGCTTCGTGCTCTTCGTGTCTCTATGTTCGTCGACGAAGCCGACATCCACGTAAAGGCCGGGGACGGCGGGCGCGGCGCCCTGAGCTTCCGTCGCGAGAAGTTCGTTCCGCGGGGCGGGCCCGATGGCGGCGATGGCGGCTCCGGCGGCACCGTCTATCTCGTCGCGGATCCGCACCGCAACACACTCGTCCACTTCCGCTTCAACCCGGAGTTCGGGGCCGAGCGAGGCGGCCACGGTCAGGGCTCGAACCGCCATGGCCGCAACGGCCACGACCTCGATGTGCCCGTTCCCGTCGGCACGACCGTGCACGTGCTCGATCCCGAGAGCGGCGAACCCGTCCTGATGGCCGACCTCACCGAAGTCGGTCAGCGCGTCCTCGTCGCGAAGGGTGGCCGCGGCGGCCTGGGCAACGCGCATTTCGCGACCTCGACGAACCGCGCGCCGCGCAAGGTGCAGCCCGGTGAGCCGGGCGACGAGCGGAGGCTGCGCCTCACCCTGAAGCTGCTCGCCGACGTCGGTCTCGTCGGCTTCCCGAACGCCGGCAAGAGCACGCTCATCTCGCGCGTCTCCGCGGCCAAGCCGAAGATCGCCAACTACCCCTTCACCACGCTGACCCCCCATCTGGGCGTGGTCAGCCTCAGCGACGATCGCAGTTTCGTCGTCGCGGATGTGCCTGGCCTCATCGAGGGCGCGCACGAAGGGCACGGGCTCGGGCACCAGTTCCTGCGCCACATCGAGCGGACGAAGGTGCTGGCCCACCTGGTGGATGTGTCGAGCGAGTCAGGCCGCGATCCGGTGGAAGACTTCGACACGATCCGCCGCGAACTCGAGTTGTACGATCCGTCGATGCTGCAGAAGCCTCAGGTCGTGGTCGCCACCAAGCTCGATGCCGTCGACGAGCCGGACCGCGTGAAGGCCCTGCAAGCGCGCGCCAAGGCCCTGTCCCTCCCCTTCTTCAAGATCTCGGCGGTCTCCGGTGAAGGCCTGCCGCCGTTGCTGGAGGCGCTTTGGGTGCCCGTGGCCGAGGCGCGCGAGGCCGAGCAAACCGCCGCGGCCGACCGCGGAGAGGACGCCGCCGAGGCATGAGCGTGGCCCGAGTGGGCGTACTCGGTGGCACCTTCGATCCCATTCACGAAGGACATCTGGTGGCCGGGCGGGCGGCCATGGCCGCGCTGGGGCTCGATCGGATGCTGGTCGTCCCGTCCCACGACCCGCCGCACCGGCCTGACAGTCCGCGCGCATCCGGGTATCATCGACTGCAGATGGCCAGCCTGGGCATAGCCGACATGCCCGGCTGGGTTGCATCGGACCTCGAGCTCGTGCGCGGAGGCCGGTCGTACACTTTCGACACGCTCACCGCGCTGCGCGCGCTCGAGCCGACAGCGCAGTTTTTTTTCATCACGGGGGCTGATGCGTTTTCAGAAGTTGCGTCGTGGCGCCGCTATCCCGAGGTGCTGGAGCTGTCGCACTTCGTGGTGATTGCCCGCACCGGGACGTCGTTCGAGGCGGTGCGGGCGCGTCTGCCCGAGCTCGCGGCGCGCTTCGTGGACTGCGACACCCTTCGCACCGAGGGGTGCCGGCGGGCGCCCTTCCCTTCCATTTTTCTCGTCCATGCCGTCACCCCGGTGGTGTCCTCCACCGAAGTGCGGCGGCGGTCGGCAGCGGGCCAGCCGCTCGACGGTCTCGTGCCCGAGGCCGTTTACCGCTACATCCGTGAGCACCACCTGTATGTCTGATGGCCGGTTCACCGCGTACGCCCCGCAGCCGAATCCTGGAGACCGGATTGCATGACTCAGCCCAGCCCTCGACCGTCACGTAGGACGTCCGCCAGGACCGCCGGCGCCAGCCGGCCGCGGCTGCCGAAGCCGGTGCAGATGGCGGTGGACGCCGCAACGGGCAAGAAAGGGCTGGACGTCGTGGTGCTGGACCTGCGAAAGAGCGACGCGTTCACCGACTTCTTCGTGATCGCGACGGGGGCCAGCCCGCGGCAGGTGCATGCGATTGCCGATGGCGTGGAGATGGCGCTCAAGGGCGCGAACGTGCGCCCGTCGAACGTGGAGGGCTCGAAGCGCGCCGAGTGGGTGCTGCTCGACTACTTCGACTTCGTCGTGCACGTCTTCTCGCCGTCGGCCCGCGCGTTCTACGGGCTGGAGCGCCTGTGGGCGACGGCCAGGCACATCTCGATCGACGACAGCCCCGCCGACTCCTGACACGGCATCCGGGACACGGCGATGAGCCGGTGGCGCAGCTGGGCGAACCAGGCGCTGGCAGGGCTCTTCGCACCGGCCTGCGTGGCCTGTCAGGAACCGCTGGCCCACCCGACCGAGGGCGCCGTCTGTGCGGCCTGCTGGGATCGTCTGTCCCGCTTCACGCCGCCCGTGTGCGCGACGTGCGGCATCCCGTTGCCGTCGTGGCGGCGCTCGTGCCTGGATGCGGGCCGCTGCGCCCGGTGCCGCCGCCGAGCGACCGTGTTGACGCGCCAGGCCGCCATCGGGCCGCACGAGGGCGTGCTCCGCAGCGTCGTGCACGCCCTCAAGTACGACGCGCGCCTGTCGACCGCCGCGCCGCTGGCGGCGTCCATGCGCGTCGCCGGCGCCGACCTGTTGCGCGATGCCCATACGGTGGTGCCGGTGCCCTTGCATCGCGTCCGGGCGTGGTCCCGCGGCTTCAACCAGGCGGCGCTGCTCGCCCGGCACCTGGGCCCACCGGCGTATCCCCTCCTGGCACGGACCCGCGCCACGCCGCCGGCAGGCTCACCTGCGGCGGCGAGACGGCACCGGAACGTGCGTGAAGCGTTTGCCGCCAGGCGCTGTATCGTCGATCGCGTCGTGCGGGCCACGTCGATCCCCGTCGCGGACCTGATTGTCGTGCTCGTCGATGATGTCTGCACGACCGGCGCCACGCTCGATGCGTGTGGCCGGGCGCTGCGGGCGGTGGGTGTCGGCGAGGTCCGGGCCCTTACGGCGTCGCGAGTCGTGACCGGACCTCGCGGATGACATGGTCCGCCACCGCCTCCACCGGCTGCTGCCCGTCGATCAGGAGCCAATCCGGCGCTTCGGCCTGGCGCTGGTAGCTCGCCCGCACCCGGGACAAGAGCGGCAGGTCACGCTCGAACTTGTCGCGCGCCGCCTGCTTGCGCTGCAGCGACACCTGAGGCGGAATGTCGAGGACGATGGTGAAGGTGGGGCGTGGCAGGTGGCGCTGCACATCCCGCAGCCACACCGGGTCGAGGCCCTGCGCCTCGCCGTAGGCGATGCTCGAAGCGAGGTAGCGGTCGCAGATGACGATGGCGCCAGCGGCGACCCACTCGAGCACGCGCGGGCGGAACTCGTAGCGATTGGCGATGTAGAGCAGCTGCAGCGTGTCCGCCTCGTATTGGCGCTCGCCTTGCAGCGCCTTCCCGATCTCGGTCCCGATCGCGGTCTGGTACTCAGGGAACGACAGGAACTCGACCCGCCTCCCCTCGGCACGGAGGCCGGCGGCGAGCCGTTCCGACTGCGTTTGCTTGCCGCTCTGATCGAGGCCTTCGAAGGCGAGGACGTGTCCCTGCATCATGTCTGGCTGGATCCGCAGATTCCCCGGTCGTCGGTCACTCCGACTCGAGAGCGAGCATGTCCTCGAGCGTCTGACGGCGGCGGATCACGCGCCAGTTGCCGCCATCGACCAGCACCTCGGGCGGCAGGGGCCGGCGCAGGTAGTTGGACCCCATGACCGCGCTGTAAGCGCCGCAATCGCGGATGACGACGAGGTCGCCCACCTCCATCGGAGGCAGGATGCGGTCGCGCGCGAAGGTATCGGTGCTTTCGCAAATCGGTCCGACCACGTCGCAGGCGATCGGCGTGCCGGGCCGATCGTGCACCGCCTCGATGCGATGGAACGCACCGTAGAGCGCCGGGCGCATCAATTCGGTCATGCCGGCGTCGAGCACCACGAACCGCTTGGCGCCGGGCAGGTGCTTCACGTCCACGACCCGCGCCAGCAACATGCCGGCGGCGCCGACCAGCACGCGGCCGGGCTCGATCGCGAGCTTCAATCCGCTGCGCCCGGCAGTCGCCACGATGCGGCGGACGTATTCTTCCGCATCGGGGGCCGGTCCGCCGTCGTAGGCGATGCCGACTCCCCCGCCGAAGTCGAGGTGCTCGATGGCCAGGCCGTCGCCGCGGAGCGCCTGGGCGAGGGCGACGACCGCTTCGGCGGCGCGCTGGAGCGGATCGAGCGACGTGATCTGCGATCCGATGTGAACGTGGATGCCGACGGCGCGCAGCGACGGGCGCTCGGCGATGGCGCGGAACAGGGACGGGGCCATGTCGATCGGCACGCCGAACTTGTTGTCCTTGAGGCCGGTCGAGATGTGCGGATGGCTTAGTGCGTCGATGTCGGGATTCACCCGCAGGGCCACGCGTGCGACGGCGCCGCGGTCGGCGGCCAGGTGCGCGAGCCGATCGAGCTCGCCCGGCGATTCCACGTTGATGGCGAGCAGGTCGAGCGCGATCGCCCGTTCCAGCTCGTCTCCGCGCTTGCCCACCCCCGTGAAGACGATCTCGTCCGGCCGGAAGCCGCAGCGCAGGGCGACCTCGACTTCGCCCATCGAATTGGCGTCTGCGGCGCTGCCAAGCGCCCGCACGAGACGAACGATGGCCAGGGCGGAGTTGGCCTTGAGCGCGTAATGGATCGCGTGGGGTGCCGTCCCGAAAGCGGCGTCGAGCCGATGGTAGGCCGATCGCAGGACGTCGGCGTTGTAGACGTAGGCGGGGGTGCCGACCGCCGCGGCGATCGCCTCGATCACCGGGGGCTCGGCCACCGCTGCGCCGCGCGTCTGCGCGTCGCGTGAGACACTCATCAGCCCGAGATCATAGCGCGGGTATGCGGCCGGAGGCCCTGGGTTTTCGTGGTATTCTGGCCCCGCCTGCCGGGGGATTTCAGCCCCACGGTTCACTCGAGTTGAGGATGCCATCAGCCCGCACTCTCCGCCGCTTGCGCCCGGTGCCGTCGACGCCGCGGGCGGTTGGACTCGCCACTCGAGCGCACTGAGGGGTTGGATCCGCGCCTCATGCCAGATCCGTCACCGGTTCCCACGGACGCCATCGATGCGTTGATCCAACGCTGCCTGGCCGGCGATCAGCAGGCGTGGGAGGAGATCGTCAGGCAGCACCGCCGGAAGGTGTTCAACATCGCCTACAAGTTCACCGGCAAGCACGACGAGGCCGAGGACCTGACGCAGGACATCTTCCTCAAGATCTTCAAGTCGCTGCACACCTTCGATCGGCGCGCCAATTTCCAGACGTGGCTGGTCAGCGTGTCGCGCAACCTGTGCATCGATCACTACCGCAGCGTGCGCAAGGAGCGCGAGACCATCGATCGTGATGTCGATGCCGGAGAGCTGATGCCCGCCGCGTCGACCCCGAGTGCCTATGCCGAGCTCGAGCAGCGCGGCCGGGTCGAGCTGCTGCGCCGCGCCCTGGCGGAGCTGCAGCCGACGCTGCGCAGTGCCGTCATGCTGCGTGACATCCAGGAGCTCTCCTACCAGGAAATCGCCGACCGGCTACAGCTGCCGGAAGGCACCGTCAAGTCCCGCATCAACCGCGGCCGAACCGAACTGGCGCGCCAGATCCAGCGGCTGCGCGATGAACTCGAAGGGGTACGAGGATGAACCTCACGACCGACCGCTCCCACGACATCGCCATCGTCCGTATCGGCGAGACGCGCATCATGTATCCACTGCTGCAGGAGTTCTCCGCGGCGGTCACGGGCCTGCTGGCCAGCGGGGATCGTAAGGTGCTGATCGACCTGTCGAAAGTCCCTTATGTGGACTCGGCCACGATCGGCTGTCTCATGGATCTCTACCGGCAGACATCCGCCGCCGGCGGGGTGCTGCGCCTCGCCGGCGTGCAGAAGCGCGTCGAGACGATGCTGACCATGACCGGCGCGCACAATTTCCTGAAGATGTTTCCCGACGAGGCGACTGCCGTCCAGAGCTTCGGGGGTTAACCATGCGCAGTATCAAGACCACCACCGGGAAGGAGATCGGGCTCGACGGCGACCTGCTCGCCATCCTCGAGGCGCTCTTCCACGAAGTCACGGCCAAGGTGCTCGAAGGCGGCACCTACGAGGACATGAACCGCGAGATCAACTACCTCGTCTCGCAGATGGGCGATGATGACCTGCGGGCGTACCTCGCGGAAAGCCTGTTCCTCAACCAGGTGAAGTACGAAAACGATCGCCTCGAGCAGTACATGAAGAAGAAGTTGCACCAGAAATAGGTCGACGGCCGGTTGCCGACTGCCCGGTACACGATGTCCGAGAACTATCTCGCCACCCGCTACACCTGTTCCTGGCCTCACTCCATCGCGGTCATGCTCTGCGACGGCCGCATCGTCTGTGGTTGCGCGGACCCGTACGCGCAGCGGGTGCTCGGCGACGTGCGGACCACGTCGATCGCCGACGTCTGGCAGGGACCGACCGCGCGGCAGCTCCGCGTCGACCTGAATGCCGGCGGATCGTCCTTCTGCGGCGATTGTCCACTGAAGCTGCCGCTCGGGCCCGGGGACGCGATTCCCCAGCGCGACGTGAACGTCGGTCCGCTGCCCAGCCGGCTTTACATCGAGTGCACCGCCGCCTGCAACATCTCGTGCTTCCAAGCGTGCTGCGCGCCGGAGACCGGCATCACGAGGACGCGCCAGGCGGGGATGCTCGACTGGGATCTGTTCACGCGGGCCGTGGACGAGGCCGGTGGCTCGCTCGTCCGCATCGACTTCTTCAATTACGGCGAGGCGTTCCTGCACAAGCGGGCGGTCGAGATGTGCGAGTACATCAAGTCGAGGTTCCCGCACATCTACCTGTACACCAGCACGAACGGACTGGCGCTCACCGAGGAGAAGGCGCGGCGGCTCGTCCATTCCGGCATCGACGAGGTCACCTTCTCGATCGACGGCGCGTCACAGGACGCCTACGTGAAGTACCGCCAGCGAGGGAACTTCGACAAGGCGCTGGCGAACCTGCGGGCCATGGCCGACGAGAAGCGCAAGAGCGGGCGCGACGTGCCGCACCTGAACTGGCGCTACATCCTGTTCAACTGGAACGATGCGGACGAGGAGATGAACAAGGCGCGCGAGATCGCTGCCGAGGTCGGCGTCGATCGGCTCTGCTGGGAGATTACCGATCACCCGGAAGACTCTTACTCACGCCGCTTCGCCCCGGGCACGCCGGACTACGAGCGGATCCGTCACGAAATCTGGGACATGAGCGGGCTCGGCAACGCGATTCCCGGAACCACCCCACGGGCGCAGATCGACGTCCGCGCGCTGATTCCAGGCTTCCCGCTTCGCGCCAGAGCGACGCAGCCGGTGAGGGTCAAGACCCGCGTGAAGAACCTCTCGGGCCGCCCGTTCCGGGCCCAGGCGAGCTACGGCCGACGCCTGGTCCGCCTCGGGGCGCAGTTGATGGGCGAGGACGGCACGATAATCGACCGGGATTACGCCCGGGCCTGGCTGCCTGGGGATATTGCTCCTGGCGGCGTGGCGGAGGTCGTGATGGAAGTGCTCGCCCCCGAGAAACCGGGGCGCTACGCGCTGAAGTTCGACCTTGTCAGCGAAGGCATCGACTGGTTCGAGAAATGCGGTTCTCAGACCACCACCAAGACACTCGTGGTCCGCGCGTAGGGTGGCAGGGGGGACTATTGATGATTGATGATTGGCGATTGATGATTGATTGGCGATTGGGCGATTGCGCCATTGCATTCAATTGCGCGGACGCGGGCGCTCAGGGTTCGCGCGACGCCGTATAGGCGGCGTTCGCGACCATTGTCGTCGACCGTCAGTCGCTCCACCGCCGCCTGCATGAGCGCCGCCCAGGCGCCCTTCCTGTTACCTGCCTGGAAGTCGAACAGCTGCCGCACCGTGTAGCTCGGTGAGCGCCGGCCAGCGGCCGCACGGGCCCGAGGCCTTTCAGGTCCGGCTCCGCGGCCGGCGGCGGCGGGTCGGTCTGCGCCCCAAGTGCACTCCCGCCGCCGCGATCAACACGCTCGCAACCACACGAATGCTCATCTCCAGGCTCCTGATTCGGCATTCTACGGTCGAGACGACAACGGTCCGGACGCCGCGGCCGTCCAACCGAGGTCATGAGTGCCCTGAGCGCCGCGCTCCGCCAGCTGCGTCAACACCCCGGCTTCGCCCTGATCACCGTGCTCGTGCTGGGCCTTGGCACGGGATCGGCCACCGCCGTCTTCACCGTGGTCGATGCCGTCGTCCTGCGACCCCTCCCCTACAAGGAGCCAGATCGGCTGGTGACGATCTGGGACACCAACGCAGCGCAGGCGCTCGGCCACGATCGGATCTCGCCGGTCAACTTCATGGATCAGCGGGCGCTTCCGGTGTTCGAGGATGCCGCCGCCTGGTGGCGCCCGGGTGTGAACCTGACCGATCCAGGCCGGGACCCGATGCGCGTGACGACGATCGAGGCGAGCGGGAACCTCTTCGACGTGCTCGGCATTCGCCCGCAGCTCGGCGACGGCTTCCCGGCGGGAGGGCCGCTGTTCGCCCGCGGCGAGCCGCTGGCCGTCATCAGCGACCGTCTCTGGCGGGAGCGGTTCGGCGGCGACCGGGGCATCCTGGGCCGGCCGATTCTGCTGAACGGCTCTGCCTACCTGGTCGCGGGCGTCATGCCGGCGGGCTTTCATTATCCAGACGACGTGGATGTGTGGCAGCGACTGCAGTGGGACATGACGCAGCACAGCCGGCAGGCCCACTTCATGGAAGCGGTCGCGAGGCTCAAGGCTGGCGTGACCACCGAGCAGGCCCAGAGCGCCGTGGATGCGCTGTGGATACGGCTCGAACAGGATTTTGGCCAGACCCGCAACAGCCCCGGCAAGGGCTGGGGCTCGCGGCTGGTGCCCCTCCTGGACGAACAGCTCGGCTACTATCGCCCGGCCTTGATGGTGCTGTTCGGCGCGGTGGGCCTGCTCCTCACCATCGCCGTCCTCAACGTCGCCTCTCTGCTCCTCACCCGCTCGCTCGCGCGCGAGCGCGAAATCGCCGTGCGTGTGGCCCTTGGGGCCTCGCCTCGACAGTTGATCCGGCAGTTGATGGCCGAGAGCCTCGTCCTCTCGGTCGCGGGCGCCATCGTCGGGACGGCCGCGGCCGTCGCCGCCCTGCCCCTCATCCTCGCCGTCATGCCGGTCGAGATCCCACGACTCCAGGAGGCGAGCGTGAATGCGCGTGCGCTGGCGCTCGGCCTGCTGGTGGTCGGTGTGACGACCGTCGTCTTCGGGCTGGTCCCGGCGCTGCTGCTGCTCAAGCGGCAGGTCGCCGTTGATCTCAAGTCTGGTGAGCGCGGCAGCTCACGCGGTGCGCGCCGGTTGTACTCCGTGCTGGTGACGGCCGAGGTCGCGCTCGCGTGCGCGCTCCTGGTGAGCTCGGCTCTGCTGGTGCGCACCGTTCAGCAGATGGTGCGAACACCGGTCGGCGTGAACGCGGACGATGTGCTGATGACGACCGTGCAGCTCATGCTCCCCGCGGCGCCACGCGGCACGTCAATCCGCGACCAGTGGCTGCCGGTCGCCGAGACCCACGCGCAGATCGTGGAGGCCATTCGCCGTCAGCCCGGGGTCATCGCTGCGGGCGCGAGCAATTTCCTACCGCTCGAGATCGGCTGGCGGCAGCCGTTCGTGCTCGACGGACAGCCCTGGCCTACTCCCATCGATGATGCGCCGCAGGTGCAGATGCAGAGCGTCAGCGACGGCTACCTGGAGACAATGGGCGCCGCACTGGTAGAAGGGCGCCTGTTCACGCCCTTCGACAACGCCGGCACCGCCGGGGTGATCGTCGTCAACGAGACCTTCGCCAGACAGCACCTGCCAGAGGGGCGTGCCGTGGGGACCGTCGTGCGTCTGCACACGAGCAGCATCGGGCCGCTCGGCGTCAACCTGAAGGCGTCGGCCACTCACGAGCCGGCCGGGCAGGCCTTCGAGGTGATTGGCGTGGTGCGGGATGTTCGCAACGTCCCGCTCGGCCAACGCACCGAGCCGGCGTTCTTCACGACCACGCGCCAGTACCCGTTTTCAGAGGTGTTCCTGGCGGTCCGGGCCACGGACTCGGCGACGGCGCTCTCGGCGATTCGGGACGGCCTCCGGTCGGTGGCCCCACAGGTACCGATGGCGGCAGCTCGGACTTGGGGAGACCGCTTTGCGTCGCGGACTGCCGAACCTCGGTTGCTGATGGTGCTGCTGTTGTTCTTCGGCGCGGTTGCGGCGGCGCTCGCCGCCCTTGGCGTCTACGGGTTGTTCTCGTGGGCCGTGGCCCAACGAACGCGGGAACTGGCCATCCGCCTTACGCTGGGCGCCCGGCCCCTGCGCGTCGGCGGGGCGGTGCTGGCGCAAAGCGTGCTGCTCATCGGGGCGGGCCTGGCCGTCGGGTTGGTCGTCGTACGCCTGTCGGAGGCCGCCCTCGCACGGGTGTTGTACGAGGTGTCTCCGTCCGACGCCGGGTCGATCGTGATGGCCGCGGGCGTGCTGATTGCTGCCGCGATCGGCGCATGCCTGCCGCCGGCCGTGAAGGCCATGCACGTCAACCCGGTGGACGGGTTACGGGCTGACTAGGTGAATGGCCTCCATTGGTGATTGATGATTGGTGATTGACGATTCATTGAATGATTGGGCGATTGAACCATCGGGCCATTCGTGATTGGCGCCGCCACCCGCCCAATCGCTCAATCGAATGAAGCATTGCGCCGATCGTCAATCAGCCGATGAATCGCCAGATCATCAATCGCCAATCGTCAATGGTCAAGCGCGCGGGCTCAGTAGGTGTCGAAGGCGCGCTGGAGACCCTGGCGGTCTTTCGTCCTGGTGAGGGCCAGCATCAGGAGCACGCGCGCCTTGTTCGGCGACAGGTCGCGCGCGAGAACGGCACCCAGGCCCTCGGTGGGATCGCCGACGATCCGACCACCCGGCACGTGCGAGGCGACAACGGCCGCGACGCTCGCATCGACCGCACGCTGAACGGCGGCACGTCCTCCCGGACTGAGACGGCCACCGGCAAAGGCGGCAAACACCACACCAGCCGGCTTCGACGTGAGCACGCCGTCCATCAAGGCCGGATTGAAACCCGGATAGTCGTAGAGCATCGCCACCTCTGGCAGCCTGTCGGCCCTGGAAACGTCGAACTCGCTTGCCGTGGTGTGTGCCCGAAGGGGTGCGCGATAGAAGGTCACTCCGTCCGGATCCACGAACCCGAGAAACCCTAATTCGGGCGAGCGGAAGGTCTCCACCCGGCGGTTGTCGGTCTTCCACACGTCACGGGCGGCGGCGATGTGCTCGTTCAGCGCGACGAGCACCCCCTTGCCGACCGCTTCGTCCGACACCGCCACCCGTACGGCATTCAGCAAGTTAGCCGGGCCATCGGCCGAGATCTCGTTGGCCGATCGCATCGATCCGGTGAGAACCACGGGGCGACGATCTCGGACGGTGAGGTTCAGGAAGTAGGCCGTGTCCTCGAGCGTGTCGGTGCCGTGGGTGATGACGATGCCGCGCAAGCCGGGATCCGCGGCGAAGCGCTGGTTGACGCGGCCGGCCAGGGTCAGCCAGTGCGCGGGGGTGATCTGCGACGACCCGACCCGGCTCACCTCTTCGACGCTCACGGCCGCATGCTCGTTCAACTGCGGCACGGCCGCGACGAGCGACGACCCGTCCTGCATCGAGGCGCCAAGCCGGCTGGCAATGGTGCCGCCGGTGGTGAGGATGATGATGCGCGGGCGAGCCGGCGCCTGAGCGCGTGCCGACACAGTGAGTCCGACGAGCCCGGTGCTGAGCATCACCACGATGCCGATCAGCACAAGCCCGTCCCGTCCAGGACGCGCGATCATTGGCCGGCGACCCCACGCGACGTATTGGCGAGCGCCGCCGGCAGGTCGGTCACCGTGTCACGCAGGATCTCGGCGATCGCGCGTCGATCTGCTAGGGACAGGTGGGCGGATACGGTCGCCGACGGGGGGCTGTCCAGGATAGCAAACACGCGACGGTACACCGCTTGACGGACTTCGGTCGGCAGGCCGGTGAAGGCCTCGGAGTAGAGCAGGTAGCTGCACGAGTACTTGAGCAGCCGCCGGGTCAGCTCCATCTGCGCACATGAGCGGCCACGGCGGTCAGCGGGCGCCCTTGCCGCCAGCGCCTCGGCAAAACCGGCCCGCGGCGTCACCTCGAAGGCGAGTGGCGCCTCGCCCACGAACAGCACGTACTCGGCGAGGTCGTTGACCTGCTCCTGCACCGATGCGGCGTCGGCCAGTGGACGCGACTCTGCGGCCGCGATCCGGGCCTCCCAGTTCAACCGGGTGATCAGGTTCAGGCCGTGCGCCTGATGGTCGAACGTCATCAGGGCGGCAAGATCACTCTCGGTGCTCAGATACCGGCCGTCGGGGGTGCGGTTCAGCCACTCGATGAAGACATGGTCCGAAAGAATCGTGGGACCCGACGTCGGATGGGTCGTGACGGTGATGTTGCCCAGGTGGCCCAGCGGCCCGTACGGCGGCGCGGTCGCTCTGCCGGTCACGAACCAGCCGCCCCATCGTTCGGTGTGCGGAGTCCGGTGGTTCACCGTGACGGTGCCCAGGCTCGGCATGAGCTGACCGTCGCCGCCCACCATGTTGCTGCGGTCGATGAAACCCGGGATCTCGAGCGTCGACGTGGAGAGATGGCAGGTCAGGCAGTTCGTCCGCCGCACGAAGGTGGGCGGCATCGGAGCGCGCTGGTCGAGCGTGTAGAACATCACCCCCTGCTGCGGATCGTGTGACGCGATCTCCAGCGAGGTTGCGCCCGGGATGTAGCCGACAACGACCGACCCGTTGAAATACAAGGCGCGGGGGTTGGCCGGCCCGGTGTGCTCACGCTGCAGGCCGGTCTTGGAAAACACCAGCAACTGCGACGCGATCGGAATGTCGAGGGCCTTCAGGACCGGCTCCAGGTAACCGGTGCCCACCTCCGGCATCAGGACCAGGCCGCCGGTGGCGATCCGCTCGTTGACCCCGGCCACCCGGTCCACGGGCGGGCGCTCGGCGTAGCGGATGGCGGGATGCTCGTCGAGCGTGCCCGCGAACGGCACTCGCGACTGCCCAATCAGGGAGGCGGACGCCACCAGGGCCAGGCCGAGCGCGGCGCCGCCGAGCCAGATCGGCCGCCGCCCCAGAGAAGTCATGCCGCGATCTTACTAGACCCCCTGCACCGACTCGCGAACCATGCGGGACAGCGCGTCCTGCACCGAGGTCCCGAGGGCCTCGTCCGCCTCCAGGCGTGCGTAGATGTCGAGCAGCCTGGCGATGGTGCCTGTCCATCCGGTCTGATGGCTGGCGCCGAGGCCCGCGCCGTTGTCGCCGTGGAAGTACTCGTAGAACAGAATCAGGTCGCGCCAGTGCGGGTCGGTCTGGAACGTCTTCGTGCCTCCGTAGACGGCGCGGCGGCCGCTGGCGTCCCTCACGAAGATCGACGACAGGCGTTTGACGATCTCGCGAGACACCTCGAACAGGTTCATCCGCACACCTGACCCGGTGGGACACTCGACCGTGAATTCGTTGCCGTAGAACTGATAGAGGTTGAGGAGCCCGCGCACGATCAGGCAGTTGACCGGCATCCAGATCGGTCCCCGCCAGTTCGAATTGCCACCGAACATCCCCGTGTTCGATTCCGCCGGCAGATACGAGACCGTGCTCGTCTGGCCCCCGGCGTGGAAGACGAACGGGTGGTTCTCGTGGACCTTCGACAGTGAGCGGATGCCGAATGGGCTGAGGAACTCGTTCTCGTCCAGCAGGTAGGTGAGGACCCGCTCCAGCCGCGCCTTGGTCAGGGTCGACAGCAGGCGCCGGCCGCCGAACCCGATGTATCCCGTGACGGTCGGGGCGACCTGACTGACCACCTCGGGGTGGCGCTCACGGAACAACTGGATGAGCCCCATGAGCCGCGGGTGCGCACCCAGGCTGCTCGGCTCGAAGATGGTCGAGGCACAGAGCGGCAGCAGGCCGACCATGGATCGGACCTTGAGGCGCTGGGCCGACCCGTTGGGCAGGCGCAGCACATCGTAAAAGAAGCCGTCCTCCTCGTCCCACATCTCGTCGTGGTGATCGCCGATCCGGTCCATGGCGTAGGCAATCCACATGAAGTTCTGCAGGAACTTGAAGGCGTGTTCCTCGTAGACCGGATCTTCGTCCGCCAGGATGAGTGCGATCTCGAGCATGTTCTGGCAGTAGAACGCCATCCAGGCGGTACCATCCGCCTGCTCCAGCGCGCCACCGGTCGGCAGCGGAGCACTCCGATCGAAGACGCCGATGTTGTCGAGCCCGAGGAACCCCCCGGCGAAAACGTTGCGGCCCTCGGGATCCTTGCGGTTCACCCACCAGTTGAAGTTGAGCATCAGCCCCTGGAACGAGCGTTCCAGGAACTTGCGGTCCTCGCGTCCGAGCGAGCGCTCCACCTTGTAGAGGAACAGCGTGGCCCAGGCGTGAACCGGCGGGTTGACGTCACTGAAGTTCCATTCGTACGCGGGAATCTGCCCGTTGGGATGGGCGTAGAGGCTGCGCAGCATCAGCAGCAGCTGGCCCTTGGCGAAGTCGAAGTCCACGAGCGAGAGCGCCAGGGTGTGGAACGCGAGGTCCCAGGCCGCGTACCAGGGATACTCCCACTTGTCCGGCATCGAGATGACGTCGCCGTTGAACATGTGGAACCACTCGGCGTTGCGCACGGCATTTCGGGGCGTCGGGTTCAGCGGGTGACCGTGATGCTCCTTCAGCCAGGTGTCCACGTCGAACAGGTAGTACTGCTTCGACCAGAGCATGCCGGCGAGGGCCTGGCGATGGACGCGGCGCTCGTCCTCGGTGAGCGCACCGGGCGTGATCCGGTCGTAGAATTCGTCGGCGTCCACCTGCCGCTCGGCGACGATCGCATCGAAGGGCGCGCCGAACGCGACCGGCTTCGGATCGGTTCCCCGTGTCATTCTGAGGCGGACCACAGACACGCCGCCTCCCGGCACCTCGAGGACGTATCGCGCCGCGGCCTTGGTGCCGGTGCGTGCGGGGTTGACCGCTCCCTGCTCACCCGACACTACGTAGCGATGGAAGGCATCCTTGACCCACAGCGAGGTGTTGGGCTGTCCCCACAGCCTCTGGAGGTTCGATTCGTTCTCCGTGAACAGCAGTTCCGGTGCGCCCTCGCACGTCAGCGTGTAATCCCCGAGTTCCTGGTGGCTCGCCACCATCGCGCCAGTGGCCGCGGCCGCTCGAATCACCGGCTTGGTGCCCGACTTGCCCCATGACCACGTGTTGCGGAACCACAGCGTCGGCAGCAGGTAGAGCCGTGCGGCCTTTGGCCCCCGGTTATGGACGGTGATGCGCACGAGAATGTCTTCCGGGCCCTCCTTGGCGTACTCCACGACGACGTCGAAGTAGCGATCCTCGTCGAACACGCCGGTGTCGAGCAGCTCGTATTCGAAGTCCTCGCGCGATCGCCTGCCGTTGGTCTCGATCAGATCGCTGTATGGATACTCGCGCTGCGGATACTTGTAGAGGAGCTTCATGTACGAGTGCGTCGGCGTCGAGTCGACGTAGAAGTAGTACTCCTTGACGTCCTCGCCGTGATTGCCCTCGCTGTTGGTGAGCCCGAACAGGCGTTCCTTGAGGATCGGATCGCGCTCGTTCCACAGCGCGATCGCGAAGCACAGGCGCTGCTGCTCGTCGGAGATGCCGCCGAGTCCGTCTTCACCCCATCGATAGGCGCGCGACCGCGACTGGTCGTGACTGAAGTAGGCCCAGGCGTTGCCATCGGTGCTGTAGTCTTCCCGCACCGTGCCCCACTGTCGCTCGCTCAAGTACGGGCCCCACTGCTTCCAGGCCACGCCCTGTTCGCGTGCGTCGTTCAGGCGCTTCTGCTCCGTGCACTCGGTCAGGGAAGGGGTCGTCGGGCTGGCCATGTCGCCTCCTTGGGCGATTCAGTATACGCTTCGGCGCATGCACCGCTCGCGCGTGGGTGTGGCGATGGTGGTCGTGTGGATGTGTGTCGTAGCAACCGTTCGCGCCCAGGATGACGTGCAAGCGAAGATGCAGGAATGGAACAAGGCGCTCGGCGTCGAGTGCACGCACTGCCACCTCGACGGTCAGTGGAACCTGGCCTACCTTCCCACCTTCGACCTCGCGTATCGCATGCAGCGGATGGTCAACGAGCTGAATGCCGGGCCGCTGAAGCCGTACGGCGGCATCACCTGCAATACCTGTCATCAGGGGACGCTCACACCGCCCAAGATCACGCCGGAACAATGGCAGCGGGACGCCAAGCGCTACGAGGCCGTGTTCGGCGGTGACAGCTCGCTGGCCCTGCAGATGGGTGTGTTCACGGCCTCGCTCGGCGTGGGCTGTTTCCACTGCCACGACCCGAGCGACTGGGGCTCCGACGACAATCCGATGAAGGCCGTCGGGCGGCGCATGCGCGGGATGGTGGGCGGCATCAACAAGCATTTCGCCGGCGTCAAAAATCCCGAGATTGGGTGCATGGCCTGCCATCAGGGGAAGCCCAAACCGGGACGGTAACACCGCCACGAGCCGGAACGAAACAGAGCGCGAATCAGCGATCGGAAGGGATCCGCGGGAGGCAATGTATGAACAGACGGCAACTACTGACTGGCGTGCTGGCTGCCCCGATGGCGCTGGGACTCGACCTCGAGGCACAAGAGGGCGGCGCCCCGGATCCATCGCTCTACATCCCGAAGGCGCACCTGGTCGAGGATCGCGCGTTTCTGCACGACTTCATGGACGAATACGCATTCGTGGACCTGGTGACGACCAGCCCGACGTTGCGGATTACTCACATCCCCACGTTCCTGGAGCGAGCCAGCGGACGCTTCGGGACGGTGTTCGGGCACATCTCCGCCCAGAACCCGCAGCGCGCGGCGTTGGACGGCACCCACCCGGCCGTGATCGTCTTCCGCGGGCCGCATGGCTACATCTCGCCCGCCTGGTACGGCAAGAAGGACGTGGTCCCAACCTGGAACTTCGCGGTGGTGCACGTGTCGGGCCGGCCGAAGATGATCGACGGGCCGGACGCGACCCGCGCGCTGCTCGCGCGTCTGATCCGGAAGTTCGAGACCAAGTCGGGCACGAGCTACGACTTCGACTCGCTGCCCGCCGACTACGTAGCCGGCATGATGAAGGGCATCGTGCCGTTCTCGATGGAGATCGACGCCATCGAAGGCAAGTTCAAGCTTGGTCAGGAGCGCCAGGCCGCGGACCGCGACGGCGTGGTCCAACACCTGCAGACCGCCAAGCCGCACGAGCGCACGCTACGGGAGTTGACCGAGGCCTTCTACGCAAGGAAGTAGAGCCAGACTCTGGGTGACCGACCGAAGAGGCGCAATCGGCCAACCAGCGACCCGTCGCAGCTAGCGGCCCGTAACCGCTGAATCGGTATCTGATGATCTCTTGATCGGGTGACGTTGTGATGGATCTGGCGATCGGATGATCTGGTGATCGGACGATCATCTGACGGATCTATCTGGGCCGGATAGATCGAGAGATAGATCAGGTCGATCACCAGATCACCAGAGCGATCACCAGATCACCACCTCGAGACATCAACAGATATCGTTATCTGGACCACTAGACTAGGCCCTCAGCTTGAAACGCTGGGTCTTGCCCGTGGCGGTCTTCGGCAGGTCGGCCACGAAGTGAATCCAGCGCGGGCGCTTGTAATCGGCCAGCCGCTCGCGCACGAACTGCTGCAGTTCCGATGCGAGCGACGGCGTGGGCTGGGCGCCGGGGTTGAGGACGACGAATGCCTGGGGCTTGACGAGACGATCCTGATCGAGGTGTCCGACCACGGCACACTCGCGCACAGCAGGATGCCCGGTCAGAGCGTTCTCGACCTCCACCGGGCTCACCCAGATGCCGCCGACCTTCAGCATGTCGTCGGCGCGGCCCGCATGCCAGTAGTACCCGTCGGCATCCTGGTGGTACTTGTCGCCGGTTCGAATCCAGTGGCCCTCGATCGTCGCCTTGGTGCGTTCATGCTGGTTCCAGTAGCACGCGCAGATCGAGTCGCCCTTGATCAGCAGGTTTCCCACCTCGCCGGTCGGCACCGGCGCGCCGGCCTCATCGACCAGACGCGCTTCGTAACCGGGCACGATCTCCCCGCTCGATCCCGGCCGGGCACGGCCGGCCCGATTGGCGATGAAAGTGTGCAGGACCTCGGTCGAGCCGATGCCGTCGAGAATCTCGATGCCGAAGCGCAGCTTGAAGCGATCGAAGAGGGCCGCCGGCAAGGCCTCGCCGGCCGACAGGGCCAGCCGTACACTCGACAGGTCGAAGTCACGCGCGCCGCCTGACTCGTGCGCGAGCAGCATGCCGTAGTTGGTCGGCACGGAGAACAGCAAAGTCGGGCAATGACGCTCGATGATCTCGTAGATGGCCGTGGCCGTCGCCGGCCCAGGCCACAGGATGCTCGTGCCACCGACCGACAGCGGGAAGTACAAGGCATTGCCCAGACCGTAGGCGAAGAACAGCTTGGCCACGCTGAAGCACCGGTCGCGCTCCGAGATCTCGAGGACGTGCCTGGCGTAGGCCGAGGCGCAAACGACCATGTCGTGCTGGAGGTGCACGCAGCCCTTGGGCGGCCCGGTGCTGCCGGACGAATAGAGCCAGAACGCCGCATCGTCCCTCGAGGTTGGCGCCGGGTCACCGGCGTTCCCGGACTGGGCGATGACCTCGTCCAGCGCAAGCGCGCCGTCGCCAGGTGCCCCGTCCGCAACCAGCACGTGTTCGATGCCACGGCGTTGCGCGAGCGGAATCGAGTGCCACACCGGCAGCAGCGCCGCGCTCACCACCGCCACGCGGGCCCTGCAGTCGTGCAGGACGTACGCCACGTCGGCGGCCTTCCACATCGTGTTCACCGGCACCGGCACGGCGCCAGCACGGATGGCGCCCCAGAACCCATAGAAGAACGCCGGGCTGTCGAGGAGCCAGAGCAGGACGCGCTCTTCCCGCCGCATGCCGAAGCCAGCCTGGAGCGCCTCTCCGACGGCAGCGACGCGCGCGGCCAGTGCGGCGTAGGTGACGCGCTCGGCGCCGCACTCGACGGCGATGCGATCGCCACGTCCTTCTCGCAGGTGGCGGTCGACGAAGTAATCAGCGGCGTTGAAGGTCGCCGGAAGCTCCGGCGCCGACCGATCGTCCAACACAGGACCTCAGAACCCCTCCAGCGGAGATCTCAGGCTACCCGCGGCTGCCAGCGCGGCGTAGAAAGAGAGGATTCCGAGTCAGCCGCGGCTTCCCCTCTGCGTCGCTTCGAATCACTTGCCCAGATTCTCGTACCAGCGGACGGCGCCACTACCCCCTGTGCACAGCAGGTCGCTGCGGCGATCGCCGTTCACGTCCACGGCCACGCACCCGTTCATCGCGGCGGATTCCTCGATCCGCTGGTACTGCCAGGTCCCAGTCGCCGCATCGTCCGGCGCATAGAACACGTGAACGCCACCAATCGGTGCGTTCGGGCTGTTCTGAGACGGCCGGCTGTTGTCGTTGGCCACCACATCGTCACGGCCGTCGCCGTTCAGGTCCACGACGGCCACCTCATGGCCGCTCACGACCTTGTCGAAGATGACGCGGCGCTGCCACTGGCCACCCTTCTCGGTGTACACGACGACTTCATTGCCGTGCCACGGTTCGACCGACGCGAAGAACTTGCGGCCGTCCTGCCGGCCGACGCCGACGTCGCTCGCACCCAGGCGCGGCGCCTTCTCGACGTGACCGGCGGAAAGGAGCTGCTTCTCGAACTTCATGGTCGCTCCGCTGCCTGACGCGCGATAGACCGCGATGCCCTCGAAGCTCGCCACGAGCAGCTGGTCGCGGGCCCCTCCATCCCACTTCGCCACCCGCACACGATGGATGATGCCCGGAATGTCCTCGGTGATCGCGTGACGCGTCCAGTCCTTGGGGCTGTACCAGAACACCGACGCCTTGTCCTGATCGTAGGTGGGGGCCAGGCCCTTGGGACCGATCAGCGGCGCGTTGACCAGCTCCTCGGTGCCGTCGCCGTCGAAGTCGGCCCAGGCGACGTGATGCGATGTGGGAAATGCGTCCACGCGCTCCACTTTCCACGGCTGGCGTGGGTCGCCCTCATGCCGGGCGAGCCAGTTCAAGCCCTCGCTCTTGCCTGGAACCATTGCAAACCCGCTCTGGAAGGCAATCTCCGGTACGCCGTCCTTGTCCACGTCGTGCATCGCCTGGTTCACCACCTGCCGGGCGTCCGGCACGACGATGTGGCGCACCCAGGTGGGGTTCTCGTACCACGCCACTTCGTTGACCGACAGCGAGTTGGCGACGACGTCGGGCTTGCCGTCCTGGTTGAAGTCGGCGACGGCCACGGCGTAGCCACCGCGGAAGTCGGCGTCGATGTCGTGAGGGGCGAACCGTACCGGCCCGGCGGCCGGAGCGCCGCTCAACGAGACGGCGAGGGCGAGGGTGGCCAGCCCGCCGGCGGCCAGGGATGCGTAGGTCATGCCCCATCATCGTCATCTCCCGGGGGCTGTCAAGAGCCGGTTGTCGGAGCTTTTCCCAACCTGCTAGAGTGTGCGCCATGCATGCCACCATTCGCTCCCGGGCCGGCCGATTCGGCCTCCTCGCCATCCTCGCCACGGCCGCGCTCCCGCTCTCAGGGCAAAACGGGAACGTGATTTCGCGCGGCACGCAAGACGGCCAGTGGCCGACCTACGGCGGCGACCTCCAGAGCCGGCGCTACTCGCCGCTCTCGCAGATTGACGCGACCAATTTCGGCAAACTCGAAATCGCCTGGCGTTTCAAGACGGAGAACCTCGGGCCGGCTCCCGAGTTCCAGCTCCAGGCCACCCCGCTGATGATGAACGGCACGCTCTACTTGACCGCCGGCTCCCGCCGCGCGGCCGTGGCCGTCGATGCGGCCACGGGTGAGATGAAGTGGATGCACAGCATCAACGAGGCTGAACGGGGTGCCGCCGCGCCGCGGCGGCTCTCGGGCCGCGGCCTCTCGTACTGGAGCGACGGCAGCGAGGAGCGGATCTTCTACGTCACGCCCGGCTACCACCTGGTGGGCCTCGACGCAAAGACCGGCCAGCGCCTGGCCGGCTTCGGTCACAACGGCATCGTCGATCTCAAGTTGGAGATGGATCAGGAGATGGACCCCGTGAAGGGCGAGGTCGGCCTGCATGCCGCCCCCATCGTCGCGGGGAACACGCTCATCATCGGCGCGGCGCACGTGGAGGGCGGCGCGCCGAAGAGCCGGACGAACCAGAAAGGCTTCGTCCGCGGCTACGACGTGCGCACTGGCAAGCGCCTGTGGATCTTCCACACCATTCCGGCAAAGGGCGAATTCGGCAACGACACCTGGGAGAAGGACTCCTGGACCTACTCGGGCAACACCGGCGTCTGGGCCCAGATGACCGTAGACGAAGAAAACAACACAGTGTTCCTGCCGGTGGAGATGCCGACGGGGGACTACTACGGCGGCCATCGCCCCGGCAACACGCTCTTCTCTGAAACCCTCGTCGCGGTGGACCTGACGACCGGCAAGCGCAAGTGGCACTACCAGTTCGTGCACCACGGCATCTGGGATCACGACCTGCCGTGCGCTCCGATCCTGGCGGACCTCATGGTCGATGGCAAGCAGATCAAAGCGGTGGCGCAGCCGGCCAAGCAGGGCTGGGTCTACGTCCTGGATCGCATTACAGGGCAGCCGGTGTGGCCGTTCGAGGAGCGGCCGGTCGAAAAAGGCGATGTGCCCGGCGAGCAGTACTCACCGACACAGCCATTCGTCACCAAGCCGCCACCGTTCGAGCGTCAGGGCGTATCGATTGACGACCTGATCGACTTCACGCCGGAGCTCCGCGCCGAGGCGGTGAAGCTGGTGGAACGCTACAAGATCGGCCCAATGTTCACGCCGCCGGTCGTGAGCAAGTGGGAGGGCCCGCTGGCCACGCTGATGCTGCCCAACGTGACGGGCGGCGCCAACTGGCAGGGCGGATCGCTCGACCCCGAAACGAATATGTTCTACATCTTCTCCAACACGAACGTGGCGGCCCTGGGGCTGGCGCCGGGCGATGGCGTGAAGTCCGACATGCTGTTCGTGCGGGGCTTCGCCTCCGACCCGGCCGACAAGAGTGGGCGTCCGGGGTTCCCGAATACGACCGTACAGGGGCTGCCGCTGATCAAGCCCCCGTACGGACGGATCACCGCGCTCGACCTCAACAAAGGGGAGCTCGTCTGGCAGATCGCGCATGGCGACACGCCGGACAACATCAAGAACCACGCTGCGCTGAAGGGCGTCAACATCCCGCGCACGGGCCGCCAGGGCCGCATCGGCGTGCTGACCACCAAGACGCTCGTGATCGCCGGCGAAGGCGGCATGGCCACCACGCCGAAGGGCCAGGGCGCCATGCTGCGTGCGTACAACAAGGCGACAGGGGATGAGGTGGGCGCCGTATACATGCCAGCGCCGCAGACCGGGTCGCCGATGACCTACATGCTGAACGGGCAGCAATACATCACGGTGTCGGTGAGCGCGCCGGGCTTCGCGGGCGAGCTGCTGGCGTTCAAGCTGCCGAAGTAGACGGCGGTTCTCGAGCTTCTCGGAGTTCGCGGGGTTGCTACGGGCGATGCGTCGGCCGTTCTCGGACGGCCGGCGCTCTTTCCTCCGTCCGCACCCGCCCGCACCTGCCGGCACCTGTCCGCACCTGTCCGCACCTAGCGCACCGGTATCCAGAACGTCGTCTTCACGACGAACAGGTTGGGCCCCGGCGCCGTCACCGAGCGGAACATGTCGCGGACGCCCACAAGGTCGCCAATCACCTCGGTGTTGGAGAGGCTTTGCTGCCACACCACAAACAGCGTGCTGCCGGGCCGCCATTCCCAACGCAGGACGACGTTGGAACGGTACGAGAGACTGTTGAAGTCGCGGTTCCGTAGTGTGAACGTCGAGCCGTCCGCGGTCACCGTCTGGCTGCCGTCCGGATTCGTGACGAGCGTCGTGCCGTTGGTGCCGTACAGCAGACGTTCCCGGCTCTGCGGAGCCAGCAGCTCGCCGTAATCGTAGTAGTGGCCGGACGCTGCGAAGGGCTCGGCGTACACGTCGAGGTTCATGTCGGGCTTGACGGTGTAGCCCATGCGGAAGCGTGTGGAAATGGTGCTGCGGTCGATGTAGCCGAAGACGTAGCGCGAGCCGTAGGTCTCCGGGCGCCCGTTGGGCAGAGTGGTGACGTATTGCTGCGGCTCGGTCACGCGTTCGTAGAGCGGCTCGACCGAGAGCTGCCACCGCGGCGCGGGCCGGAACGACACCGTGCCCGTCACCCTCTGCTGGGACAACCCATCCTCGTTGTTGGCGAGAATGGCATTGGCCGTTAGGCGGGTCTGAGCCGCCAGCCGGTTGCCCAGGTTGATCTGCGTGTTCCAGCCCGGTCCCCGGCCCATGAGCGGGCCACCGCGCGTGAGCGAGACGCTGGTCAGCGTGGGCACACGCGCCACGGCCACCGAGGCTGTCCAGAAGTTGGCGAACGTCACGTTCATGGTTCCCCGCAGCCGCCCGTCCTGACGCAACATTCGCAGCGTGGCGTCGTTCGAGACGTCGAACTGGACGTAGTAATTGCGGAACAGACGGCCCGGCTGCGTCTCGCGGTAGCGGATGTTCCCGGCCATCAGCAGGCCGTCGGCGCCGGTCAGCTGCGCGAAGTCGTTGGTCTCGAAATTCACCGAGTCGATCTTGGTGTTGGCGCCCCACAGCCAATGCCGGCCACTCGTGCGATCGAAGTTCGCCTGCAGGGTCCAGCCGGGCAAGGACGTGAGCGTGCGGTCGAGGGGCGCGTAATCACGATCCGGGCGCTGTGCGAAGTGCGCGCTCGTCATCTGGACCCGGGTCATCGCCCCCTCGCTGCCGTTCACGAGCGACCCGCCCCCGGCGGCGCGGAACTCGTACTCGCCGCCCCTGAAGCGGAGCAGCGTATTGCCGGCCAGCGCGACGGCGTTGCGCGTGTAGATCGAGGCGAGGGGGTCGTCGTGGGCGAAGTCGCGATGGACCCAGCTGGCCAGGAGGCCAGCCGTCGAGGCGTTCGGCCCGAACTCCTGCAGCACTCTGGCCAGACCGTAGTACGCACGGGGCGCGACCCGGATGGTGCGGTCGGTCCCCATCTCCGCATTGGACACCTCCGCGGTCTCGCTGGAGGTCGCTGCGGCGAGGAACCCCAGCGAGGTTTTCGATGGCAGGCGTCCGGTCAGCTTCGTCGCGCCCAGGATGGTGGTGGACGAGGGATAGTCCACGAAGTCGTCCTGGGCTGGCCCGAGCGCGCGCGCGCCGATTCGCCGCGAGTAATAGAAGTTGGGGTGGCCGATGTTGAACAAGGCCGCACCCTCTATGAAGAACGGGCGCCGCTCGGTGAACCGCGTCTCGAAGGCCGTGAGATTCACCTCCGCCGGATCGGCTTCGACCTGGCCGAAGTCCGGGTTGATCGTGACGTCGAGCGTGAGGTTGGGTCCGATGCCGATCTTCATGTCCGCGCCGGCACGCGTATTGAGATTGGCACCTTGGAGGAACGGGTTGACTCCCGCCGACCGCCCGTAGAGCGTGGCCGCCTCCGCCACGTAGGGCAGCAGCTCGATGCGGCGGGCCGGCCGCACGTCCGCGACGCCCTGCAGGTCGCCGAACCTCGACGCCCAGGCACGGACGGTGCGCGGGATGAGCACCCAGGTGTCCTCCTCGTTGATGCTCGGGCGGAAGCGCTGGATGTTGAGGCCCCAGGTCAGGACCTCTTCCGGGTTGAAGCGCAGCTGGGTGAACGGGATCCACAGCTCGGCCGACCAGCCGTCGGCATCGATCGAGGTGCGCGCCCCCCACACGAGGTCGTAGCCGGCGTCGAAGGTCTCCTCGGTATCGGTGGCGTGATAGCGATCGAGGCGGACGCCGGACGCCGTGACCCCGAGGACGATCGAAGTGCGGCGGTCGAGGAAGGTATCGAGCGCGATGAGGATATGTTCGGCCTGGTCGGAAACGTCACGCCGGCCGAGCGGGGCCTGGATCTCACGTGCGTTTCGGGCCCACATGCGAGCCCCGACGTAGAAGGCGGCACCGTCGTAGGCGAAGCGCACTTCCATGTCGTCGGTGGGGCGCGCGCCCTGCTCCGGCTCCTTCTGGATGAAGTCGACGACGGCGGGCGTACGCACCCAGACGGCTTCGTCGAGCCGGCCGTCCACCCGGATCGTGTCGCTCTGGACGCGGGTCGCGGTGGCCCGCTTCCGCTCCGCTGGCGACGGAGGCTCCGAGCCGGCGATCGCGATCTGCCCGCCCGGCGCCGCGGGTGACTGCGCCGAGACCCCTCCCGGCCAGCCTCCCGCGAGCAGGGCTCCAGCACATAGGACGCGGCCAATCACACCGGCGCGGCGCACAGTCAGTTACTTCTTGGGCAACTCGAACACGTAGAGCGTGTGTCCGTAGGCCGGAGGCTGAATCTCCGGCGCGATGGTTTGCGGCACGAGCCGGGGACTGCCGCCGCCCACGCCGGTGGTCACCGCAACGTACTGTCTGCCGTTGGCGGTGAAGCTGACCGGGTAACCCTGCACCGCGGTGTTGAGCCGCGTTTCCCAGAGCACATCGCCGGTGCGCACGTCGAGCGCGCGGAAGTAGCGCGAGAGATCGCCGATGAATACCACCCCTCCCCCGGTCGAGAGCGCCGCGGTCAAATAGGGGGCCCGCTGATCGCGCGTCCACACCTGGCGAAGCGTGTTCACGTCGTAGGCCGCGAGCTTGCCGATGTTGCCGTTGCTGCCGGGCATCTCGAAGAAGCGGCGCCCCGCCGCGGTCCCGCCGGACCCGGGCGTGAACTCCACCTTGCGCGCGGCAATCTCCATGCACGACTGCGACAGCGGAATGATCAAAAGGCGTTCACCTGGGTGATAGCTCATCGCCTGCCAATTGTGTCCGCCCTCGGTGCTGGGGCACGCGCCCAGCCACTCGTCGATCTTGTGGTCCTTGATGTCGTCTCGGTACTCGGGCACGCCGGTCTCCGGATCGATGCGCGTGAACACGTTCTGGAACACGGTCTCGCGGTGCCCCATGAATCGGCCGGTTCGGCGATCGAGCTTCCACAGGATGCCGGCCTTGCCAATGTTGAAGACCACCTTGTCCTGGCCGATGTCCACCAGGACGCGCTCGAACACCTCGTCATGATCGAGCGATTCGGCCGGGATGTGCTGGTAGTGCCAGGCCAGCGTCCCGTCCGCACCGCGGAGCGCCACCGTCGAAGCGCCATACAGCGACGCATCCTTGATGGTGTTGCCGCGGCTCGCCGGCATCCAGGGTTTGGCCTGCGCAACGCCCCAGTAGGTGAGGTCGAGATCGGGGTCGTAGCTGCCGACGATCCAGGTCTCGCCTCCCGCCCGCATCAGGTCGGGCACCGCGCCCCACGACTCGCCGCCCGGCTCGCCGTTGTGCGCGATCGTGTAGAACTTCCAGAGCTGCTTCCCGGTGTTCGCGTCGTAGGCGCTGATCATGCAGCGCTCTTCGCGAAAGCGGTCGCAGCCCTGCAGCCCCTGCACCACCTTGCCCTTGATCACGATCGGCCCCGAGGTGTTGGAAAAGCCTTTCGCGCGATCCGCGATGGTCGTCGTCCACACCACCTTGCCATTCCGGGCATCGAGCGCCACGAGCCTGGCATCGGTCGTGGCCAGGAAGATCTTGTCCTCGTAGATCGCGAGATTGCGCATCGAGCCGAAGCCGATGATCTGGTTGGGGCCGACCTGGTTCTCCCAGATCAGATCGCCAGTAGCTGCGTCGATCGCCTGCACGATGTTCGTGGTGTTGACGAGATACATGATGCCGTTGTGCACCAGTGGCATCGGCTGATTGGCGCCGGCCTCGTTCATCGACCACGACCAGGCGAGCCGCAGGTCCTTCACGTTGGCGCGCGTGATCTCGGTGAGGGGACTGTGGCTCCAGGCCTGGTAGTTGCGCCGCGCCATCAGCCAGTCGCCGGGCGGCGGATTGCGGAGCATCTCGTCGGTGACGGGCACGTAGTGATTGACCTCACCAGCCACGCTGAGGCCTCGAGGTGGCGGGGGTTGCTGCCGGCCACCAGCCTGCTGACCGCGGCCCGTCGTGGCGCCTCCTGACGCGCCGGCGCTGGCGCCCGCGTTGATCACGGCGGTGACCACGGTGCCCGTGGCGAAGCTGCCGATGGGAGCCGCGGTTTCCAGGGTGAGGGCGGTCGAGCCGGCCTGGCCGCTATTGGCGGCCAGGATGAAGGCGGCGACATTGAGGTAATCGTCGGGGCTGAGCGACCCGGCGCCGCCGGGCGGCATGGTGCTCTGGATGTACGCCGCCAGATCGCCGGCAGTCCGTGCGCGCCACGTGTTCATGAAGTTCACACCCGCCAGGGGCGCCGCCTCGTTACGGCCCTGCAGATCGGGCAGGTGGCAACCTGCGCACCGCGACACGTAGACGGCACGGCCTTCGGTGGCCTGCGCCGCGGTGAACACCGGGGGCCCCGATGGCGCTGCCTGCCGCGCGCTCAGCGTGAGCCCGAAGCCCAGCGCAACCATCCCCAAGGGCACCAACCGGGTCAGCACTCGAAGGCCCAGCATCATCAATGGACGTGTCATTTGGGCAGCAACCATCCCCACAGGTTGCCATCGGGCGCCTTCTCGCTGTGTAACTGGACGTACAGCCGTCCCTTCTCCAGGTCCTCCACCTGGACGTCCGTCAGCTCCACCGACCCGCCGATCTCGCCGCTCGTCGCGGCGCTCGCGGTGAGATCGGCGAACGAGGCACCCCGCATCCCGCGATTCGGCGAGCGGTGAAGACGAGCAACCGTCGCCGGCGTCTTGAGGCCTTTGAAGGTGCCGGTCAACGAAAGAGTGCGTCCCTTCAAGGTCGCCGTGACGCCGCCGGTGCCGGCGATGTTGGCTGCCATACCGAGATCGATGGGCACGGTGGAAAGGCGCGCCTGGAACGTGCGGACCGCCGCTGTCGACTGGCGGGCGGCGAGGACGGCAGAACCGGTCACGACGGTGACCAGCATCAGCGCCGTCAGAACCCGACTGTTCATGACCGGCGATTCTACTGCCACATTCGTCGGAGGCGCGCATTCTCCCGACAAATCGTTCGGGCTCAACCTGCCGCGGTCGTTCAAACGCTCTTGCACCGGCCACCAATCGCTGCGCTCAGTCTGGGGCCGAGTTCAACTACGATGATCAGGGAGGATTCGTTTGACGGCCCGTCTGGCTACGCTCGTCGCCGCTGCCGGAGTCGCTGTCGCGCTGGGGTGCGGCAACGGGCAGGCTCGCCGCGCCGAAGCGGAAGCCAAGCGTGCCGCCGCCGAGGCCGAGGAAACGCGGGCGAGGGAGGAGGCGGCCGCCAGGCGCGAAGCCCAACGCCTCGCTGCCCTGTGGGCATATCAGGAGTCAGCTCCGGGGAAGATGCACCAGGTGACCGCGGCGCTTTCCTCGGCCAACGACGTCGATACCAACGGCACTGGCGCCAAGCCCGTCCGCCTGATCTTCCGCGACCACGATTCCTGGGGACGCAGCAGCTATCTCGTCCTCCAGGCGGGCGACTTCGATTGCTACGGCAAGTGCACCGTGCAGGTGACGGTTGACGATGCTCCGCCGAAGCCGATGGCGGGTCGTCGCCCCCCGACCGACGAGGCGATCGCGATGTTCGTCAACGACTGGCGCACGTTGTGGGGGCTCACACAGGGCGCGAAACGAGTCCAAATCGAATTCCCAGTGAAGGCCGGCGGCACGCGCACCGCCACGTACGATGTCGCCGGACTCGATCGATCGAAGATGCCCGGCTGGGACGAAGACGGGGCGAAGAACTAGCTCACCCCAGTGCGGGCAGGTGCGGGGGACGACGTGTTCACCGTTTCACGCTCAACGGCAGCGACGTTCCGCCGAACGCCAGCGCCAGCAATCCGCCGAGGACCGGCAGACCATAGCCGTTCGTCAGATAGCTGTATTGGAACATCACGCCGCTGGCGAAGTGGAAGTTCAGGACCATCAGCAGCGCCAGGACGGCGGCGAGCCGTGTATAACCGCCCAGCAGCAAGGCCGTCGCCACCGCGAACTCACCAAGCGGCACGAGCCGCGCGAAAACCTCCGCGCCAGGGAGACAGAGGTTGGTGATGTAGGCCCGGCTGATGGCGGGCACGGTCTCAGCCCACTCGGTGAGCCGGCTCCGGAGCACGGCACTGCTCGTAAACCACCCGACCTTGCTGATGGCCTCGAACAGGAAGAACACGCCGAGGCAGAGCCGGAGCGTGGTGAGACCCCAGGCTTGCCCTTTGCCCACGTTACCGTTGCTGCCGCGGCGCCGACGTCGAGCTGCTCGAGGTCTTCGCCTTCGTCAGGTCCTGGCTGTCAACCGAGTATTCCGTGAACGGCTGGTACATCTCGTCCCAGCTCTGCTCGGACCAGTAGACCTCGAGGTGCGGCGCCGGATTCCACTTGTTCTTCGGTGAGTTGTCGTAGAAGCCGATGCCGCTGATCTTGCTCCCCGCCGGAATCTTCAGCGGCTCGGCCAGCTCGTAGTTGAACTGCCAGTTGAAGTCGAACTTCGGCACGTTGAGGATGGTCTGCTCGCGACCATCAGGGTAGGTGATCACCCACTTCAGGCTCTTGCCGCGCAGGTGCATGTGCGGCGACATCGCGTAGAGCGTGATGTCCTCGGTCACCGGCGTGATCCCCGTCAGGCTCCAGTTCTCGACATAGGGCGGGATGTTCGGCGTCGTGCGCGAGCGGCGGGTGCTGCTCGGGTCGGCCTTGTACAACACTTCCTTCCCTTCCGCTCGATAGAGCGACAGGCCGCCCTTCGTGGTGGCCAGGGGATCGCCAGCCTGGCGGATCAGGACTTCGTGCGTCACCGCCACCTTGTTGAACCAGATGCCAAGGCGCGAGCGGTCCTTCTCTGGCTTACCCGTCGGGTTGTAGTGGATCTGCCAGTTGACGTACTTGCCGGCCGGGATGCGCTTCCCCACGTCCGCCCGGTGCCGATCGAGGCCGCGGCCCGGCACCCATGAGAGCAGCTTGCTCGATCCCGGGAGTCCGCCTTCCGTGCTGGGAAGGCCCGCCGACCCCCGATCACCGATCACGTTGCCGTCGGGCCCCACGATGCGGCCGTCGACGAGACTCGCACCTTCGGGGATGTCGACGAAGAAGATGCCGGCGTGATGCACGACTTTCGCGTTGCCGGGCCGGAGTTCCACGACCTCGGCGAAGCGATCCTCGCTCCACGGCACCTTCGAGTAGAACATCTGCACGCCGAGCTCACCTTCGGCCGGAATCTCGAACTCGACCGGCATCTCGAGAATGGCGTCCGGCTCTTTTCCGTAGGTCCAGCCCGTGGCAAAGGTCGGCGCGGGCGGCATGTCGGCCAGGTCACCGCGCGGGGCCCCCGCATCGACCCAGGCCGCGATGGTCTGGATCTGCGCGTCCGACAGGCTGATGTCGTTGCGCATCGGGAGGCTTTCCCTGGGGTCGGCGCCCCACGGCGGCATCTCGCGCGCGATCACCTTGCTCTTGATCGCCCGGGCCCAGGGGCGGACCTGTTCGTAGGTGAGGAGCGACATCGGCGCAACCTCGCCCTCGCGGTGGCAACTCGCGCACTTGCCGAAGATGATGGGCGCAACGTCCTTCGCGAAGGTCGGAGCGCCGGACGTCGGCACGCCGGTCTGGGCGACGATCGTGCTGGTCACGGGCGACATCGAAGCCGCGGCCAGGAGAAGACCACCGGCAATCAGTCCACGTGCGCGCATCATGAGACTCCCGAAGACGCTCGAGTTTCCGGCCCCGGTTGCGCCGGGGAACTCATAGTACCCGATTGGGGCCGGTATGATACGGCGCGTGCCGGCTCGTCGGGCGTTCTGCATGCTGCTGCTCGTGGCCGGCTGCGTTGGCGGTGTTGCCCATCCTGAGGCGCACGAGCTGGAGCGGACCCGCGTGTCGCTCGCCTTCCGGCCCGACGGGGGTTTCACGCTCGAGATTGCCAATGATCCGGAGTGGCTACTGCTCCGGCTCGAGCCGTTTCTCGAGGACTATCCGGAGATTCCAGCTCGGGATCCCTCGCAGCGCCTGACCCCGGCCACCCGAGACGAACGGCTGGCGCGCCTCGCGCCGGTGATGCGCGACCGTATCGTGCTGTTCGTGGACGGTCGCGAGATCGTCCCGGCTGAAGTGACCTACGAACCGCCTGCCGCACCCACGGCGGCTGACGGCACCCCCACGCCCGGACTCTATCGCCTCCGCGGCCGCGTCTCGCCCGACGCCCGCATGCTCCGCTGGTTCTACGGCATCGTCGCCGATCCCTATCCACTGACCATCAACAGGGCGGACGGGCAGACGTCCACGGAGTGGATTGGCGGGACGGTCTGGAGCCGTCCCATCGATCTGACGGGACAGTTCGTGCCCCCGACCCGCTGGGAGATCGTCCGGCAATACGTCGTGCTGGGCTACACCCACATCCTGCCGAAGGGGCTCGACCACATCCTGTTCGTGATCGGCCTCTTCCTGCTGAGCGCACGGGTCAAGCCTGTCCTCTGGCAGGTGACGGCGTTTACAGTGGCCCACTCGATCACGCTGGGCCTGTCGATCTACGGCGTGGTGTCGCTGCCACCGACCATCGTCGAACCGCTGATCGCGCTGTCGATAGCGTACGTGTCGGTCGAAAACCTCGTCACGCGCGAGCTGCACGCCTGGCGCGTGCTGGTGGTGTTCCTGTTCGGGCTGCTGCACGGGCTCGGGTTCGCCGGCGTGCTGCGCGAGTTGGGGCTGCCGCGGAGCGAATTTCTGACTGCGCTGCTGTCCTTCAACGTGGGCGTCGAGATCGGACAGCTCTCGGTGATTGCCGCTGCCGCGCTGATCCTGTGGCCAGCGATGCGCCGCGCCTGGTACCGTCCCCGGGTCGCGATACCGCTGTCTATCGCGATTGCCGCAGTGGGTTTGTATTGGACCGTGACTCGGATCCTGGCCTGAAGCGCGCCGCAGTCGGTCGGGCTCAGGGCACCGTGATCGCGGTCAGGGCTGACCAGGCACCGACCCCGACCGCGTTGCGCCCGCGCACCCGCACGCCATACGTCCCAGGCGGCACGTCTGCGAACGTAGTGGTCGCGTCGGCGCCAACCGGCCACACAATGGCCGCCACACCGATCCGCACTTCGAGTTCGAAGGCCTCGACGTTTCCGGGGTGGGTCCACGAGAGGGCCACGTGACGCCCGTTAATGGTGGCGACGGGTACGCCAGGCGAGCCCGCCGGCGTCAGCAGGATGCCACGACCGCAGCGGCCATCCTGGCGCCCCACCCGGGCGGATAGATCGATCGGCGCCAAGGCCTGACCCGTGCGCTCCACCACGTGCGACAAGCACGGTCCCGGAGTAATGTACGTCCCCCCACCGAAGTACGACTGCACGAACGTCCGTCCCGACGCGGCGCTCACTCCTGTCACGTAGGTCACCTGGCGGGTTGTTCCCGTTGTGAGCTCGCCAAGCACCGCTCCGGCGTCATCGGTGGCCACCACTCCTCCGGCGTGTGAAAGAAGGAGGCGATGGTTCGTCTCGTCGAGCGCCGGGCCGCCGTAATCGTAAGGCGGCGCGTATGGCAGCTGGGTCACGCTGCCATCAGGCGCGTCGAAGACCTGCAGGGTGCTGTTCCGGGGTGGGGTGCCAAATGGGTCCCATATCGAGGTGATTTTGACCCTGGCGGTGCTGACGTCGGCCGAGAGGTTCGACACCGTTCCCACTGTCGCGAATCGACGGACGATCTCGCCGGTCACCACGCGCGCAACCACGATGTCGTCGATCGCCGGATCCGATTGGCCAGGTTGCGGGAACATCACGACGTCAGCCTCGGCCGAATAGGCGAGCCGCCGGGTGGACAACCCGCGGCACCCAAAGCACCGCAGAGGCGCTTCGACATCGGGAACGACCACGCGTACGCCCGACGATTCGCTCACCTCGACAATCGTCCGGCCATGCCAGATGAAGACACGCGAGCGCCGAGGATCTGCCGCCAGCGCCGGAGCATCCGAGACGCTCGGGTCTGGCCAGTCCAGCGACACACCAGGCACAAGCCGACTGCGCCGGTGACGGTATCGAGGTACCCCAGGCGCGCCGACCCATTTCCTTCGTGAACCGGGGACACCACGAATCGCGCGCCGACAACAGCGGCGGGCGCTCCAGAACTCCGGCATCGGCCGCAGCCGCGTGAGCTCGTCGGTACCGACGTCCCACAGCCAGCCAAGTTGAATGAGACGATCCTGCGCTTGCGCCGGCATCCCCACAAGGAAGACGGCGAGAGCGGCGGTCATCAGGCGCCGCATGCAGGCTCCTACCCTTTGCGGTCGGTCGTCAAGCGCTAGCGCGACGCGGCCGCTGCGACAAACTTCTGAAGCCGCTGGCCGTAAGTGTCAGCCGCGTAGACGGCGCCCTGCGAATCCACGACGACGCCGTGCACCCAGTCGAACTGGCCCGGCCCAAGGCCCTGGGATCCCCACGTCGCGACCAGCTTGCCGTCGGAGAGCTGCATCTTGTGGACGCGCTCCAACAGGTGGTCCGCGATGTAGGCGAAGCCATCGGTGCCCTTGCGCGAGATACCGATATCCCACGGATTCCAGTCGTTCTTGATCTCGCGGAGGTAGACGAGATCCTTGCTGAACACCTGCACCCGCTTGTTCTCGCGATCGATGATGTAGAGGTTCTCCTGCGCGTCGACGGCCAGCTTGTGAGGGAGGTGCCACTCGTTCGGGCCGGTGCCCTTGTCGTTGGGGCCGCCGGAGCCCTTGCCCACCTGCTTCAGAAGCACGCCGGCCTTGTCGTAGAGCAGCACGCGGTTGTTGCCGTAGCCGTCGGTGACGATGATGTTGCCGTTCTTCAGGACCGCGATGCCGGACGGCAGATCGAGGTGCGTGGCATCGGTCCCCTTCACGCCGGTGGTTCCCAGCTGCATCAGGAACTTGTCCAGCTTCGGGCTGAGCTTCACGATGCGATGGGCGTCGCGCTCGATCACGTAGACGTTGCCTTCCCAGTCTACGGTCCCCGAGTGCTGCCAGTTCGGGTTGATCGCCTTGCCGTTGAACTCCTGATCGGCGCCGGCCAGGACCATCTGACCGGCGGTGTTGAACACCATCACCGGCTTCGGACCGCGGTTGAACACGTAGATGCGATCCTGCTGATCGATCGCGAGGCCCGAGATGCCGGGCTGGTTGGTCGGGCCGCCGGTGTTGTTCTGCGCCGCCTGCTGCCCGCCCGTCGCGCGCCGGGCAGCGGCCTGGGCCTCGCGCTCGGCCGGCGGCGGCGGGGCGTCCTTCAGGCCGAAGTACACGCCGGCCGGCAGAGTGGGCCAGTTGGGGACGAGCCGGTAGGCGCCATCGCCCTGTGCGTGAGGGGCCAGCGACAGGCCTGCGAGCAGAGCGATCGTCAGCTGCGAAACTCGACGCATGGTTGTTCTCCTACTTGACTTGCTTGCGCCACCACGGGTTGCCGTAATTCGAGAACTCGCCGCCGTCCTCCGACACGCTCAGGGCCACGCGGTAGTTGAACGGCGACAGCAGCCGCAGGTTCTCCTTCAGCCGCACAGTCTTGCCACCGGCCTTGAACGGCTGACTCTCATAGAGCAGGTAATAGATGCCGCCGAGGTCGCCGGCCACGGTCGCCTTCGTCGTGTAGCTGTACCCTCGGCTGTCGGTCACCTGACGCGTGACCAGCTTCTTGTCTTTCTGATACTCGATGCGCTCTTTCACCGTGAACGGACCGTTCGGACCCTCACCTTTCGACTCGGCCTCGAACACGTCCGTGCCCACGGGGCGGTAGGTAGTCGTGCCGTTCACCGGCCCGGCAGGGCCGAGCGCCGACTCGGGCACCGTCCATTCGAAGTCCCACACGCCGGTGAAGTAGCCCTCGAAATCGAGAGGCGGGACCTCGTCGGTCGCCTTCGTGGGGCGACCGAGGTTCGGCATCGCGCCCTTGGGTTGCGTGGGCGGTTGCTGCCCGGCAACTACGCCAATGGAAAGTATGCTGAGCAACAGGGCCGACCGATACGCTTTCATCGCGGGGCAGTTTACAGAAGGGCGGAGGCAGAAGGCAAAAGGCACAAGGCGGACGGCCTCAGCAGGACCAGGTCGTCACCTCCGCCCCGCCTGAATATCACGCGCTACTTTCTGGACCTCGTCCATCACGCGGAGCAGGTTGCCGCTCCAGACCTTCCCGATCTGCGCTTCGGAATAGCCTCGGCGCACCAGTTCGAGCGTGACGTTGAACGTCTCGTCGGCGCCGTTCCACCCCTTCACGCCGCCGCCACCGTCGAAGTCGGACGAGATGCCGACGTGGTCGATGCCGATCTTCTTCACCAGGTAGTCGATGTGATCCACGAAGTCGCGGACGGTGGCCATTGGCGGCGGCGGATATTGCTCGTCCAGCGCGGCCATGCGGACGCGGAACTCGGTGCCCCGCGCTTCGGGTAGGCCGCCCGCACTACGTCCTCCGCCCTCGAGTCCGAACTCCTTCCGCAGTGCGGCGATGGCCGCGACCCGCTCGAGCGACTCAGGCGGCTTGATCTTGACGTAGCTGTCGAACGCCACCGTCTGAATGACGCCGCCGTTCTTCTTGAGCGCCATCAGTTGCTCGTCGTCCATGTTGCGGCTGTGGTCGGCCAGGGCGCGAGCAGCCGAGTGCGACGCGATCACCGGCGCGCGCGACAGCGCGATGGCCTGCAGGTTGGCCTGCTTGGAGGGATGCGAGACGTCGACCATCATCCCCCACCTGTTCAACTCGATGATCACCTGGCGGCCCAGCTCGCTGAGGCCGTTGTGCATCCACTGGCCGTCGCGCTCTCCCGTGTTCGAGTCGGCGAACTGGCTGTGGCCGTTGTGAGCGAGCGACATGTAGCGGCCGCCGCGGTCGTAGAACTCCTTTACGCGCGAAAGGTCGGTGCCCAGCGGGTAGGCATTCTCGACACCGATGAGCGCGACCTTCTTTCCACTCCCCGCGATACGCCGGACATCGGCCGCGGTGCGCGCCAGCTCGATCTGGTCTGGCGCGATCTCTGTCGTGAGCCGGTGTATCGCGTCGAACTTCTCCACCGCCTGCCGGTAGGCCTGAGCGTACCCATCGGTCGTGAGCGGTCCCTGGCCGACGTAGACGATGAAGAACGAGGCGTCCAGGCCGCCTTCCTTCATCTTGGGGAGGTTGACCTGGTTCTCCAGGCGCTGGGTGTAGTTGCGCTCGGCCGTGAAATCGCGAGGGTTGATGTCGTCGTGGGTGTCGAGCGCGATCACCCGATCGTGGATGGCCCGGGCCCGGGCCACGAGCGCGGCGTCGGGCGTCTGCTGGCCAGAGGCCAGGGGGGCCGTGGCGAGGGTCGCGACGAACAGGACGAGGGTGCGGCGCATCGGAAAAGGATACCCCCCAAATTGCCAGCGAGCGCCGTCCGAGCGCCCGAGCAAAAAAAAGGGCCGCGTCGCACGCGGCCCGGCGTTGGAGGTACGAGGGATGACTAGCGTCAGTGGGCTCGAGCGTGGACGGGCGCGCCGAGCAG
>DATLLC010000043.1:0-3377 GCA_035538015.1 Vicinamibacterales bacterium
TCGCGGTGAAGGACGGCCGCATCGTCGCCGTCGGCCGCCTGCCCGGCGCGGCCGCCGCCACCGTCATCGACGCCACGAACAAGTACGTCGTCCCCGGCTTCATCGACATCCATTCGCACGCCGACGATGGATCGAGTCCGGAGGACGGGCTCCGGGATCCGAATCGCGCGCGGCGCGCGGCGCCCAACCTGGTCTCACAAGGGATCACCACGGTCGTGGTCAATCAGGACGGCCGTTCTCCGTGGCCGATCAGCGGCCAGCGTGCGCTGCTCGAGAAGCAGGGCATCGGCGTCAACGCTATGCTCATGGTTGGACACGGCACCGTGAGGCGGCTCGTGATGAAGGACGATGTGCGGCGAGCGTCCACCCCAGTCGAGCAGACGCGGATGCGCGAGCTGGTGCGGCAGGGCCTGCAGGAGGGCGCCGTCGGCCTCTCGGCCGGGCTCGAATACGAGCCGGGGCGGTGGAGCGCGACCGACGAGATTGTGGAACTGGCGCGCGAACTGCCGCCGGTGGAGGGCATCTACATCTCGCACGAGCGGAGTGAAGGGAGCGACCCGCTGTGGTACGTGCCGAGCCAGGACGGGCCGGGACCACCCACGCTGCTGGATGCGGTGAACGAGACCATCCGGATCGGCGAGCAGACGGGGGCGCGAGTCGTCGCCTCCCACCTCAAGGCCAAGGGCGAGCACTACTGGGGATCGAGCGCGGCCGCGGTGGGGTTGATCCAGCGTGCGCGCGATCGCGGCGTCGATGTGTGGGCCGACCAGTATCCGTACCCGACGAGCGGCACCGACGGATCCACCGTCCTGATTCCGGCGTGGGCGACGCGCCAGCCGGGGACAACGGGTCCGCAGCCGCCCGGCAGCCGTGCCCAGGTGCTGAAGCGCGTGCTCGGGGATCCCTCCACCGAGAAACAGGTGCGCGCCGATATCGCACACGAGATTCGCCGTCGCGGCGGGCCGGCCAACATCGTGGTCTACGACTACTCGGACAAATCGCTGTACGGCAAGCCGCTCAGCGAGATCGCGCGCGGCTGGAAGCTGGATCCGGTGGACGCGGCGATTCGCATCCAGATGGAGGGGCTGGAGCGCCCCGGCGGCGCGCGCATGCGTGGCTTCTCGATGGCGGAGTGGGACATGGAGCACATCGCGAAACAGCCGTGGGTGGCCACGTCCACCGACGGCGGCATCGCACTGCCGGAGGACGGGCCCGCCACGCATGCCCGGTTCTACGGCAGCTTCACGCGGAAGATCAGCCACTATGCGATCGAGCGACGTGCGATCACGCTGGAGCATGCCGTTCGCGCGGCGACGACGCTGCCGGCGCGGATCATGGGGCTGCCGGATCGCGGGGCCATTCGCGAAGGCATGGCGGCGGACATCGTCGTCTTCGACGCGCAGACGATCCGCGACAAGGCGACATTCTTCGAGCCACACCAGCATTCGGAAGGCGTCGAGCACGTGTTCGTGAACGGGGTCGCACGCGTGCGCGACGGGAAGATCGTGGAGGCGCTGCCCGGTAGGGTGCTGACGCGCGTCCATTGAGCGATTGATGATTGGCGATTGAGCGATTCATTGCGCGATTGGTCAATTGGGTCATTGGCGCATTCGTGATTGGCTGATTTCGACATTGCTGCAATTGGCCAATCCGGATTGGACCAATGAGCCGATTGACGAATTGCCCGATGAATCGTCAATCGCCAATCATCAATCGCTCAATGGACGCGTGGGTCACCCCGCCTTCACGAAATCCAGCAGCAGCCGGGTGACCCGCTCCGCCTGCTCCTGCTGCACCCAGTGCCCGGCCCCCTCCAACAGGTGGGTACCAACGAACTTCGTGCACGCCGTCGTCTGCATCGCCTCGTAGCTGCCCGCCCGCTGGAAGACGCCCCAGTCACTCTTCCCCGAGACGAACATCGCGGGCACGTCGATCGTGCGGCCGGCAAACAGCTGCAGCTCCGCGCCCAGTCGCGGCGAACGACCGACGCGGTAGGACTGCAGCCCGCCCTGGAAGCCGGTGCGCCCGTACTCGGACGCGTAGACGGCCAGCTCGCGATCCGGCAACCATCGGCAGGCAGCGATCTGCTCCGCCGTGGGCATCTCGGAGGCCACCTGCTCCGCCATGCCCTTGTCCTTGTCCATGACGTAATAGCGTGGCAGCTTGGCGAACTCCTCGGGAGTGTTCGCCGACAGCGGGTGCGGCGCGTTGGCCGGCCAGTCCGCGCTCTTCGCGTGATAGTACGCGCGCAGGAAGGCGTGCAGCCCCTGTCCGGCCTTCCACATGTTCGGGTTGGCGTCGCGCGTCGTGTAGTAGGTCTGATAATGCTTGCGCGGGGGGCTGAGCGCAGCCAGACCCGCGTCCATGTCTACCGGCGGCGGCGCGTCGACTGGCGGCTGGTTGGCCGTGTTGAACGGCAGGCGCGCCGTGCCCGCAAACGGCGCGCTCATCATCACGACGGACCTGAACGCGTCGGGCCGCGTCAGCGCGCACCAGGCGGCGACCGGGGATCCGAAGTCATGGCCGACAACGACGGCCACCGATCGATGGCCCAGGGCGGCAGTCAGCGCCAGCATGTCACGCACACGGTTTAGCGTCGAGAAGGGTGTCAGATCGTCGTCGAAGGCGACCTCCGTACCGCCACTGCGCCCGTAGCCCCGTTGATCCGGGGCGATCACGTGATACCCCGCCTCGGCCAACGGCATCATGACCTTGCGCCAGCTGTAGCCCAGTTCGGGGAAGCCGTGTACGAGCAACAGCCCCGGGCGGCCAGCCGTCTCGTGGCCCGCCTCGAGGACGTGCATGGTGATGCCGTTGACGCCGGTGACGAGCCGCGAGCGAATTCCCGCCGGCAGCGTGCCGCCACCGTAGACTTCGGCGGAAGCCGTCTGCCCGCGGAGGCGGGCGCGGCCAGCCATCAGGGAGAGCGGTGCGGCAACCGCCGTCCGAAGCCAGGTGCGGCGTGTCCAGAATGGCATGCCGCCCATCCTAATGGAGCGTATCAACGATTTCTATCGTGACCAGCTTCAACCTCGGGGCGCGTTTTCGGGCCGTTCCTTCGGAACGGCCCCTGTAGGAATCGACCATACACTCCACTAGTGCCAAAGACGTCACTCCAGCCGGACGTTGGCAGTGACGACCCCCAGTGTGCGCGCGTCTCCAGGAGCCGACCAGGTCGGCGTCACCTGCATGCGCAGATGGTCGCCGGAGCCGCAGCCCTGGAGCACGCCCTCCAAATCGTGCCAGGCGTGGTCGGTGAGCACCACGGTCGTGCGCGTGTCACCGCACGATCGCATCTCCACCTCCTGCGGGTATGGCGCAAACGATCGGACCTGCAAGGCGTATCTGGATGCGCTGGCAGGCACCGGCCACGTGGC
>DATLLC010000044.1:0-10830 GCA_035538015.1 Vicinamibacterales bacterium
TGATCGGGGCGGTCATCGAAGCTCACGACTCAGGACGGGTGAAGGGACGAGCATCGGTTGCCGTGCGATTCGACCGCCTCACCGTGCGCGGCGAGAGCCACAGGATCCAGACGGCGCGCATCGCGCGCGAGGCTGCGTCAAGCACGAAGAGTGACGTCAAGAAGGGAGCCATTGGTGCCGGCGCAGGCGCCATCGTCGGCGGCATCGCGGGCGGGGGATCGGGGGCTGCGATTGGCGCGGGCGTCGGCGGGGCCGCTACCGTGCTGGCCACGAAGGGCAATGAAGTTCAGCTGGCCGCCGGCACTGCACTCAGCACGAGGCTGATGGAACCGGTAAAGGTGCAGGTGCCGATCGCGCAGAAATGAAGGCGCCGGTCCCCGACCGTGCGATCGGCCCCAGGGTGGCCGTCATCAGCGTGAGATCGTCGGGTTGCGGCCGCCCGGCCAACTCGTGGTGCACGTCGGCCAGAATCGCGTCGAGCAACGAGGCTCCCCCGTTGGCAGCTCGGGCGATCGTTGCGGTCAGGCGCTGCTCAGCGCGGCCATCCTCGTCGGCAAGGGTTTCCGAGACGCCGTCCGTGTACAACAGGAGATGATCACCCTCTCCCATGGGTACCACGGGTGCGTCCCACCTCGACCCCGTCAGCGCCGGCGAGACCAGCGGCCCGGTGCTCTCGAGCCACAGCGGTTCACGCGTCGGTCCCCACAGCGCGATCGGCGGATGACCGGCATTGACATACCGCAGCTGGAGGTCTGCCGGAGAGATCACCGCGGCGATCAAGGTGACGAATCGGTCCGGACTGAACGCCGCCAGTCCCATTGACACCCGCTGCACAACGGCGGAGGGCTCGAACCCGTCGACGTGCGAGGCATGGAAGGCGCTCTTCACGATGCCGGTCAGCATCGCCGCCGAGACGCCGTGACCCGAGACGTCGGCGATGAGCAGTGCCGTCCCTCCCGCGGTCGTGGCCGCGTAGTCGTAGAGGTCCCCACCCAGCGCCGAACACGGCGTGTAGCGGCAGCAGACCGCCACGCGATTCACGAGGGTTTCCCGAGCCGGCAACAGGCTCTGCTGAAAGGCCCTCGCTTCGGCCATCTCGGTCTCCAGGCGCTGCAGGTTCTGCCGATGGTCCTCACGCCGCCGCCGCAGCTCGACGCACCGTTCCACCAGCGTCCTGAGCACCTCGCGATCGAACGGCTTCTGGATGAAGTAGAACGCGGCGCTCCGGATGGCCCGCACCAGTTTCTCGTCGAGGTCATCGACGCTCCCCGTCATCAGGATCACGTCCAGGGCCGGGAAGCGCGCCTTCAGCTGCGACATCAGCTCGAAGCCGTCGAGATCGGGCATCCGGACGTCGACGATCGCCAGCTCTGGGCGGAACGTGCCGGCGAGCGCCAGCGCCTCGCGTGAACGCCGCGTGCCGATCACCTCATGGTCCTCGCCCAGCACTCGCTCGACCGCGCGGATCATGCCGGGCTCGTCATCCACGACAAGAATGCGTGCCGGTCTCATGACGGCTGTGGGTGCGGCTGCGCCTGGGGCACGCGGACGCGGACCTCGGTGCCATTGCCGGCCTGGCTGTGAATGGCCAGTGTGCCGTCGACTTCCCAGAGGACCGACCGGCAGATCGACAGGCCGAGGCCATTGCCGTTGGGCTTGGTGGTAAAGAAGGGCTCGAGGACTCGTGACAGATTCTCCTCGGCAATTCCGGGCCCGGTATCGACGATCGAGATCTCGACGAACCCGTCGACCGGGCGCGCGGTGACCACGATCCGGCCGCCGTGCGGCGTCGCCTCGCGCGCGTTGCTGAGCAGGTTGAGCAGCACCTGTTCGAGATCGCTCTGGCTGCACGCGACCTCGGGGACCTCGTCGGGCAGGCTGACCGCGAGATCGATGGCGCTCCGGCTCATGCCGTACTTCAGGATGGCCGAGGCAGTTTCGATGGCGCGCCGCACCTGCCCCTGACCGCTCCGCCGCGCGGCATTCCGCGAAAACGTCAGCATCCCGCCGAAAATCCGCCGGCAGACGTGGAGCGCCTTCTGCACGTGCTCGAGATCGTCCGCGAACACGACCGGCGTGAGCGCGCCGGTGCGGAGGTCCGCCTGCATCTGCTGGATCAGCGGCAGCATCGATCCGAGCGCGTTGTTCACGTCATGTGACACGCTCCGCGCGAGATCGGCCATGGCATGCTTGCGTTCCGCAGTGACGACCCGGGCGCGCAGCGACTCGGTCCGATGCAGGTTCTGAATCGCGATCGCGGCCTGCGATCGGAAGTGCTCGACCAGCTCGGCGTCGAACGGCTTGAGCTGCCGGGGATGGCGTGCGGCGATCTTCAACACGCCGACCAGGCTGTCCCGCGTCACCAGCGGCGCACAGAGCATCGACGCTTCGCGGACGTGTTGCTCGTCGCCATCCACGCTGTTGTAGTCGAGCAGTGCCGCCAGCTCGCCGACCGGCCGATCGGTCCACTCCTTCCAGCGGTCGCCATCGCGATCGAAGCCGTACACCTGCTCCGACTGGAGCAGCGCCCGGGCAGTTTCGCTGATCGGAATCCGCAGGCCAATCCGATCGCTCTTCGCCTTGGTCCACGCAATCTGTTCCGCTACCACACGCAGCGACGCGCCGTCCTCCTCGCGTATGAGCAGCGCCGAGGAATGATCGTAGAGCGTCAGGGACCTGATCCCGTCGAGGATCTGGTAAAAGAGATCTTTGGGATGAATCTGCTCCATGATCTTCCGGTCGATCCGATCGCGAACGCCCAGGAGCCGATCGCGGTCGAGCCGATGGACGGCGGCCGACAGGACCCCTGCAATCCGCGCCATCAGACGTCGATCCTCTCGATCGAAGACCTGCGCCGGGCCGGCCAGCGCCATCGCGCCCCAGGCGCCGCCGCGCCGCCTGACTGATCCGATCAGCATGCCGGGCTGCAGCGGCGGATACGAATGGCGGATGTAGCGCGCCAGCAGCTCCCGGTCCCAGTCGGTCTGCTTGGGCAAGGAGAAGAGAAGGTCGGCTTCCGGGCGACCCGCGCCGAGGGTGGCAATGCAGCCATCAGCGGCCTGGAAAAACTCGCGCGTGTCCCGGAGCGCCTGCCGGAGCGCTTTGTGCGGGTCCCCGACGTCGCTCAGCCGGGTGGACAGACCGTCGATGAATCGGAGCGCGGAGAGCTCCCGCTGGGCCGGCAGCATGGCGCATCAGGATGGTGCTCGAACCAGCCTGGGGTCAAGTGATCGGGGGCGTCGCGGCCATAGCCCGGCAATGCGCCTGTCATCGTCTGTTCATGCGGCCGTTGGAATCATGCCTCGATATGCGGCCGACTCCGGTTCAGCCCCGCGCCCGGCGGTGCCGGCTGAGGCTGGCCGCCGTCGCGGGCCCCATCATCACCACGCTCGCCATCACCGCTGCCGGATGCGCCTCGGCGAACGGCGCGCCGACCCCGAACGAGGTCGACGCCGCCATTCGGGCCAGGACGGCGGAGGCGGGCATCCGCATCGAGGCGCAGGCGCCTCTGCCACCGGACGTCGACCCGACCGACGGCGTGACGCAAGAGGAAGCCGTAGCCATCGCGCTCTGGAACAGCCCGTCGTTTCAGGCCACGCTGACCGACCTCGGCATCGCCCGTGCCGATCTCGTCGACGCCGGGCTGCTGCGCAACCCGATCTTCTCGCTGCTCTTCCCGCTCGGGCCCAAACAGCTGGAGTTCACGCTGCAGTATCCCTTCGAGGCCCTGCTCCAGCGCCCCGCCCGCGTCGCCGCGGCGAAGCTCAACGCGAAGGCGATCGGCGAGCGCCTCGTGTGGGACGCGCTCTCGATGGTCGCCCAGGTGAGGACGGCGCACGCCGATGCCATCACCGCCGATCGGCGGCTCGCGCTCGCAACCGAGAACGCCACGCTGGCGCGACGGCTGGCGGACATCACCGACGCCCGTCTTCGGGCCGGCGATATCAGCGAGCTCGACGCACGGGCGCCGAGAACCGATGCCTCGCGATCCGACACCGTTCGCCGGATCGTGCAGCACGATCGGGATCTCGCCCGAATCACGCTGGCGGCACTGCTCGGAGTCGACCAGGTCCAGCCGCTCCAGCCGCTGCCCTCGGCGGCCTACGATGCAGCGGCGTGCCCGGTCGATGACGGCACGCTGAAGGCCGCTTTGGCCTCGCGGCCTGATGTCCGCGCGGCGGAGCTCGGCATCGAAGCCGCCTCGGCGCGGGCGCGATGGGAGCATTCGCGGGTGCTCGCGCTGATCGGCGTCCTCGATGCGAACGGCAGCGGCCGGGAAGGGTTCGAGATGGGCCCCGGTGTCACGCTCGATCTGCCGCTGTTCTTTCGCAACCAGGGGGGCATCGCGCGGACGACGGCGGAGATCGAGCGGGCAAGCCGGCTCTACGCAGCGGCGCGGGCACAGGTTGTTGCCGACGTACGGTCGGCGGGCGTACGCGTCACCCAGTCGCAGGACGCGCTCGACGCGTGGGCCAGTGAGATGGTGCCGTCGCTGGAGATCGAGCGCCGTCAGGCCGAGAGCGCCTACCAGGCGGGGGAGATCCCGTTGTTTGCCGTCCTCGATGTGAGCCGGCGCCTGGTCGACAGTCGCATGCAGCAGCTGGATGCCGAGGCCGGCCTGTTTCGCGCCCGCATCGCGCTCGACCGTGCGATCGGTCGCTACTGCCGATAAGGGCGCCGATGAGAACCCAGACGCCACTGTTCTTCATCGCGCTGGCGCTGTCCGGGCCGCCGATCTCGGCCTGTTCGTCCGGCGCGCCCGCCCCCGCCAAGGCGGCGGCTCCCGCGCACGTCGACGCCCCGCGGCCGGAGGGCGAGCTGACGACGGTCAAGCTGTCCCCGGAGGCGGTCCAGCGACTCGGCATCGAGACCGCCCTCGTCAGGATCGATACGGCGGCGGCAACCCGCTCGCTGGGCGGCGAGGTTCAGGTGCCAGAGGGCCGGATGGTCACCGTCACGGCCCCGCTCGCCGGCACGCTGTCGGGGGTCTCAGGGGTTCAGCCTGGTGCGCGCGTGACCCGCGGCGCCCGGCTGATGACGCTCGCGCCTCTGACCTCGTCCGAGCGCGATCAAAGCATCGAAGCGCGCCGCGCCGTCGGGGCCGCGCAGGCCGACGCCGACATGATCAGGCTCCGGCTGCAGCGGCTCGAACAGCTGTTGAAGGACGGGGCCGCCAGCCAGCGAAGCGTCGAGGAGGCCCGCGGACAACTACAGGTGGCCGAAGCCGCGCTGAACGCCGCAACGGATCGACTGGCCGCGGTGCGGCAGGGACCGGTCGGGGCCCAGGGCGAACTCGCCATCACCGCGCCGCTCGACGGCGTGGTCCAGTCGGTATCGGTCGCCGCCGGGCAAACCGTGGCGGCCTCGGCGCCCCTGTTGCAGATCGCCCAGGTCGCGACCTTGTGGGTCCGCGTACCGATCTTCGCGGGCGACCTCGATCAGATCGACACGGCACAGGCCGCCACGGTGACGCGGCTGGGCAACCGGGACTCCCCGAAACAGGCGAAGCCGATCCCAGCGCCGCTGAAGGCCGATCCAACGGCCGCGTCCGTCGATCTCTACTATGAGTTGTCGCGGACGGACGTCACACTGCGGCCAGGGGAGCGCGTCATGATCGAGCTCCCGCTCAGGAGCACGCTCCAGGGCCTGGTCGTGCCGGAGGCCTCGGTGCTCTATGACATCCATGGCGACGCGTGGGTGTACGAAGACCTCGGTGAGAACGCCTACGCCCGCCGGCGAGTACAGATCGCGCGTCACGCGGGCGATCGCGCGGTGATCGCGCGCGGCCTCGCCGTGGGCGCAAGGGTGGTCACGGCCGGGGCCGCAGAGCTTTTCGGCACCGAATTCGGTGCAGGGCACTGAATGCGCTGGCTCGTCGCGCTCTCGCTGCGTAACCGCATCGTCGTCGTCGCCCTCGCGGCGCTGCTCGTGGTGGCCGCCGTCCGGACGCTGCGAACCACTCCCCTCGACGTTTTCCCCGAGTTCGCGCCGCCACTGGTCGAAGTCCAGACCGAGGTGCCGGGGCTCTCGACCAACGACGTGGAAGCGCTGGTCACCGTGCCGCTCGAGGCCGCGCTGAACGGCGTCCCAGGTCTCGATACCATTCGCTCCAAGTCGGTGCTTGGGCTGTCTTCCGTCGTGCTGGTCCTGGATCCCTCGACCGACGTCATGCGATCGCGGCAGATGGTCCAGGAGCGGCTGTCGCGGGCCGCGGCAACGCTGCCGGCGGTGGCACGACCGCCGGTGATGCTCTCACCGCTCTCGTCGCTCAGTCGGGTGATGAAGATCGGCCTGACCTCGAACACCCTCTCGCAAGTGGAAATGACCACGCTGGCCAGGTGGACGGTTCGTCCGCGGCTGATGGCGATTCCCGGGGTGGCCAACGTCGCCATCTGGGGCCAGCGAGACCGCCAGCTTCAGGTACTGGTCGACCCGACTCGCCTCCAGGCCCATGCGATCACCGTGGACGACGTGGTGAAGGCCACGCGAGACGCGGTGTCGCTGCAGGCCGGAGGGTTCCTCGACACCCCGAACCAGCGCCTCGCCATCACCCACGCCGCCGCGGTCCAGACGGCACGCGATCTCGAGCGCATCGTGGTCTCGTACAGGAACGGGGCGACGCTCCGCGTCGGCGACGTCGCGACTGTGGTCGAAGGCTTTCCGCAACCGATCGGAGACGCCGTCATCAACAACGGTCCGGGCCTCCTCCTGATCGTCGAGAAACAGCTCGGTGCGAACACGCTGCAGGTCACCCGCGACGTCGAAGGCGCGCTCGATGATCTGAAGCCGGCGTTAGCCGGTATTGCCGTCGATCCCGCGATCTTCCGGCCAGCGACTTTTATCGAGATGTCCCTCCGTAACCTGTCGCGGGCACTCCTGGTCGGCTGCGGGCTGGTGGTCCTGGTCCTGCTCGTGTTCCTGGCGGACTGGCGCACGGCCCTCATCAGCAGCACGGCGATTCCACTGTCACTGCTCGCCGCCGGCCTGCTGCTGCATTATCGGGGCGGCACCCTCGACACGATGGTCCTCGCCGGCCTGGTCATCGCGCTCGGCGAAGTGGTCGACGACGCGATCATCGATGTCGAGAACATCGTCCGGCGCCTGCGGCTCAACCAGCAGGCGCCCCACCCGGCAGCCGCCATCCGCGTGGTGCTGCAGGCCTCCATGGAGGTGCGGAGCGCCGTGCTCTACGGCAGCCTGATCGTGGTCGTGGTGTTCGTGCCGGTCTTCATGCTGGACGGCCTGGCCGGGGCGTTCTTCCGCCCGCTGGCGCTCTCGTACGTTCTCGCCATCCTGGCTTCACTCGCCGTGGCGCTCACGGTCACGCCCGCGATGGCCCTCCTGCTTCTGCCGACCCGGCTCGAGGCACGCGAATCGCGCCTCGTCGCCGCCCTGAAGAGGCGCTATCGCCGGATGCTGCCGGCGTTCACCGACCGGCCGCGCACCGTGCTCGGCTCGCTGGCCGTCATGCTCGCCCTCACCGCCGCGGCGGTCCCGCTTCTCGGCGAGGAGTTCCTGCCCAGCTTCCGCGAGTACGACTTCCTGATGCACTGGGTGGAAAAGCCGGGGACGTCGCTCGATGCCATGCGGCGCATCACCGAGCGCGCGAGCCGCGAGCTGATGGCGGTGCCCGGTGTCAAGAATTTCGGGGCGCACATCGGCCGCGCCGAGGTGGCCGACGAGGTCGTCGGACCGAACTTCACCGAGCTGTGGATCAGCCTTGACCCGTCCGTGGACTACGAGGCCACGGTGGCGCGACTGCAGTCGATTGTCGACGGCTATCCCGGCCTGTACCGCGACCTCCTGACCTATCTTCGCGAACGCATCAAGGAGGTGTTGACCGGCGCCAGCGCGACGGTCGTCGTGCGCGTCTATGGCCCCGAGCTCGACCAGCTCCGCGTGCAGGGACAGGCGGTGCGGGCCGCCGTGGCCAGGGTGAGCGGCGTCGCCGATCTGACGGTCCAGGCGCAAGTCGTGGTGCCGAAGGTCGAAGTGCGCTTCGACTCGGAGCGGGCAGCCGCGTTCGGCCTCACCCCGGGACAGGTCAGAGGGGCGGCGGCCACGCTCGTGCAGGGCACGAAGGTCGGCGAGTTCTACCAGGATCAGCGGCTCTTCGACGTTGTCGTCTGGGGCACGCCCGAGGTGCGCCGCAACCTGGACGCCATTCGCGCCCTGCAGGTGCCGGTCGCCAACGGCGGGCTCGTGCCGCTCGGCAGCGTGGCTCATGTCGAGGTGACCCCGACGCCGAACGAGATCACGCGGGAGAACGGGTCGCGTCGCATCGACGTGACGTCGAACGTGCGCGGCCGGGATCTCGGCTCCGTCGCGCGCGACATCCGGGCACAGTTGGATGGCCTCTCCTTTCCAGCCGGCTACTACGCCGAGGTGCTCGGGGAGTACGCCGAGCGCCAGGCCTCCTCGACGCGACTCACCTTGCTCGGCGTCGGCGCCGTAGCCGCCATCTTCCTGATCCTCCTGGCCGACTTCGGCTCCGGCCGGGTGGCGACGCTGGTGTTCCTGACGCTGCCCTTCGCGCTCGTCGGCGCCATCATCGCCACTTTCCTGACTGGAGGCGTTCTGTCGCTCGGATCGCTGGTCGGCCTGGTCACGGTGATTGGGATCTCCGCTCGGAATGGCATCATGCTGGTGAGCCACTATCGGCATCTCGAGCTCGCCGAAGGCGGTCAGTTCGGGCGCGACTTGATCGTGCGCGGGTCGGAGGAGCGCCTGGCCCCCATCCTGATGACCGCACTGGCCACGGGGCTCGCCCTCGTGCCGATCGTGCTTGGCGGCAGCCGCGCGGGCTACGAGATCGAGCATCCGCTCGCGGTCGTCATCCTTGGAGGGCTCGTCACCTCGACGCTGCTCAACCTGTTCATCGTACCGGCACTGTACCTGCGCTACGGCCGACCTGCGCCAACCACCACGGAAGACGCCGTGTGAGCCGGTGCGGCGGAGACAGACATGCCCGCCGTCAGCGAGGGGCGAGATGGGGCACTGAATCCGGAACGGTCGCCGCTTCCTTGCTGGACGACGCCGCATCTTCTGGCGGGTCGAGAGGCAGCGCCGCCACGAAGGTCGTGCGTCCCGGCTGACTGCCCTCGAGCGTCAGCGTACCCCCGTGAGCTTCGGCAATCCATCGGGCAATCGGCAGCCCGAGACCGGCGCCTTCGGCCGCCCCGATCCTGACGAACCGCTCGAAGACGCGTTCCTGATCCGCGGGTGCAATCCCGGGGCCGTCGTCGGTGACGCGAAGCGTCACGCGATTGGCGACGCGCTGGAGCTCGGCGGTCACTCGTCCGTCCGCTCGACCGTGGCGAATGGCATTGTCGAGCAGATTCCCCACCATGCGGCCGAGCAGTGCGGAATCACCGGTCAGCCCGACCTCCTCGGCGCCGCCCGTTTCCACCGTGACACGGCGCTCCACCGCCAGCAGACGGGCCGCCCGAACGCTCTCGGCCAGGAGATCGTCGAGATTGACGAACTCCGGCCGCAGGGGAATGCCGTGCGCCTCGGCGCGAGAGATGAGAAACATGGCGTCCACCAGTCGTGAGAGGCGGGCTGCCTGTTCGTGGATGATCTGGAGTGACTCGCGGTACTCGTCAGCGGATCGGTTCTTCCGGGCCAGCGTCACCTCGGTTGCGGTCCTCACCACCGACACCGGCGTCCGCAGCTCATGTGAGGCGTCGGCCATGAACTGCCGCTGCACCTCGAGGGCGGCGGCGAGCCGGTCCAGCAACCCGTTGAACGATACGGCGAGGCGGCCGAGCTCGTCGTCCACCGGCGGGACAACCAGTCTCTCCTTCGGACGCTGTTCGTTGACTCGCCTGGCCTGATCTGCCATCGCGGCCAGCGGCCGAAGCGTCTGGCGCCCGATCACCCAGCCGCCGACGGCGGCGACGAGGAGGGCGATCGCCACGCCCAACGCCATCGCCCGCACCATCTCGGCACGTTGCGCGCGGAACGGGGCGAGCGGGGCGATCACCGCGGCGACGTAGTGGTGGCCGGCGAACGCCACCGGCCGGCTCAGCACGCGCAGCTCGCCAGCCCGTGACTCGATCGTGGCGGTTGCGGGATCTGTCGCGAGGCTGGGCAGGAGCTCGGGCAGCATCGGAAGGCCCCAGACTTCCAGCAGACGCCCATCCGCTCGTGTGAGCATCATCGTTCGATCGGGAACGACGACCTCGGAACTGGCCTCCTCTGCCGCGGCCTCCAGCGAGAGGCCCTCGCCGAACTCGGTCCGCATCACGCCCTCGAGGGTGGCCATGGTACGAGCCAGGTCGTCGTCGAGGCGTTGCAGGGCGAGCTCGAACTGCACCAGCGAACCGGCGATGGCCGCCGTGACCAGCACGACCACTACGATGCTGCAATACCAGAGCGTCAGGCGGGCGCGAATGGACAGGTTCATGAGTCCTCGGCCGAACCCGTGATCGCCGCCAGCATGTATCCCTCACCGCGCCTGGTCGTGATGAACGACGCTCCCTGTGGATCGTCGATCTTGCGTCGGAGCCGCTGGACCATCACGTCGATCACGTTGGACATGGCTTGGAACGACGAGTCCCACACATGCTCCGCGATCGCCCCGCGGCCGACGACCTCGCCGGCGTGACGAACCAGGAACTCCAGGAGTGCGAACTCCCGCGCTGTCAACCTGATCGTACGGTCACGGCGAAACGCCTGGCGGGCTCGCAGGTCGAGCCGAAGGTCGCCGACCGTGACGACGGCGGGCGTCACCGGGAGGCGGCCGCGCCGGATCACGGCGCGCAGGCGGGCCAGCAGCTCACCGAAATCGAATGGCTTGGTGAGGTAATCGTCGGCGCCGCTGTCGAG
>DATLLC010000045.1:0-4064 GCA_035538015.1 Vicinamibacterales bacterium
ATCCCAATGTGCCGAATGGTCGACAAAGGGAAGGCCAGATTCGAGAAAGCGGTCTAATGGCCTAGCGCTTCAACAAGCCGCCCTGCGCGGTCAAGGAGCCTGTCCGCCAGCTCGATCATTCTCCGGTTGGGTTCGCGACCGGTCGTTGTGACAGCACCCTCGCCATCGCCTCCTGCTCGCGCCCGGGGCCAAACCAGTGCGCGTACATGATCAGCGCCGCCGCCGAGGACCGGCTCACCCCGGCTTCACAGTGAATGAGGACGATGCCGGCTCGCAACCTCGATAGTGAGCTCCGGTACCTCCATCGCGTCGTCAAATCGTCGTGCCCGTCCTGCCGCCACCGCGATCGGCAATCGAGCGCACCGCTAGTTCGCCATCTTCCGCGCGTGCGCCAGCTCCGGGCGCTCGGAGCCGGCGTCCTTGCAAATGGCGACCAGCTGCTTGTAGTAGCCCTTCGCTCGCGTCGTCTGCTTCAGCGCTTCGGCCGCCTTGCCGGCGCCATAGAGCCCGAGGAAACGGTTTGGCTCCTTCTTGATGGTTGCGTCGAAGGCCACCAGCGCTTCCTTCGGTCGGCCGGCTTCAAGCAGCATGAAACCGAGCAGCTCGCGCCGGCGCGAGCGGGCCGGGCGTCACCGCCGCCTTGTCGGTGGCGTCCTCGGCGTCGGCGGTCGCCGCCAGCGCCTTGATGGCGTCGTCCTTTTTCCCTTCGGCGAACAGCACCCACGCTTCGGCCACGCGGCGCTGGATGTCCACCTGCGCGGCCCAGTACGCGTCCTTCATGTCGAGTTCGCGCTTGTGAATCTCGGCCAGCTTGGCGATGTCCGCTTTCGCGTCGTCCGGCTTCCCGGAACGCGCGGCGCCAATCGCGCGCGCGAAATGGGTAATCGCCTCGGTGTACGGGGTGTTCGGCGCGGCCGACGGAGCCAGCTTCGCCGCGTCCGCCCACTGCTGACGCTCCATCGCGTAGCGGGCCGGGATTGCCGCCAGTGCAAAGCTGTTGGCGCCTCCGGCCGGTGAACCGGCGGGCGGCACCTTCGACGCCACGGCCTGGGCATGATCAACGATCGCCCGGGCGTAGGTGTCCATCGCCATCTGGAGGTAGCCGTAGGTCATGTAGTCGCGGGCATGCAGTCCCTCTCCCATCCCGCCGCCGGTCTTGTCGGCTTCGTCCGCGGAACGAATGTTGGTCTCGACCGACGCCTTCCACTCGCCGACGCGGGTGAAAGTATGCGACGGCATATGGAGCGCGTGCGGCACCGACGGAGCGATGTCGGCGTAGGCACGCGCCGCCGGCAGCGCCTTGGCTGCGAGCGCCGGCACGTCGTAGGCGTGGATGATGTAGTGCGCCAGACCGGGATGATTCGGGTTTTTCGCGTAGAGTGGCTCCAGGATCTCGGCGGCGCGCAGATTCTGCGCGAACGTCTTGTCGGTGGGCAGCGCCGTCTGCGCGATGGCCAGAGCCCAGAAGATCCGCGCCTCGATGTCGTTGCGGTTCTGGCTCGCGACCAGCTCGGTGGCGCCCTCATAGGCGACGACGCGCGAGCGCTGGGTGGCAACGTCGTTGTTGGAGAACAGGACCGCCACCGCGTCGATGTAGCCCTTCTCACGCGCCGTCGGGCGCCCGGTCGACTGGCCCTTGTCGATCGCGGCCTTGCCGCTGGCAATGGTCTGCTGCGAGCGTTGGCCGGCAAACGGATTGCCCCAGTACGTCAGCGCGATGCCCCAGTAGGCGATGGCACAATCGGGATCCTTCGTGAGGATGCCCTCGAAGAGCGCGCGCGCTTCGGGGAACCAGAAGGAGTGGAGCTCGGCGACGGCGAGGTTGAAGTCGGCCTTCACCGCCGGACTGCAGGATGTCTCGAAGTTCACGGTGCCGGCCTTGATCGCGCCGGTCTTCGCAGTGTGATCGTGCTGTTCGGTCTGCGCCCACGCCGGAACCGGCGCGAGCGCCAGACACATGCAGAACACCAGATTCAGTCGCCTCATCTCGGCCTCCAGCATCAGGGTCCGTCTCGCGGTTAGCATAACGCGGTTCGCTCAATCCATCGGCACGCTGCCCGTATATCGAAGGATGTAGAGCCCACCCGTGAAGCGATCGTTGGCGTAGATCAATCCCTTTTCATCCACGATCGCGTGGTTGATTTGGATCGTACCGTTCGGATTCTTGGGCGGCGCCTCCGGGATGTAGAACCCGATCTCTTCGACGTGCGGCGGCGCGCCAGGCACACCCTTCGGTCCCTCGACGGCGCGGAAGATTCGTACACCCCCGTTGAACCAGCTGGCGACGGTGGTGTTCTCCAGTCGCTTGTAGAGCGGCCCGGGGAAGTTCGGATGCAGATTGTGCGCGCCGAAACGGCCGCCGCGCGTGCAGAGTTCGCCGTCGTTGGAATGAAGCGGAGCCGTCCCGATGATGACGGGATGCGTTTCGTCCTGAATGTCGAGCAGCCACACCAGCTTGGGCGCGTCCTTGCAGTTGTCCTGCACGTCCTCATCCGACGCCCACGCCAGCTTGCGCGCGAACATCGGCTGAAACGTGTGCGTCCACGCCGGGTACGGCGGATGGAAGTCGACGCGACTGATGAGGCGCGGCGTGAAGGTCTTTGCCGTGCCTGCCTTCACCGCGGCGAGTCCCGAGATGTCGAAGATCATCGCGCCGCCATCGATGTAGGCGACGTACGCCCGGTCGGCGTGGTCGGGCCAGATCTCGACCTGGTGCGGCCGATACCCATCGTCGAACGGCTTGTGCCGCGCTGGGAGGCACCCGGGAAGGCATCGATCGTCCTTCCGCGTTCCAGGCAGCCACCAGCGGCCCACCTCCCGCGGCTGGCGCGGATTGCGCAGGTCCACCACTACCCAGATCTGATCGTCCTGCGGACTGGTGGGGTGGAAGTCGGGCATTCCCGTCGTGAGATGCGCGAACTCGCCGTCCACGAACCACAGGTTGTGCACGCCGCGCGAATCGGGGCCTGAGGTGTCGAAGAACGAGAGGCTCAAGTCGTCCAGGCTCTTCGCCGTCGACACCTTCTTGAAATCCGAGACGTCGAGTACCCACATGCCCGCGCGCTTGCCGCCGGCTTTGGCGGCCTGGTTTGCCACGGCGAGCACGTTGCCCGACAGGCCCAGCGAGTTGCAGCGCGTCACGCCTGGAGTCGGCGAGGGCAGCTGATTCACGAGCACCGGACGTTCCGGTGTCGTGACGTCGATGACGCTGAGGCAGCGCTGCGGCGCCTCGTGCGCGAGGTAGAGAATGCGCCGCCCATCAGGAAATTGCTGAAGTGCGAGCCCCTCCCCGCCATCGCCCTGGCCGTTCAAATCGTTGTGACCGACCAGCACGACGTTACGCGATTCGGCCGTGCGCTGCGCGTTGACCGCGGCACAGGACAGCACCAGACCGACGAGCAGAAGCAGGACGTGCAGGGAACTGCGCATTGGTAGATCCTGTCCTTTCACACGGTGATAGTCACCGGTTAAAGGGCAGGACGCCCTCCTCTTCTCCCCCGACGCAGACAACACCGCACGAATCAGGTACGCGCTGCGGTGGCGCGACTCGACGCCGGGCCACCGGGACGCCCTAGGTTAGGGCGGCACGACCTGGAGGAGGCGATGACGCGCCCTCAGCGGCTCAGGAGGTCGCCCCAGAGCGATCGAACGTCGGGCCGCACGTCACCGAGGCGAGCCTCGACATCTGCGATCACGCGCGCCCGATCCGCGAGCGCGAGGAGCGCCGCGGCGTCGTGCAGGTCGAGATGACCGCTACCGGCCAGTTTCAGCAGGATCAGGTCGCTCGTGGTGGGCACGGCGATCGTGACGCCCAGTACGGTCATCCGCTCAGCACGATCCACCACCTGTTGCTCCCACACTACGGCCGGGTGGATTGGACGAACGCCCGATATTGCGTCGCGTCGAGGTGGCATGATCCGGAGATCGCGCCCGGAAGCATGTAGAGCCGGGCATCCGGTCCGAAGTTGAAGACGCGGTAAAGCTGGAACTCCCCTGGCCGCGCCTCGGAGCAGCGAACCTCGTTCACGGTGATGTTGAATGGAAAGTACTTCCCCAGGCCGGTG
>DATLLC010000046.1:0-5474 GCA_035538015.1 Vicinamibacterales bacterium
ACATGTCGCCCGAGACGATCAACGGCGATCGGCCGACGCCCGCCGTCGACGTCTGGGCCCTGTCGGTGGTGCTGTTCGAGGCGCTCGCGGGCCGGCGCCCCTTCGAGGGCGACGATTCGCACCGCATCTTCGAGCAGGTCACCGCGGCGCGGCGGCCGGATCTGGAGGCGATGTTGCCCGACTGCCCGCCGGCGCTGGGGCGGTGGTTCGGGCGGGCGCTGGCCGTTCCGCTCGCCGCCCGCCCCCCCGACGCCGCGGCGTTGCGGCTGGAGCTCTCGAGCCTTGCCGGCAATCCAGGGATGAGCTAGTGTTGCGCTCATACGAACTGGGTCGCCCCACTCCCATCCCTCAGGAGGTGTCGTAATGGCCAAGAAGACCACGAGCGCGAAGAAGAAGGCCAAGAAGGCCAAGAAGGCCAAGAAGCGCTCGCGCACCATGAAGGCGCCCAAGTACTGGACCAAGGAGTTGGTCGTCAAGGATTGGACGATCGAGCTCGAAGACGCGCTCGGCAGCAAGAAGCTCGACCCGGCCATCGTGGCCCAATTCGAGCCGCTGCTGCTGGCGAGGATCCAGCAGCATCTCGACAACAACGAAGACTACAACCTCGTGCGGAAGGGCACGCACAAAGTGGCCAAGACCCTCGGCACCATCTGCAAGCTCCTGACCGGAGGCACGCACGTGTCGCTCGCCGTCTTCAAGCTGGCCTTCGCGCTGTGCAAGCTGCACCCCGCCTGTCCGGCGGGGGGTGGCAGCGGGCAGTGGTGCGACGTCTAGAACTGCCTTCGGGTTGACCGATGCCCCCTGTCCAGCTGCTGGTGGTGCGGATCGAACAGCGGCCCGGGCGCTGCGGCGCCGCCTCCGCGCAGATGATGCTGCACTTCAAGGGCCGGATCGGCGCCAGTCTGGCCGATCAGGACGTGCTGTGGGCCGAGATTCAGCAGAACACGACCGGCGCGCGTCCGTCGTCCAACGTGCGCACCCACGAGTGCCCGGCGTGGGCGACCATGCAGTGCGACCGCTGCCCGGGCGAAGCCGAGTACACCTGCTGGTGCTCCTTCCCGGACGCGCTCACCAAGACGCTCGTCGACCGCCAGATGCCGGTGTCGTCGGCAACACAGGCGGCGCCAGCCGACACCACGGCGCTGGCGCTGGCCAGCGTCGATTTCAACATGCCGGCCGCGGTGCTGGCGAAAGCCGGCATGCACTGGACGGTGGTCAACGGTTATCTCGAGGTGCCCGCCGCCCAGGGCGTGCCGGTCGGCGGGCGATCCATCTCCGACGTCTTCGTCCGCAATCCCGCCGTTGGCGCCGCGAATCAGAGCATCGAGATCAACGAGTGGCTCGACTTCGAGCTGCTGCCGGTGATCATCTGCGGACCGTTCCGAAATCAACTCGTCTGCATCTGCGCGACGGCCCAGACGCCGGCGCCGGCCGCGTCGCCCACCGGTGGCACCGTCAAGCGCCGCCAGGTCCCGAAGAAGCCGCCGAAGAGGCGGAGGCCGAAAAAGCCGCCAAAGCCGCCGAAGCCGCCGCAGCCGGGTCCGAAGCGGAGCCGGAGAAAACGCCGTGCCTGATTCGAACACGCCTGCCGCGCCCGACCCGCCGATTCCGGCAGTGCTGGGTCCCAACGAAATCATCGACAGGGCCGCGCGGGAGATCGAGCGGATGCAGGACTGGCCCGGCTGGGAAACCGCTTTTGCCGCGGCGTCTCCCGGATCACCGCTGCTGGTCAAGAGGTTGGACCTGACCGGCTGGTACTACTACCTCGTGCCATTCGGCGCCGGAAGCGGCATCACCGCGCGCTTGCGCTTGAACGCCCACACCGGCAAATACGCCGAAGCGATGGCGATCGACAAGAGCGGCGACAACCTGCCACCGTACGTGCCGCTGGAGACGGCGGCGACCCGGATCAGGCGGCGCCTGGCCGCCGGCGGCCGCGCGAAGAGGAACGCGAGGAAGCGGACGAAGTCGGGCGGCGTTCAGCCGCAGATCCTGTTCGACCCCTTCCCGGGGTGGCAGCCGTGTCTGGAGTCCCTGACGGCGTTCTTGCCGTTCTACATCGTGAACATCGACGGTCGTCTCCTGTACTACCGTCTCGACGGGAAGATCTTCGACACCTTGACGTTCGGCGCTGGTCACTGAGCGGGAGCTCGAACGGACGTGCGTCGGCGGGACGAATGGTGAGCTGAGGACGCCGGTGAACACGCCGCACGATGTCCATTTGATCTTCAACAACCGCGAGAAGGACTCGGTCGCGCGCATCGATCGGGAGCTCTGCAACCGTGGCCTGGTTCCATGGCTCTGGGACAGGGACGCGGGACCAGATTGGTATCGGGATGAGGTCGATTCCATCCAGAAGTACACGCCCGTGTCCGCGATCTTTCTCGGAGCAGCAGGTTGGGGGCCGAACTACCACACCAAGCTCACCACGGTTGCGTGTCAATCCGGCCGTCCCACGATTCTCGTGCTCCTTCCTGGCTTCCACGATGACGACGTGAACCGGTTTCCAGAGCTGCGAAGGCGCCGCTGGGTCGAGTTCAAGGCTGACGACGATGCGTCCGCACTCGAAGAACTGGCGCAGCGCGTCGTCGATGGCGCCTACGAAGTCGTTGAGGAACCGGGCGTGCAGATCCAGGCCGGCGCCACGACGCCAGGCCGTCGCCTCATGGTCTTCGTGCCCGCGCGTTCACAGACGGTGGAGTCATGGGCATCTCTGCGGGATCGTCTCTCGAAGGAGCCCGCACTGACCGGGAGCGATTGGTACGGGCATCAATACAGCGCGGGAGCCTGGAGTCGGCGCTCTCTCGAAGAACTGGCGGTCGATCTGTCGGCGGCCATCGCAGGCAAGGTCGAGAGCCAGAAGAGAAGCGGGCCCGGCGATTCCATTCAGCGCATCACGCTGATGGGCCACAGTTTCGGGGGCATGCTGGCGCGCACGGCGTATCTCATCGCGGCGGGCCAGTACCAGGACATGTTGAGCGGGGGATCCGGGTGGTGGCCTCTCGTGGATCGGGTCGTGCTGTTTGCGGCGCCGAACCTGGGGATCAAAAGGCGGCGTTTCGGGTGGCGGGAGCGCCTTGCTGCCTCGTGGCCGTTTGGCAGGGCAGGGCAACTGACTCGCGACCAGCTTGTCGGCTCTGAAGCAATCACCAACCTTCGCATTCGCTGGATTCGCTTCTTCGCGCAACTCGCACCTGATCAGCGACCGGTTGTCGTTCAGTTGCTGGGTCAAGGCGATCGCTGGGTCGATCGGGAGGACAGCCTCGACATCAAGCAGTTTCCCAATGCCTGGCAAAGCGACGTCCCCCGGGCCTCGCACGGCGATGTGCACACGGTCACGGAGGGCGACGTCGAACGCTACGCCATTATCAGGCAGGGCATGCTCGAGGCGAAGCCCGCCGGAGCGCGCGACCAGACGCCGCGCCGTCGCAATCCGGTCGTCATCGTGCTCCACGGGATACGTGCGAACAACGAGACCTGGGCAATACAGGTACGAACAGAGATCGAGCGGCGCGCACCGAATGCCCTGGCCGTGGCGCCGACCTACGGCTTCTTTCCGATGCTCGACTTCGCGCTCCCATGGCTGCGCGTGCGCAAGGCACGTGAGCTGCAAACGCAGTACTGCGATCTGCTCGTCCAGCAGCCGCGAGCCAGGTTCTGCTTCATCGGCCACAGCAACGGCACCTACATGCTGGGGCGTTCACTCCTGAAGCTGGCTGGCATACAGTTCGATCGGGTCACGCTGGCGTCCAGCGTTCTTCCACGCGACTATCAATGGAACGCTCTTTTCAGTCGTCAACAGGTGCGCGAGGTCAGCAATCACCGCGCTGCGCGCGACGTCCCGGTGGGCATCGTCTGCAATCTGCTTCGATCGCTCGGGACGAAGGACGTCGGGACGGCCGGGTTCCATGGATTCCTCGGAGGCCGGGAAGAAATCAAGGAGGTCTACTACTACGACGGCGGCCATGGCGCTCCTGTCGTGCAGGACAACGTCGGCAGGCTCGTGGACTACACGCTCACGGGGCGTGCTGCCTTTCCGCTGGCGAGTGCGACGACACCCGGCGGTCAGTTCGTCTCGAGACTGAGCGAGAGCACCATCATCGGCCTCGTGGTATTCGCAGCGCTCTGCGCGGTCGTGTTGGGGCTGACGTGGGGCCTCTTCCTGGTGCTGACGGCGACGACGGAATGGTCGTCGCTGCCGTCGGTTGCGGTCGCGGCCGCGGCAGTTCTCGTCGGAGTGTACCTGGTCAGCCGTTACTTTTAGCACGCGCTTCACTTCGATTTCGCGGTCCACGCACAGAGGCCGCGGTAAGGCGGGCTCGCGGCGGTTAGGCGGCGACGCTCCCACGCGATCGAAGACGGCAAAAGCAGATCGTCAGCAGGTCTTCAGGCCGGAGTTACGACAGGCGTCGATCATCCGGTTTGTGAGCCCTTGCGACGGCGGTTGTATGTCCCCGAGCGATGCAGTCTGTTTCTTGAAGATGTGACGGCGTCGTGCTCGCCCTTCTCTCCGACGGGCGAACACCGGCCGCATCCCCCGGCGCGAGTCTGATAACGCCCGTTCTGTTGACCTCCCGCCCCCGTTAATGGCGACTCTCGTCCCCGTAGACCTCCGACAGCCACCACACGTGGTCCACCGCCTGCGATTTGTCGATCGCCTCGGTCCGAATCCGGCCGATGGTGGCGCGATCCAGCCCCGCGCTCGGGGCCTGACCGCCGGCGGACGCAGCGGCAAGCAGGATGCCGGTCAGGGTCAGCACGAGGCGCATTCGCGTGGTTGTGCGGATCTTCGCACAGTCGGTGTCCTCCGCAGGTGGCGGAGCGGCCGGGCGCCGCCGCGTGGACGATGGAAATCGGCCGCGTTCACCGCGAGGCGGCCTGATCGCGATTGGTACGCGCTCTGCACAGCGTCTTGCGGCTGCAGGTGCCTCGTGCGGCCCAGGCGAGGTGTGCATGACACCGCTCCCGTTGCTCGCAGCGTTCGTATCGCTCCTGCTCGCCACCGAGACTGCCGTCGCACAACCAGGCGCCGGCCAGGCCACCCCGCCGTCTTCGACGGCGGCGAACCAGGCCGCTCAGCGGCCGTTGTTCCAGGGCGGCCTGGGTGGGATGCTCGGCATCCCGATCGGCGACTTCGCCGACAATGTCACCCTCACGGGCGGCCTTTCGGGGCACTTCGACTTCGCACTCGGACCAAGCCCGTTCAGCGCCGGCGCCGAGGCCACTTACCTCTGGTACGGCAGCGAAACGCGGGACGTGCCGCTCAGCGGCATTCCGGATCTCACCGTTCCGGTCGAAACCTCGAACGGCATCTTCCTGCTCCATGGCCGCGTCCGCGCGCAGAAGCGCGAGGGCCGGGTGCGACCCTACGTCGATGGTCTCGTCGGCTTCAACTACCTGATCACGACCACCTCCGTGCACGCCGACACGTCGTGCTCGGGCAGCAGTTGCGACAGCGATGACACGGATTCGAT
>DATLLC010000047.1:0-13195 GCA_035538015.1 Vicinamibacterales bacterium
GGCGCGTACAGGTGCAGGAGCGGGGGAACGCTCGCTGGAGTCGCGGCCGACGCCAGCTCCGGGAGCACACGCGCCGCGGCCCGTTCCCCGACGGTGCCATCGAGGCTGACGATTGCCTGCACGCGCGTCGCATTGGCGAGCGCGATCGCGCCGAGCGCGCCGTTGCTCATGCCGATGACGCCGACTCGCGAGGCATCGACGAACGGCAATGTCCCAACCACCCCAAGCGCCAGTCGCAGGTCCTCACCCATCGCCTGCACGTCCGCGACGCTCAGGCGATACCTACCGCGCTCGGCTCCGCGCGAGATGACGCCAGCGACGACGAAGCCGTGTTGCGCGAGGTTCTCACTCATCGCCGCCATGCCGAGCGGCGTCGAGTGGGCGAACAGCACGAGCGGGTACTTTCCGAGCGCCGGCGCCACTTCCCTAGCGCTGCGCGTCTCGCGGGCGACCGCGTCGGGCCAGCTGTCCTTCAACGCAGCCGCCTGCGCGTCCACAAACGCCGTCGGCGGAGGCTCGCGATACCTGTCGTAGGCACCCAGACCCGCGAGTTCCCGGTAGGTCGTGGCGGGCGCCTCCGACTGGGCCGCGGCAGGGTAGAAAATCGTGATGGCCACCGGACGCGGACCGGGCCCAGCCAGATCCCCCGCCTCCGGTTCGTAGCGTCGCGCCGCATCCGTGGCCAGTTCGAATCGCCAACCGACCGCGTGAGGCGCCTGGGTCGCGCCCGTCGTCAGCAGCCCCAGCAGGGCCAGCAGGCACACGCGCATGTGAGAGGGAGTTTAGCGGCCGAAGACGAGCTGGGATGAAGGATGTGACCGTGGGAGGCGTGTCGGATACCATCGCAAGCCTCGGATCGCGGCACCCGCCAGCGCTGGCCTATCGTGGCGAACATGATGCAGCATGAACTGATTGCCATGACCGCACCCTCCGGCCTCGACGCGCGGTGGAAGGCGCTGGCCGCCCGCGACGCCGCCGCCGACGGCACCTTCGTCTACGCCGTCACCTCCACCGGCGTCTACTGCCGGCCGAGCTGCCCCAGCCGCCGGCCGCGCGCCGACCGCGTGAAGTTCTTCGACACCGGTACGGACGCTCGACAGCAGGGTTTCCGCCCGTGCAAGCGATGCAAGCCGGATCAGGTGGACGTGGGCGTGCCCGGTATGGACGCCGTCCGCCGAGTGTCCGCCTATCTGGCCGCGCACGCCGACCAGGCTGTCACGCTCGCCAAGCTCGGTCGCGTGGCCTCGATGAGCCCGCACCATCTCCAGCGCCGCTTCAAGGCCATCGTCGGCGTCTCGCCGCGAGAGTTCCAGGCCGCGTGTCGCGAGGAACGCCTGCGCGCCAGCCTGCGGCGCGGCAACGACGTGACGACGGCCATCTACGAGGCGGGGTACGGCTCACCGAGCCGCGTCTACGAAGGCGGCGCCGCGAGCGGGATGAGCCCGTCGGCGTATCGCCGGCACGGCGCGGGCATGCGGATCGCGTACTCGATCGTGGCCAGCCCCTTCGGACGGTTGCTCGTCGGCACGACCGCGAACGGCGTGTGCGCGGTGAAACTCGGTGAGTCGGACGGCGCGCTCGCGCGCGGACTGCGCGAGGAGTATCGCGCTGCGGAGATCTGCGAGGGAGAGCCGGCGCGCGCCGACTGGGTGGAGGCCATCGTCAAACACCTCGATGGCGACCTCCCCGCCCTCGATCTGCCTATCGACGTGCAGGCCACCGCTTTCCAGTGGAAGGTCTGGCGGGCCCTGCAGGCGATTCCGTACGGTCAGACGCGGCCCTACGCCGAGGTGGCGCGGTCGATCGGTCAGCCGCGGGCCGTTCGGGCGGTCGCTCGTGCATGTGCCACGAATCCCGTCGCCGTCGTCGTGCCCTGCCACCGCGTCGTCGAGACCGGCGGCGGGCTTGGCGGCTACCGGTGGGGCGTGGGGCGGAAGGCGAAGCTCCTGCGGAAGGAAGCGGGGACGGGGAGTTAAGGGGCGGCAACCGGCAACCGGCAACCGGCAAGCGGCAGTCGGTAACCGGCAACCGGTAGCCGGGCGTCGGCAGTCGGCAACCGGCAACCGGACCGGCAAGTGGTAACCGCGCGTCGGGAGCCCGGTGCCGCACCTGCCCGCACCTGTCGGCACCCGACCGCACCCGCCCGCACCTGTCGGCACCTGTCCACACCTGTCGGCACCTGCCCGCACCCGCCGCACCTGACCCTGAAGTAACATCCCCCGGTGCCCACCAGGTACGGGGTCTCCCCGTGGATTGACGGCGTTCCGGTCAAGAAGCGGCCATCTCACCCTGTTCTTCGCGGCGCCATCGAGGCGCCACTCGTCATCATCGGCGGCGGGCTGAGCGGCGTGATGACGGCATATGCCGCGGCCGCCGCCGGCATCAAGGTGGTCCTGCTCGAAGCCGCCACAGTGGGTCAGGGCGGCAGCGGTCATGGCTCGGGCCTCATGGCCGGTGAGGCGACGACGTCCTTCCTCGACCTGCAGGCCAGCGCGGGCCGGCGCATCGCCCGCGCCCAGTTCGATCACGTCCGGCGAGCCGTCCTCGATCTGGCTGCCGGCGTTCGGCGGCTGAGGATCAAGGCCGATCTCGACACGCTCCACGCTATCCGGCTGGTGCCGCCAGGCGCTTCCGCCGCTCAGCTTCGGCGGGAAGTCGATGCGCGACACCAGGTCGACCTGGATTCGACCTGGCTCAAACCCGCCGCGGTTCGCAAGGTCGCCGGGACCGAAGCCGAAGCGGGCGCCCGCCTCGTTCCGTGGGGGGCGTTGAATCCCTACCAGCTCGTGATTGGCTTCGCCGCGGCGGCCGAGGCGCGCGGGGCGCGCCTCTTCGAGCGCACCGAGGTGACAAAAGTCACCTTCGATCGCGTGAGGGCCACAGTCGTCACGCCAAATGGCCGCATCGTCACGCCACAAGTCGTGCACTGCACCGGCGAGCCGACGGGCCTCGTTGCCGCCCTCAAGCGACATTTCCGCTGGGACGTGCGATCGCTCGTCTTGACCGACGTGCTCCCCGTTGCCGTGCGCAAGGCCATCGGCCCACCCCGTAGCATCGTGTGCGACACCGACACGCCCCCTCACACAATCCGCTGGACGGCGGACCATCGAGTGCTCGTCGGCGGAGCCGACAGCGCCCGGCCGAAGGGGGGGTGGGCCGAGAAGCTTGACGTGCAGCGCACCGGTCAGCTCATGTACGAGCTGTCCCGGCTCTACCCCGACATCTCCGGAGTGATGCCGGCGTACGGATGGTCGGTGCCCCTGGCGCACAGTGTCGACGGCGGACTCTACGTCGGACCGCACCGCAACTTTCCGCACCAGCTCTTCGCCTTCGGAACCACACACGACCCCGCGCGCGCATTCCTCGCCAGCCGCATCCTGCTGCGGCACGTGCAGGGCACGACGACCAGCGACGACGAGCTTTTCGGCTTTGCCCGAGCGCTTTGAGCGTTGAAGGTTGAGTGTGCGACCGCTACTTACGGGCGCGCCAGCTGAGCGGACGTGACCAGCAGTCCGAGGCGTCGCGGATCCGGAGCCGGCGCCTGCACCATCGTGCTGTGCAGGGTGATCACGTTCAGACCCGTTCGCATGGCCTCCGCCGGCAGGAGCCAGTCACACGGCGGCGGGCCGCCGCGGCACTGGGCCTCCACCCCGTTCAACGAGACGCGCATGGCGGCGGCGGCCCAGCTGCCGGAGCCGGGCTGCGCGTCCAGGCGCAGCACGAGTGGCTGCGCTCGCTGTGCCACGAACAACACGTCAGCCTCGGGCTCTGCGGTCCAGCGGAACCGGCTCTCGCCGACCTGCTCCGCGCCGTACCAACCACTTCCAATTGCGTAGGGCGATGTCAGGTCGATGTCCAGCACCGCGGGCGCGCCCGCGTAGGCCGTGATCGGCTGTCCCACGCTGCTCCTGCAGAGCAGGGGCTGACGATCGGCGCGGGCATCACGCTCTGAATACAGGCGTGCCCAGGCCCTACCGGACAGCCCGCCCAGAGTGACGGCGAGCGTGTCCGACGCCATGGGCCGGCGATAAAAGCGCACGCGCGTCACGAAGCGCGCCTCGCCGAGTGCCGAGGCGGAGAACGCGTCGGCTGCCAGCGCCTCAGTCAACCTGCCCTGGTCGTCGGCCGATTCGCGATCGTAAATCTGGCTATCGAACGCTTGCCCGGCCGCGACAGGCCAGTCGAGTGGACGGGGGTCGAGTCGGCGTGCCGACCCGAGATACACCAGGGCCGCGCGACTGGGCATCGCCTCGGGGAACACGCCGGCGAACTGTCCGCCGGCGGCGGTCCCGCCGATGTCCGCCCACCTCGACGTGAGCGCATGACATCGCTCGAACTGGAGCACGCGCCAAAGGAGCGGTTCCGCCTTCCCGCCCGGGGGCAGTGGCGCCACCAGCATGCCGCGCATCGAGAGCGTCCGCGCCTGACCGCTCCAGCCGAACACGGCACTGGTCGCCACGTATCGGCTGGTCGCATCCTGGTCCGGCTGGATCAGCGCCAACGACCGCTGATGGTCGGAGGGTCCGCTCCGCCAGATGGTCGTGGCGGTGTCCGCGCGGCCCCCGGTCGCCATGACCGCCGCGGGGCTGCCCGCCGCCTCGAGAGCGCTCCACGCGGCCGCCGTACCCGGATCGCCGCGGCCTGCCGGCGACAGGGTCGCCTGTTCCGCGGCCAGCACCGGCACCAGGACCACGAGGGCAATCGCGCCAACACGTCCTGCCACGGTGGTCTGCCACTCGATCACCTGGCTGGCACCTGCCACCACCCGCCACCACAGCACCGCGACGGACGCGCCGAGGAGCGCCGGTGCATCGGTCGCGCGGCCGCTGACCAGCAAGCCCGCCACGATGGCGAGGACCACAGCCGCGGCCAGCTGTGACCGTCTGCTGGTGTGCCTGAACAGAAGATCGAGCACGATCAGGACGCCCCCCGCCACCCCGATCGTGCGCCCCCATGCCACGGCGATCTCCATCGCCGAGATCGACCGCGGCGGCCCGCTGACACAGGCAGGTGTCAACCAGAACCCTGCAGCCCAAATCGCCAGGGCGACGATGGCCGGCCACACCAGGGTCTGTCGCGGGGGCCACGTGCGCACCGCGAGCGCGAGTGGCGCCAGGACCAGTGTCAGGACGGGCTGCACCACGGTCGCGAGGGCCAGCACCACGATCAGGATCCGCACCCGCGACAGCGCTGCCGCGGCGACGGCGACGAGCGTCAACAGCACAGCCGGGATCGCCAGCCACACGGCCGGCGCCCAGCGGTCGGCGCCAGGCAGGTCCTGCCACCAGCCGGCCTGCACCAGCTCGAAGACTCCGCGGTGCCACACCGCGGCGCAGGCGGGCAGAAGTCCAGCTGTTATCATCGACCTCCAGCATGATGCCTCACGGCCCGCGCGATCCCAAGTCGCGCGCGTTGATCGTGGCGCTGGTCCTGCTGGCCGCCGTCGTGCTCCGCGGCGTGTTCTTCCTGCGCTTCGACGAGAGCTACTTCGATTCCGACCAGGCCATCGTGGGGTTGATGGCCAAGCATCTGCTCGAGGGCCGCGCGTTTCCGCTCTTCTTCTACGGCCAGGAATACATGCTGGGCGTGGAATCGTGGGTGATGGCGCCGGTTTTCGCGGTGTTCGGCCCGAGTGTCTTCGCGCTGCGCCTGACGATGGTCCTGCTGAACGCGGTGACGACGCTGACCTTGTGGTGGCTGCTCGTGCGCGACGCACGCCTGCACCCGTGGCTGGCGGCGCTGGCGGCAGCCCCCTTCGCGCTGGCGCCGTTCATCACGGCCGCGCACCTGGTAGAAGCCCAGGGCGGCAACGTCGAGCCGTTCCTGTGGGTCCTCGTGGCGTGGCTGCTGCGCGACAAGCCGCTCGGGCTGGGCGCGGCGATGGCCATCGCGTTCCTCCATCGGGAGTTCTCCCTGTACGCCCTGCCGGCGCTGCTCCTGCTGCAGTTGGCGGAGGCGCGGGGCCGATTGGCGCCGTTGATCCGCCCGTGGGCCCTGACGGCGTTCGCGTTCGTAGCGGTGTTCCAGGGCGTCAACGCGTTGAAGCCTCACGCCGACCTGATGGGGCCGGCCTCGGCCGGGGTGCCGGTGTCGCCGGGGTCGACCGACCAGGGCAATGTGACGCAACTGCTGGCCCGCGCCAACGTCAAGGCGGATGCCCTCCCTACGAGGTTTCGTGCGCTGGTGACCGAGTACCTGCCGATGATCGTCGGACTGCAGGGCTTCCGTCCGAACTTCCTCTCGATCGGCTCCGATGCGCACGTCGGATGGCAGGAGTTGCTACCGGTGGCGGCCGGGCTTGCGGGAATCCTGTTGATATGGTGGTCGATCGACCTCGCGCGCCGCCGATCGTTGGCCGGTCTGTCCTTCCCTCTGTACTTGGTCATCGTCGGCCTCGAAGCCGGCGTCGCCTACGCCCTGACGCGCGATTTGAGCATGTTCACGTTTCGCTATGGGCTGCTGGCGCTGTTCCTGCCGATCGGATTTGCCGCCCTCGTGATGCAGGCGTCCCGCCCGACAGCCTTGCGCGCGACCGGCGCGGCGCTTTTCGGGTTGCTCACGGCGGCCGCGCTGGTCGACCACGTGACGGTGCTGCAGCGGGCGTCGTTTGCCCCGCCCCCGCCCCGGTTCGTGCCTCTCGCACAGAAGCTCGAGGAGCGTGGTGTCCATCTGGCGCGGGCCGGCTACTGGCGTTCCTACGTCGTCACATTTCTCACCCAGGAACGCGTGATCGTGGCGTCCAACGAGATCCAACGTATTCGCGAATACCAGCTGATGGCCGATGGGGCCAGCGATGGCGTGGTCACCATTCAGGAAACGCCCTGCGAGAACCAGCGGCCCTTTGACGTCGTCGGGCCGTGGCACCTGTGTCAGTGACCCATGAGCACGTCCCTACCGTGGTCACGACGAGCTGACTGGCTGCCGATCGCCGCGGTCGTCGCGGCAATCGTCATGCGCTCCTGGTTCTTCCTGACCTGGGATGAGGCCTACTTCGACTCGGACCAGGCCATTGTCGGCCTCATGGCCAAGCACCTGACGGAGGGGCGCGCGCGACCGCTCTTCTTCTACGGGCAGGAGTACATGCTAGGCGTCGAAGCCTGGGCGATGGCGCCGGTGTTCCTGGTGCTCGGGCCGACGGTGTTCGCGCTGCACCTCACGATGCTTCTGTTCAACGTGGCCGCCGCGCTGCTCCTCTGGCGGCTGCTGATTCGAGATGCGCGCCTGACGCCTGGAGGGGCTGCCATGGCCGTCCTGCCATTCGCCCTCGCGCCCGTGGTGTTGTCGGCGCACCTGATTGAGGCGCAGGGCGGCAACCCGGAACCGTTTCTGTGGGTCGGGGTGCTGTGGGTCGTGAGGCGGCGCCCGCTGCTGCTGGGGACGCTGGCCGCCGTCGCGTTCCTGCACCGCGAGTTCACCATCTACGCGATGCCGGCGCTTGGCGTCGCGGCGCTCTGGCAGCTTCGGCTCGACGGCGGAGGCCGGGATCGCCGGGTTGCCGAGTTTCGACACTGGATGATGACGGCGTTTGCGTTCATCGTCGTGTTTCTGGCCATCCAGGCACTCAAGCCGTCGGCCGACCTGATGGGTCCGGCCACCGCCGGGATGCGAGCGCCGGACCGGCCGCAGGACAACCTGACCCAGCTCCGGAACCGTATCGTGTGGGATCCGGGGGCGATTCCGGCGCGTATCGCGGCGCTCCCGTACGAGCACTTCGCGGTGCTGCTGGGCGTCAAGGGGCTCGTTCCACGCGAGGTGGCGATCGGCTCGTCGGTCCCGGTGGGTTGGCCCGAGTTGGTACCGCTGGTCGTCGCCGCCGCTCTGGTGTGGCCGCTCGCGCTGGTGCGGGGCACGCGCACCCCGGCGCCGAAGGGCGCCCTCATCTTCCCGCTCTATCTCCTGCTCATTGCCGCCCAGTCTGCCCTCGTCTACGCGGTCACCCGGGAGCCGAGCTTGTATCTGCTTCGCTATGGCCTGCTGGCGTTGCTGGCGCCGGTTGGCGTCAGCGCGCTGCTGCTGCAGCCATGGCGGCTGTGGGGCGTGCGGCTGGCCACGACCGTCCTGCTGGCACTCCTCGCGGGGACGGCCGCCATCGATCACCTGCGCGTCATCCAGGAGGGGTATCGCGGCAAGGCCCCCCTCCGGTTTGCGGATGCCGCGGCGCGGCTGACGGAACGTGGCGTAGGGATCGGGCGAGCGGGGTACTGGCGCTCGTATGCCATCACCTTCCTGACGCGCGAGCGGGTCAAGCTCACCTCGACCGAGGTGCTGCGCATCCAGGAGTACGAGGACCTCGCGGATGCGGCGGAGCCGCACGTGCTGGTCGTGCAAGAGCAACCCTGTGCGCAAGGCGTGCCGGAGGACCGCGTCGGCGCCTGGTACCTCTGCGGGCCCTAGGGTCAGGTGCCGACGGGTGCGGGCAGTTGCTGACGGGCGGCGCGGGCGGGTGCCGGCGGCACCTGCTCGCACCTGTCGTCATATACTGCAAATTTGGACCTTTTCTGGAGGCGCCCCTCATGCTCCACTTGCTGTTCGCGTTCGTCCTGGCCCTCGGCTCGGCGCTCCCCGCCGCGGCACAGTCCACGGCCATCAACGGCACCATCGAAGGCACGGTGACCGACGACCAGGGCGCGGTCCTGCCTGGTGTCACGGTGACCGTCACCAACATCGACACCGGCGTCACGCGCGCGGTGGTCACCAACGAAAGCGGTCTCTATCGCGCGCCCCTGCTCACGCTCGGCGGCTATCGGGTAGAGGCCGAGCTGCAAGGCTTCAAGAAATACGAGCAGAGTGGCGTCTCGCTGAGGGCCGGCACGACCGCGGTGATCGATTTCAAGCTCTCGGTGGGCACCGTCACCGAAACCGTGACGGTGACGGCGGATTCCCCGTTGGTTGACCTCGCCAAGATCGAGCAGGGCCGGACGCTGACCACTGCTGAAATCAAGACGCTGCCGCTGACCTCGCGCAACCCCTACAACTTCGCGCTGCTCCAGCCCGGCGTCGTGGGCTTCGAGACCAACGAATTCGGCGTCCCCCGCCTCACCGCCAACGGGGCGCTGCTCCGCGTGAACTATCAGGTGGACGGCAGCAACAACACGCAGAAGGATCGCGCGGGGCTGCGGCAGATGCCGATGTCCGAGGTGATGATTCGCGAAGTCAAGGTCGTCACCACCGGTTACGCGCCCGAGTTCGGACAGACGATGGGGCTGGTGTACAACGCCATCACGCCGTCGGGCACCAACGCGTTCCGCGGGCAGGGCAGCTATCGCTTCCAGCGCCAGTCGATGGTGGCCACGCCGTTCTACACCGCCACCGACGCGGCCAAGCCGCCGACCGACGTCAACGTCTACACGTTCGACCTCGGCGGCCCGATCCTGCGGGACAAGACACATTTCTTCGGCGGCTACGAGCACACCGAGCGTGATCTCTCGGGCCTCAGCGTCATCACCATCACGCCGGGCAACCAGTCGGCGCTTGGCCTCAACGAGCCGCAGTACCAGCCGCGTGGCCTGAACACCGAGTTCGCGATCGGCAAGGTGGATCACCAGATCAACCAGGCGAACCGGCTCTCGGTGCGCTACATGTTCTTCGACAACTTCATCACCGCCAACGTGGGCGGTGGCATCCTGTCGGTGCAGCGAGCCAACGACTTCGCGGATCGGCAGCACTCGACCGGCGCGCAGCTCGTGTCGACGCTTGGAGCGGGGCTCCTCAACGAGTTCCGCTTCCAGTACGCCACCCGCGCGCAGTCGCGCGTGCCCAACGCGCTATCGGGGACGGGTCCGGCCATCAACATCCCCAACGTGGCGCAGTTCGGCGGACCGGTCGCCGCGACCACCGACTCGGGCTTTGGCTTCACGCAGGACGTGATGCAGCTGAACAACAACACCACGTGGCTGCGTGGGGATCACGCCTTCAAGGCCGGCGTGGACCTGCAGTTCGTGGCCGATACCCGGCGGTCGGCGCCGGCCGCGCTCTACACCTTCCCGACAGTGGCCGCGTATCAGACGGCGGTGAGCGGCGCCAGCCCGTTCGGCTACACGTCGTTCACGCAGTACTTCGGGCTGCCGGATCTCGAATACAACACCAGCCAGTATGGCTTCTACGCGCAGGACGACTGGCGTGTGAGCCCGACCCTGAAGCTGCTCTACGGCGTGCGCTACGACATCTACGGTGTGCCGGACGCGGACCCCAACGCGCCGGTGGAGACGTCGCGTGAGTTCCCGGTGGCCAAGCGCAACTTCGCGCCTCGGGTGGGCGCGGTCTGGTCGCTTGGCGACGAGCGCCGGTCGGTGCTTCGCGCCAACACCGGCATCATGTACGACCAGACGCTCAACGCCATTTACGAACAGGCGCTCCAGAACGACGGCACCAACGCGCGTGCCTCGGCCAACTTCACGCCGACGCAGATCGGCGCCCCGGCCTATCCCGCCATCCTGAGCGCGGGCGCCGGCGCGCAGCCCAATCTCGCATGGACGGTCGATCCAGATTTCACGGTCGCGCGCACCTGGCAGAACAACGTCCAGTTCGAGCACGCCCTCTCCGATCAGTACTCGGTGAGCATCGGCGCGTCCTACGTGAAGGGTTACGACCTGCCGGTCGTCACCAACATCAACCTGATCAACCCCACCAGTTCCACGCCGAGCGGCATTCCGATCTTCAGCCCGACGGTGAGTGCGGTCACCCGCGTGGATCCCCGCTACAACGCGATCAACTCGACCCAGGCCATCGGCGATTCCACCTACAAGAACCTGACGTTGCTGCTCACCCGCCGCAATGTCGACGGCATCGGCTTCGACTTCGCCTACACCCTCGGCAAGAGCGAGGACAACGCGCCCATTACCAGCGCGCTCTCGGTGCAGGGCGACGCCGGCCGGAACGACCCGACCAACCTCGGTCGCGACCTCGGGCCGAATGTGCTGGACCAGCGCCACACCTTCACCGGCAGCATCGTCGCCACGCCGCGATTCGACCGCGAGGGCACGGCCGGCGCCATCCTCAACAACAACGTCTTCGGGGTCGCGCTGCAGTTCGCGAGCGGCATTCCCGTCAACCTGCGGGCCAGCGCCGAGATCAACAATGACGCCACGGCCAGCGATCGGCCCGACGGCGTCGCGCGCAATTCGCTCCAACTGCCCGCCCGCTACAACGTGGACTTCCGCTACTCGCGCCGCATCCCAGTAGGCGGCAACCGCGCTGCCGAATTGATTGCCGAGGTCAAGAACCTGTTCAACACCGTACAGACCTCCGGTGTGAATGCCACTGTCGCGACCAACGCGCTGGGCGTGCCGACCGTGGAGCTGCCGACCTCGGCCGACCAGCTCACACCGACCGGCGGGTACGAACAGCGGCAGGTGCAAATCGGTTTCAAATTCACCTTCTGACGCTGCCGGCGTTCATTGACGATTCTGACGCCGCCGGCGTTCATTGACGATTCGGACGCTGCCGGCGTTCATTGACGATTGATGATTGGCGATTGACGATTTATCCGGTGATTGATGATTGGGGCATTGCGGCATTCGGATTGACCGATCTGGCGATTGATCCATTGTGCCATTCGAATCGATCGAGCCGGTGATCGCCGCGCTGCGTCAAGGCCCGAGCATCAGATCGTGCGGTAGAGCCACTGTCGCTCGTCATGAACGAATCACCCAATCACCCAATCACCCAATCGCCCGATGTCCCAATCCGAATGCCGCAATGCCCCAATCATCAATCACCGGATAAATCGTCAATCGCCAATCATCAATCATCAATGAACGTCATGCGCCCGCTCCTCCCCTTCACCATAGTCACCCTCCTCCTGGTCTCAGCGACGCGGGCGCAGCACCAGCTGCAACCGGTGGCGGCTCTCCGCGGCACGCCCGCCATGGCGCTTGCGCTTCGCAAGCTGGACACCGTCGGTACCTTCATGATGACGACGGCGCATCCCGACGACGAGAACAACGCGATGCTCGCCTACTACGGCTTCGGCAAGGGGATGCGGACGACGCTGGTCACCGCCACCCGTGGCGAGGGCGGACAGAACGAGATCGGGCCGGAGCTCTTCGAGGCGCTGGCCGTGTTGCGGACCGAGGAGCTGCTGGCGGCCCATCGCTACGACGGGGCGGAACAGTACTTCACGCGCGCGGTGGACTTCGGCTTCTCGTTCTCGATCGAGGAGACGCTCGAAAAGTGGGGTCACCAGGAGATCCTCGGTGACTACGTCCGGATGATTCGGACCATCCGGCCGCAGGTGATCGTCGGCTTCGTGTTCGACGGCGAGGGCGGCGGCCAGCACCACCAGACCTCGTCTCGACTCACCGCCGAGGCGTTCCGCGCGGCTGCGGATCCGAACCAGTTTCCGGAGCAGATCAAGGACGGCCTGCGACCGTGGCAGGCGGCAAAGTTCTACTACACGGCCGGGTTCGGGTTCGGGCCGATGGGTCCCGGTCGGGGCGGCGCTGCTCCGCAGCTGAACGGCCCCGGCGCGTCAAAGGCACTCATGTTCGAAGGTGGCGGGCAGTACGATCATGTGCTCGGGCGCACCTACAACGAGCTGTCCGGCGAAGCCCGTAGCATGCACAAGTGCCAGGGCATGTCGCAGCTGCTCCCGCTCCCCGGCGAAGGCGGGCCAATGGGTCCGGGCGCGATCCGCGCTTACCGCCTGCGCGATACGGTGCTGGCCGACGGGGTCGATCGCGCCGAAAAGGATCCGTTCGACGGCGTGGACGTGAGCCTCGGGTCGCTGGCCGGCTATGCCGGCGCGAACCCGCCGGCGGCGCTGACCGCCGCGCTGTCCGGCATCACCGCACGCGTGCGGGACGCGCGGAGCGAGCTGGGGATGCGGGGCAGCGCAGGCACCGTGCCCGCGCTCACCGCGGCTCTGACGGCGGTCCGAACCCTCCGGCGCGACCTGACCGGCATGGGCCTGGCCGAAGACGCGCGCTTCGAGATCGACTTCCGCCTGGCGCAGAAGGAATCGCAGTTCATCAACGCCCTCGTGGCCGCCACTGACCTCAGGCTGGAGGCGATCGCCAACGATGGCATCGTCACGCCGGGACAGGCCGTCGGCGTCCAGCTCATCGCCGCCGCGCGGGGCGAGGTGCCGGTCGACGTGAAGCAGCGCTCGCTGAACGGATTCGATCAGCCCAGTGACAAGGGCGGTGTGATACCGGCGAACGCCCGCCCCACCGCCGCGCACTTCAAGTACGCGACC
>DATLLC010000048.1:0-26251 GCA_035538015.1 Vicinamibacterales bacterium
GCGGGTGCGCCGCCCCAGGCGGAAGCTGCGGCCCCGGCCGCGGCGCCCGCGGCCGCAGCGCCTTCTGCCGCCGCTGCGGTCGCTCCAGCCGCCGCTCCGTCGCCCGCACCCGAGCCCGAACGCCCAAAGGCGCCCGTGGTCGCCTTTGCCGCGGCCAGACAACAGGCGGCCGCGCCTCAGGTTGCTGCGGCTGCCGTCACCTCGGCACCGGCCGCGCCCTCGGTGCGCAAGCTGGCCCGTGAGATTGGCGTGGACATCACCGAGGTCCCGGGGACGGGGCCAGGCGGGCGCATCTCCATCGACGACGTGAAGGAGTTCGCCAGGCGGGTGATGAACAGCTTCGGCAGCGCCGGCCAGGGCGCCGCGGCCGCTGGTGCGGCGCCGGTCGCGTTGCGGGCGCTGCCCGACTTCTCCAAGTGGGGCGAGACCGAGCGCAAGCCGATGAGCGGTATCCGCCGCAAGACGGCCGAGCACCTGAGCACCGCCTGGAACACCATCCCGCACTTCACGCAGTTCGACAAGGCCGACATCACCCGCCTCGAGCAGATGCGCAAGACCTATCGCGCCGAGGTCGAGAAGAAGGGTGGAAACCTCACGGTGACCGCGGTCGCCTGCAAGGTGCTGGCGAGCGCGCTCAAGGTGTTCCCGCAGTTCAACGCCTCGGTCGACATGGCCGGAGCGGCCATCGTCTACAAACAGTTCATCAGCGTTGGCATCGCGGTGGATACCGACAACGGCCTGCTCGTACCCGTGGTGCGCGACGCCGACCGGAAGAACCTGACCGAGCTGTCGGTCGAGATCCAGCAGCTGGCCGAGAAGGCGCGGAGTCGCAAGCTGTCGATCGACGACATGTCCGGCGGGTCGATGTCGATTTCGAACCTCGGCGGCATCGGCGGCACCGCGTTCACGCCGATCGTCAACTGGCCAGAGGTCGCGATCCTCGGCATCTCGCGTGGCGTGTTCGAGCCGGTGTGGAACGGCACGGCGTTCGAGCCGCGGCAAATGCTGCCGCTGTCGCTCAGCTACGATCACCGTCTCATCGACGGCGCGGACGCGATTCGTTTCCTGCGCTGGGTGGCGGAGGCGTTGGAGAATCCGTTCGCCCTGGCTCTCAGAGGCTAGGCGATACCGATACGCGCATCTGGTGATGTGTTGATGTGGTGATGTGATGATCAATCTGGCGAGCTGTCGATCTGGAGATCTATCGATAGATCGTCAGATCGACCGATTCGATCGCCAGATCACCAGATCATGAGATCGCCAGATCGATCACGAGATCATCACATCATGAGCTCATCAGATTCGAAGACCTCCATCAAGGTCGCTGTTCTCGGGGCCGGCCCGGGCGGCTATGCCGCCGCCTTCTATGCGGCCGATCTGGGGATGGACGTGACCCTCATCGGCGAGGAGAAGAACCCCGGCGGCGTGTGTCTGTACAAGGGCTGCATCCCGTCCAAGGCCCTGCTGCATGTCGCCAAGGTGATCGACGAGGCGCATCACGCTGGCGAATGGGGCGTGAGCTTTGGCGCCCCCAAGGTGGACCTGGACCAGCTGCGCGCCTACAAGAACCGGGTGGTCGAGAAGCTGACCGGCGGCACCGGGCAGGTGGCGAAGCTGCGAAAGGTGCGCTACCTGCAGGGACGCGCGTCGATCGTGGACGCCCGGACGCTGCGGGTGCAGAAGGCGGATGGCGGCGAGGAAACGGTTGCCGTGGATTACGTCATCCTCGCCACCGGCTCGCACCCGACGCGCATTCCGTCGCTGTCGCTGGACTCGCCGCGAGTGCTCGATTCGACCGGTGCGCTCGACCTGCCCGAGATTCCGAAGACGATGCTGGTGGTCGGCGGCGGCTACATCGGGCTCGAGCTGGGTTCGGTCTACGCCGCGCTCGGGACCAGGGTCTCGGTCGTCGAGATGACACCGGGTTTGCTGCCCGGCGCCGATCGGGATCTCGTCCGGATCCTCAACCAGCGTGCCGAGAAGGTCTTCGAGAAGATCTACCTTTCGACCAAGGTGACGGCGATGAAGCTCGCCACGTCCGGCATCACCGTGAACTTCGAGGGAGAGGGTGTTCCCTCCGAGGCAACCTTCGATTACGTGCTCGTCTCGATCGGCCGGAGGCCCAATGCCAGCATCGATGGACTGGAGCGCACCCGGGTCAAGGTGGACGCCAAGGGTTTCATCGAGACCGACGGCCAACGCCGCACGGCCGAGCCGACGATGTTCGCGATTGGTGACGTGGCCGGTGAGCCGATGCTGGCCCACAAGGCGTCACACGAAGCACGGGTGGCGGTCGATGCCATCGCCGGCCACAAGGGGGTATTCGAACCGGCCGCGATCCCCGCTGTGGTCTTCACCGATCCTGAGATCGCCTGGGCGGGGCTGACCGAGGCTGATGCCGAGAAGCAGGGACTCTCGGTGGAGGTGACCCGCTTTCCGTGGGGCGCGTCCGGCCGGGCCATCGCCATCGACCGTGTGGACGGCATGACCAAGCTGGTCATCGATCCGAAGACGGAACGCATCCTCGGTGTGGGGATCGTGGGCTCTGGCGCCGGCGAATTGATTTCGGAGGGTGTGCTGGCGATCGAAATGGGTGCGACCGCGTCCGACGTGAAGCTGACCATTCATCCGCACCCGACTCTTACCGAGACCGTGATGGAAGCCGCGGAGCAGTTCTTCGGCCAGGCGACGCATGTCTACAAGCCGAAGAGAAGATAGATCGTCAGATAAGGCGAATCTCTTGATGTCTTGAGCTGGTGATCGGTTGATCGATCGGACGATCTGTTGATCGGTTGATCTATCTGTCGATCTATCTGTCGGTCTATCGGTGGGCTGACGATCTGGATTGCCGGACGGCGAGCCGGGTCGCCGTTACCACGTACACGCCCTTCTGACCTTGTGGCTTCTTCGTGCCCTTCGTGCCTCTTCGTGTCCTTCGTGTCCTTCGTGTCTTCTTCGTGCCCTTCGTGTTTCCTTCGTGTTTCCTTCGTGTTATCGCGCAAGCGCCGCTTCGGCGGCGTCGGCCTGTTCGTGGGCGTGGTAGGAGCTGCGGACCAGCGGGCCGGCTTCGACGTGGACGAAGCCGAGACCGAGGGCGATGCGTTTCAGCTCTGCGAACTCGTCGGGATGGTAGTAGCGGGTCATGACCGCGTGGTCCGGTGAAGGGCGCAAGTACTGTCCGATCGTCAGGATCGCCACGCCGACCTTGCGCAGGTCCCGGAACACCGCCACGAGTTCGTCGGACTGCTCGCCGAGGCCGACCATCATTCCGGTCTTGGTGGGAATGTCCGGCGCGTAGGTGCGGGCGCGGTCGAGCAGCTCCAGCGTCCGCGAGTACTTCCCACCGGATCGGGCCATGCGATAGAGCCGCGGCACCGTCTCGGTGTTGTGGTTGAGTACATCCGGTCGCGCGTCGAGGACCGTCTTGAGGGGCTGGTAGTCGCCCTTGAAGTCGGGGATCAGCACTTCCACGCGCGTGTCCGGTTTCCGCCGCTTGATCTCGCGGATGGTCGACGCAAAGATGCCGGCCCCCCCGTCGGGCAGATCGTCGCGGTCGACCGACGTGATGACTGCGTATTGCAAACGCATCTCGTCCACCGCGTCGGCGACGCGCCCGGGTTCGTCGAGATCGAGCGCTTCCGGCTTGCCATGGGCGACGGCGCAATAGGCGCAGGCTCGGGTGCAGACGTCGCCCAGGATCATGAACGTCGCCGTGCCGTGGTGCCAGCACTCGCCGATGTTGGGGCAGTGGGCATCCTCGCACACGGTGTTCAGCTTCAGCGTTCGCATGATGCCGCGCAGGCGCAGGTAGTTCTCAGACCCGGGGGCGCGGACTTTCAGCCACTCCGGCTTCGGTTCGCGCGGCTTGATGAACTGCAGCGGCGATTCGATCATGGGTGTGGATCAAGTGTAGCTGAAACCTTGAATGTGATGATCCCTTGAGCTGGTGATGTGGCGATCCATCTAAGGATCTGATGAACTTGGGATCGATCGGTCGACCTATCAGGCGATCTGGGGATCTGGGGATCTGGTGAGCTGTGATTTTGGGATTGGGGCATTGCACGGGACCAAGCCGCCGCACGAATTCCATCAACGGGCCGGGCCGGGCGTCGCGGTTTCTGCGACGCTCCCCGCCGTCCTTGCCGAAACCCGGCCGAATCGCTTCGGGCATGGCCGCTGCAGTGACGGCGGGCATGCAGCGCCCCGATCTCGAAGAACGGACCGTCCGATTCGCGTCAGCGGTGTTCACTCTCAGCGAGATCATCAGAGCACGGCCGGGCGGGAGGCGGCCGGCGGATCAGTTGCTGGACTGTGCCACCTCGGTCGGGGCAAACTATCGCGCATCCGGCCGCGCCCGCTCGCGGGACGAATTCATCGCCAAGCTCGGCGTGGTGGTCGAGGAAGCGGACGAAGCAGTGTATTGGCTGGAATTTCTCTGGCGGGTCGGGTTGGGCGACCCGGATCGCGTGGAGGGGTTGTTGAACGAAGCCCGGGAGTTGCGAGCGATCTTCGCAGCGTCGTGCCGCACCGCCCGCAGCAATCGCCGTGGGAAGCCGAAGCCGCCCCGCGCCAATCACCGAATCACCCGATCCCAAGATCCCTAGATCCCGAGATCCCGAGATCACCAAATCGCCAGATCGCCACATAGATTCTCAGATACATCACCAGATCAACCGATCGCCAGCTCGATCACCACATCACCAGATCAAGAGATCACCAGATGCAGAACATCTCCATAACCTGGCTCGGCCACTCAGCGTTCGAAGTGCGTACGCCCGGCGGCCTCGAGGTCCTATTCGACCCGTGGTACACGGGAAACCCTAGGTTTCCCGAGCGCGCCCGGCCGACGAAGGCCGACCTCATCCTCGTCTCGCACGGGCACAGCGATCACATCACCGACGCCGCGGCAATGGCCAAGGCGACCGGGGCCACCGTGGTCGGGATCTGGGAAGTCGTGTCCTGGCTGGGAACCAAGGGCGTGCAGGCCGTGGAGCCGATGAACAAAGGCGGCACGATTACGGCGAAGGGCCTGCGCATCACCATGACCGAGGCCATCCACAGCAGCAGCTTCGACGAGAACGGTCTCGTCTATCTGGGCGAGCCCGCGGGCTTTGTTGTGAGACTCGAGAACGACCAGACGCTGTACTTCGCCGGTGACACCGCGCTGTTCAGCGACATGAAGTTGATTGGCGAGCTCTACAAGCCCGACATCGCCTTCCTGCCCATTGGCGATCGCTTCACCATGGGCCCCGACACCGCGGCGATGGCGGCGAAGTGGCTCGGGGTCCGTCAGGTCGTGCCCATGCACTGGGGCACATTTCCGCTGCTCACGGGGACGCCGGCGATGCTGAAACAACATCTCGCGGGCTCGAACATCGAGGTGCTCGAACTGGAGCCCGGGCAGACGGCAGAGTAGAACGCCTCGGGAGTCGGAAGTCGGAAGAGCGCGGCGAACAGCGGGAGTGGAGCAGATCGCAAGATAGATCGACAGATCTGAAGATCGCCAGATTGATCACCAGGTCATCACATCACCAGATCTCCAGATTCACGGGACTACTTTAGCGCCGCCACCCTGGCCTGGCCGACTAGATAGTCGGCGAACGACTCGCCGATTTGCTGCGATGTCATCGGCCCGGACGGATCGAACCATTTGCTGATCCAGTTCACGGCCCCCATCATCGCGAACTCCATCATCTTGGGATCGCCCTTCGCGAACAGACCATCGTCCATGCCCTGCTGGATGATCGCCCGCATGCCCCGATCGAACTCGTCGCGCTTGGCGATGACCTTGGCGAAGAGCGGCGGCGACAGGGCCTCGGGGTCGAGGGTCAGCGCCGTGCCCTGCAACTCGTCGAGAATCAGGTGGACGAAGGCGAGAATCAGCTTGCGCAGCTTCTCGTCGGCGGCGATCGGCTCGTCCAGCACCTCGCGCATCAACAGCAGCAGGATGTCGAGCGAATATTCGTGGCAGGCGTAGAGGATGTCTTCCTTGTTGCGGAAGTAGTAATAGAGATTGCCCTTGGTCATGGCCAGCGCCGACGCGATCTCGTCCACGCTGGCCCCGTGATAGCCGCGCCTACGGAAGGCGGCCGCCGCGCTCTTGAGAATCTCGGTACGCCGATCGGTTGCTGCCATTGCGGGTGTCGGTTCGGAACTCCGGCTCATCCGGGTATGTCCAAGAGCGTAGCACAGGTTTGAACGACCGTTTAAATCGTAGTACACTCGCGCCGTGGAAAGCACGACCCAGTCGCCATCAGTCTCGTTCGAGACCTCGCCAGATCAATACAAGCACTGGAAGCTGTCGATCGACGGCGCGGTGGCCACCCTCGCCATGGACGTGCGAGAGGACGCCGGCCTTCGCCCCAACGACTACAAGCTGAAACTCAACTCGTACGACCTCGGCGTGGACATCGAGCTCGCCGACGCGCTGCAGCGTCTCCGCTTCGAGCACCCGGAGGTGCACGCGGTCGTGCTGACCAGCCTCAAGCCCCGCATCTTCTGCGCCGGCGCCAACATCTTCATGCTGGGCAGCTCCAATCACGGGTTCAAGGTGAACTTCTGCAAGTTCACCAACGAAACCCGTCTGGGCATGGAAGACATGAGCGCTCACAGCGGCATCAGGTTCCTGGCCGCCATCAACGGCATCTGCGCGGGAGGCGGCTACGAGCTGGCGCTGGCCTGCGACGAGATTCACCTGGTCGACGACGGGAGCGCCGCGGTGTCGTTGCCCGAGACGGCGCTGCTCGGCGTGCTGCCGGGCACGGGCGGCCTCACCCGCGTGGTCGACAAGCGCAAGGTCCGGCGCGACGTCGCCGACCACTTCAGCACGCTGGCCGAAGGCGTGCGCGGCAAGCGCGCAGTCGAGTGGCGCTTCGTGGACAAGGTGTGGCCCACGAGCCGGTTCAAGGACGGCGTGGAGCAGCGCGCGAGCGCGCTGGCGGCGCTCTCCGATCGTCCGGCAACGGGCCCTGGCATCACGTTGGGGCCGCTCAATCCGTCCATCGACGGCGACACCATTCGCTACAAGTACGTCACGGGAAATCTCGACCGCGCCAAACGCGTGTGCGACCTGACCGTATCGGCGCCTGACTCACCCCAGCCCACGACGCCCGAGGCGTTCCGGCAGGCGGGTGACCAGTCGTGGGCCGTGCGCGCCTTCCGTGAACTGGACGACTGCCTGCTGCGCCTGCGCCTGAACGAACCCGAGGTTGGCACGGTCATCGTCCGCACGGTGGGCGCGCCTTCCGCGGTGCTTGCCGTTGACGAGACGCTGGCCGCGTACCAGGACCACTGGCTCGTCCGCGAAATCATCGGCCTGATCCGCCGCACGCTGAAGCGCATGGATCTGACGGCGCGGAGCTTCTTCGCGCTGATCGAGCCCGGCAACGCATTTGCCGGGACGCTGCTCGAGCTCACGCTGGCCGCGGATCGCGCCTTCATGATCGATCATCCGGACGAGGACAACACGATTCAGCTTTCGGCGGCCAATCGCGGGCTCTACCCGATGAGCAACGGCTTGAGCCGTCTGGAGACGCGCTTCCTGGGCGAGCCCGACTCGGTGGCCGCGGCCTTCGCGCACGAGGGCCCATTCGACGCCCGCGAGGCCGTCGAGGCTGGCCTCGTCTTCGACGCGCCGGACGACATCGACTGGGACGACGAGGTGCGGATGGCGATCGAGGCGCGGACGGCCTTCTCGCCCGACGCCCTGACCGGGATGGAGGCCAACCTCCGGTTTGCCGGTCCCGAGACGATGGAGACCAAGATCTTCGGCCGCTTGACGGCGTGGCAGAACTGGATCTTTCAGCGCCCCAATGCCGTCGGCGAACGCGGCGCCCTCATGACCTACGGTCGCGAGGGTCGCCCCTCCTTCGACTGGAGGCGCACGTAATGATTTCGAATGAGCGCATTCCGAACAACGTCGACCTGTCCGGCAACAAGCGCCTGCAGCGCGCGCTGGAGCACTGGCAGCCCGCGTATCTCGACTGGTGGCGCGACATGGGGCCGGAAGGCTTTCAGGATCACCACCAAGTCTACCTGCGGACGGCGATCAGCGTCGATGCCGCCGGCTGGGCCCACTTCGACTGGGTAAAGCTACCGGAGTATCGCTGGGGCATCTTCCTCGCGGAGCCGACGCACGATCGCCGCATCGGGTTCGGTGACTTCAAGGGACGGCCGGTCTGGCAGGAGGTGCCGGGCGAATTCCGCAACCAGCTCCGCCGCCTCATCGTCGTTCAGGGCGACACCGAGCCGGCCAGCGTGGAGCAGCAGCGGCAGCTCGGAGCCCACTGCCCGAGCCTCTACGACCTTCGCAACCTGTTCCAAGTGAACGTGGAGGAGGGCCGTCACCTCTGGGCGATGGACTACCTGCTGCACTCCCACTTTGGCCGGGATGGTCGCGAAGAGGCCGAGGCCCTGCTCGAGCGCCGCAGCGGCAACTCCGACACGCCGCGCATGCTGGAGGCGTTCAACGAGCCGATCGACACGTGGCTCGACTTCTTTGCGTTCACGATGTTCACAGACCGCGACGGCAAGTCGCAACTGCTCTCGCTCTCGGAGAGCTCGCTCGACCCGCTGGCTCGTACTACCCGGTTCATGCTCACCGAGGAAGCGCACCACATGTTCGTCGGCGAGTCAGGGCTCTCCCGAATCCTCGAGCGGTCCTGCCAGCTCCTGAGGGAGAGCGGCTTTTCCGGTGACGTTCGAAGGTCCGGCGGGATTGACCTCCCGCTCATCCAGAAGTTCGTGAATTTCTGGTTCAGCCAGAGCCTGGACCTCCACGGCAGCGAGGTGTCGAGCAATGCCGCGGCTTATTTCTCCAACGGCCTGAAGGGACGCGCCGAGGAGGATAAGTACGACGACGACCACATTCTCGCCGCCAACCTGTACGTCCTTGACAATCTGGACGACAGCGGCCGCATCATCCGGCAGGAAGTGCCGATGCGGAACGCGCTCAACGAGGTATTGCGCGACTGGTACGTGGGTGACTGCCAGGCCGGGGTCGACCGGTGGAACAAGCGCGTGCTCGAGGCGCACGGCATGTCGGAGCGGATGACCCTGCCCTCGCGCAAGTTCAACCGCAAAGTGGGTGTGTACGCCGGGAAGCTCTTCGACCCGTGGGGCAATCCGCTGACGGCGGAGGAGTGGGAGCGTCGCAAGTACGAGTGGCTGCCCTCGCCCGAAGACAAGGCGTATCTGCACAGCATCCAGGCGACACCGGTCTACAAACCGGGCCAGTTCGCCAACTACATCGCCCCGCCGCCCCGCGGCATCAATCGGCTGCCAGTCGACTTCGAGTACATCCGTACGGAACTGTGAACGACGGATGGCCGGGAACCGCCTTCGCCGATTGGGGCTCTTCACGTCGCTCCCGACTCCCGGCGCTGATTGCCCCGACTCCCGACGATGACCTACAGCCGCATCCACTACGACGTCGCCGACGGCGTGGCTCTCCTGACGCTGAGTGACCCGCCCGCGAACACCTACTCCTACGAAATGATGCGCGAGATCGACGACGCCGTGCTGGCGGCGCGCATGGACACCGCGGTTCACGTGATCGTGCTGACCGGCGCCGGCGACAGGTTCTTCTGCGCTGGCGCAAACATCGGCATGCTCGAGGACGCCGATCCCGCGTTCAAGTACTACTTCTGCCTGCATGCCAACGAGACGCTGAACCGGCTGGAGCAGACGCCGAAGCTGGTGATTGCCGCGCTCAATGGGCACACGGTGGGTGGCGGGCTCGAGGTGGCCATGGCCGCCGACATCCGCATCGCGCGGCAGGGCGCCGGCCGGATCGGGCTTCCGGAAGTCGGGCTGGGCGTGCTCCCCGGCACCGGCGGGACACAGCGACTGGCCAGGCTCGTCGGGAAGGCGCACGCCATCGAACTGATGGCCACCGGCGCGCTCTTCTCGTTCGAAGACGCCGCGCAAAAGGGTCTGGTGAACCACGTCTGGGGCGAGGCCGAGCTGAGCGGCCGCACTTTCGCCGGTGCCGTGCACGACTACGCACGGCAGTTCACGCCGCCGGGTCGCGCGAGTCGGGCGGTCGGGTACCTCAAGCGCGCCGTACAGTCGGGTCTCGAGATGGGCTTCACCGAGGCGTTGGCGCTCGAGCGCGAGTTGCAGCAGCGCCTGTTCGATTCGGCGGACGCGCATGAGGGTCTTCGCGCGAACCGCGAGAAGCGCAAGCCGGAGTTCCGGGGAAAATAGACCGGCACGAAGATACGAAGGGCACGAAGACCGGGCTTCTGTGACAGGGGACACATGGTCAAGACGATCGCAGTACTCGGCGCCGGCACGATGGGGCATGGCATCGCCCACGCGGCCATGGCGGCTGGCTACGACACCCGGCTGTACGACGTGTCACGGGCGCAGCTCGACATCGCCGAGGCCTTCATCACCTCAATCGTCCGGAAGAGCATCGATCTCGGCAAGGTGACGGCGGCCGATGGAGAAGGAATTCTGTGTCGCCTGCGGCTCACGCCGAGCGTCGAGAACGCCGTTCGCGGCGTGGACGTCGTGATCGAAGCCGCGCCCGAGAAGGTCGATCTCAAGATCGCGCTCCTGTCCGAAGTGGAGACCTACGTGCCGGCCGAGGCCGTCATTGCGTCCAACACCTCGGCGCTCAGCATCACGGAACTGGCCGCCGTCCTCAAGGATCCCGGCCGCGTCGGCGGCATGCACTTCTTCAACCCGGTGCACAAGATGAAGCTGGTCGAGATCGTCCGCGCCCTGGAGACTTCCGAGGAGACGATCTCGGTGATGCAGGAAGTGGCGGGCCAGATGGGGAAGGAGACGGTCGTCATCAAGGAGTCGCCAGGCTTCGTGACCAGCCGGATCAACGCGATGATTGGCAACGAGGCGTTCTATATGCTGCAGGAGGGTGTGGCCTCCGCCCGCGACATCGACAAGGCATTGAGGCTCGGGCTCAACCATCCGATGGGCCCGTTCGAGTTGGTGGATTTGGTCGGCCTCGATACCCGCCTGAGCATCCTGCAGTACCTGCACCGGACACTGGGGGAAAAGTTCCGTCCCTCGCCGCTGCTCGAGCAGTACGTCAACGCCGGCCGGTTGGGCCGGAAGGTCGGCAAGGGCGTCTACGACTACTGAGGCACGATCACGATCTGGCCCTGAAGGCCGGTGTTCGAGGGCAGGTTGTGATCGTGAAAGCCGCAGGTGCGGACGGTGTTGAAGTTACCGCTGGTCCGTGACTGACCGGCGGTCAGGAAGCCCACCTGCTGCATCGGCGGGCAGTCCTCGTGAGTCGGATGCGGGTCGGACGACATGTCGTGCGGTCGAGTGTCGCTGTTGACGAAGGTCACGCGCCCGCCCTGTCGAATCGTCACGCTGGACGGCGAGACGACGGCCGCAGTGCTGATGGTGATGGTGGCAAGGTCCGGCGCGCCGCCCCCCCCGCCTCCAGTAGGTGGCGTCGGCGAGGTGGGTGAGTCGTCGCCTCCGCCGCCGCAGGCGATGGCCGCGCCGAGCACGGCTGCTGCCATCAGCCCCAACCCCATCCATCGCCGCTCGGTCATAGTCCTCGCCCCAGTCCGATTGGACCGGTGATGTTCGAGCTCAGTAAAACTTGCGGGAGATGTTGAAGCCGATGTACCAGTCGTCGTTCGCAGTCCCGCCGCGGGCGATCTGGGCCATCGTGGTCCCGAAGCCGTTGGAGAAGTTCAGCGCGAACGCGTGCCCGCCCACCCGCTTTTCGACGCCAAAGCTGAGCAGCGCGTCTCCGGGCGCGTAGCCGGCGACGCGCGGCGCCACCTCCGCGGTGACGTAGACGGTCGGGCGAATTCGGATCCGCGTCCCGACGCCAATGAGGAACGAGTCGTTGTCGTCGACGAGCTCCGAGGGCTCGGGATTGGTGTTGTCCACCCAGATTGGGTGCGCGTACACCGCGCCGTAGCGTCCCAGCTCCCGCGATACCACCGCGCCGAGCGCCGGCGAGTAGCTGTCGCTGAAGTTGTTGGTGCCATCGATGCTGCCCCAGATCCCGATCCCCACCGGGAACGACTGCTGGTTCGTGAGCTCGTACTGGCTGAAGAACTGGATGGTCCGATCGGAGGTGCGGTTGATGCCCACCTGCGCGCCCCGAAACAGCCCGTATCGCAGCTCGAGGCCGATCTGCGCGCCCGAGTCGAAGCCGAAGAAATCCGCCAGCAGGTCGCTGAAGTCCCCTTCGCCGAGCGGCCGGGAGAAACGGTGCGTCACGCGGAAGGCGAACTTGCCCTTGGGAAGTCGCAAGTTGGTCGGCAGCGCGGCCAGATTGAAGTCCGGCTGCGAGACGTTCACCTCGAGATCGGGATCCTCTTCCTCTGGCGCCGGCGTCTGGGCCCAGGCCGCGGGCACGGTAAGGGCGGTCAGAACGAGCGCGAACAGGGTGCGGCGGACGAGATCGGTCACGACGGGTCTCCTAATCATTCTTCGCGCCCTCTTCGATCCAGCGCTTGATGATGCGGATCTGTCCATCGGTGAGGAACGGGCCACCGGTGCGGGGCATGCGCTGACCGATGATATCGGCGCGACCCTCGAGCTTGTGAATGAGGTAGCTGTTCTCGGGATCGCCGGCAACGACCCGCGTTGCGCCAGCCTTCTGGCTGCTCGCCACCCCAACCAGCATTGCGTACGACCGTCCCTCCAACAGCACGAGATTGCCGGCCGGGACGCGTCCGTTGTCGCTGTGACATTGAATGCAGGACTGGCGGCCACTCGAATCCGTCGTGTTGAAGATCTCGGTCTGGATACTCGACAGCGTTGGCTCGAGGTTCGGGGTTGGCCCGGCGACATCGCTCAAGTTCTCGTCGCAGGCCGCGCCGCCCAGAGCCAGAGCCGCGGCCACTATCAGTTGTTTCCCTGCTTGTGTCATCCGATGTACTCCAGCATCCCGCGGGCGCCGAGCGCACCCTGGGTAAGGGCCGTGGCGGGGGCCTGCTGGACCGGACACGGAAGTGTGACCTCGAGCAGGTGCGCCGTCCCCGCCACGGCTTCTCGCTGCGGCGCGTGGGGGGATCGCGCCGCGAACCAGGCCACCCTTCAGCAAAGGCGATGCCGCCCCGAATCCGCCGTTTCATTCGCAAACTCTGGGGTGCGTGGTGGGAGGATCGACGACGGGAGTAACTGATTACGAGAAACGAAAGCGAAGGCAGGGGTGGTGCGTCAGAGCGAGTCCTTGTATTTGAGGAGGTAATGGCTCAGAGCGCGCTGGCTGATACCCATGAGCTCGGCCGCGTCCTTCTTCACGCCACGCGATCGCTCGAGCGCGCGCTTGATCGTCTCCTGCTCTGCCCACTCAACGTTCTGGTGCAGCCGCAGCGAGGGCAGCCCGGCGCCCTGTGCCGGCGCGACCGCGCCCATCAGCCACACGGTCTCGTGGGTCAGCATCGGGCCGCCCGCCAGCACCACCGCACGCTCAATCGTGTTTTCGAGTTCGCGCACGTTGCCGGGCCAGTCGTACTGCGTGAGCTCGTCCAGCACGTGGCGCTCCACGCCGGCGATGCGCTTGCCGGTGCTGGATGCGAAGCGACGGACGAAGTGATCCACGAGCAGCGGGATGTCCTCACGGCGATCGCGCAGCGGGGGGAGGGTGATCGGGATCACGTTGAGCCGGTAGTACAGATCTTCCTGGAACCGGCCCTCGGCGACCAGCTGCCGGAGGTCGCGGTTGGTAGCCGCGATCACCCGGACGTCGACCTTCTCGGTCCGTTCCGACCCCAGCGGCTCGAACTCGCGTTCCTGCAGCACCCGCAGCAGCTTGGCCTGTACCGGGTGTGTGACGATCGCGATCTCGTCGAGGAAGATGGTGCCGCCGTCGGCGAGCGCGAACCGTCCCTTCTTGGACGAGACGGCGCCGGTGAAGGCGCCGCGCGTATGACCGAACAGCTCGGATTCGAGGAGCGTCTCCGGAATCGCGGCGCAGTTCACCTTGATGAGGGGCCGGTCGCGCTGCGCGCTCCTCGAATGAATCGCCCTCGCCACCAGCTCCTTGCCGGTGCCGGTCTCGCCGGTCAGCAGCACCGTGCTGCGCGACTCGGCCACGCGCTCGGCGCGCGCGAGCAGCTCGCGGACGGCGCGGCTGTTGCCGACGATCCCGTAGTGGCCGAACTCGACATCCCGCTCGTCGAGCAGGTAACGCAGGCCGAGCCGGGCGCGCTGGTCCTCAATCGCGCGCCGCGCGATGGCCAGCAGTTCATCCACCTCGAACGGCTTCTGCAGGTAGTCGCGGGCCCCGAGCTTCATGGCTTCGACGGCGCTCTCGATGCTGCCGTGGGCGGTCATGATCACCATGGCCGGCCGCTCGCCTTCGGGGGTCGCCCCGACAGCCTCGCGGATGACGTCCAGCCCGGTCTTTTCGGGCATCAGGTAGTCGACGATCAGGAGATCGAAGGCGCGCTCTGCCAGCAGACGCGACGCCTCCCGCGCGTTGGGAGTAGTGACGACGTCGAACCCCTCGTCACGCAGGGCGCGGCCCAGTGTCTTGAGGATCTTCTCCTCGTCGTCGGCCAGCAGGATGGTCCCAGACATGTCAGTGCGCGCGCGCGGCCTCGCTACCCAGCTCGATCCGGAACTCGGCGCCGTGACCGGGACGGCTGCTGACGGTCAAGGTGCCTCCCAGGCCCTCGACGATGTTCTTGCTGATCGCCAGGCCGAGGCCGGTGCCGCCCCGCCGTGTCGTGAAGTATGGATCGAAGATGTGGGCCAGGTCATCGGCTGCAATGCCGGGGCCGCGATCGCGCACCGAGATGGCCACGCGCGTGCCCCCCGCCGGCGCAGTCGTCACCACGATCGCCGGCGCGGGAGGCGGCGTGTCGCCCGCGGCGTCGACCGCGTGCTGCGCGTTGGTGAGCAGGTTCACGAGGACGGTCCGGATCCGCTCTCGATCGGTGACCACCGGCGGCAATGGCGCGAGCTGAAGCGCGGGCGGCGGGTGCCCGTTGGCCGAAACCGCTCGCGCGGCGTCCTCGCAGACACGGTTCAGATCGGTGGGTACACACTCGAAACGGATCGGGCGCGCGAAGTCGAGGACTTCGTGCACCAGCTGGTTCAGCCTGGCAATCTCCTCGTCGATGTCGGCAGCCGCATCGCGGAGGTCGGCGGCGCTCACGCGGGGCCGGACCACCGTCCGCAGCGCGCCCTTGATGATCATCAGCGGGTTTCGGACCTCGTGGGCGATGACCGTCGAGAGCCGGCCGAGAGCTGACAGCCGCTCGCGCTGGGCGGCCTCACGCTGAAAGCGCGTGATGGCATCGGTCAGGCTGTTGAAGGTGCGGGCGAGCACCTGTGCGTCCTCGTCCCACCAGTCGTCCTGCTCGGCGAGCGTCAGCTTGCGGGTCAGGTCGCCGCTCTCGGCGACTTGCCGCATGTGGTCGGTGATGCGCGCGAGGGGCCGCGTCACCGTGCGGGCGACCCAGAAACTCAGTCCGACTGCGAGGAGGATCGACCCGATCACCAAGCCTCCCAGGAAGGTCTGAATGGCGCTCAAGGTCTGCATCCGCTCCGAGAGCGAGTGGAGGACGATGACCGTCGCCGGCCGGCCCGCGTTCTCGGGGTGCAGCGGGCGCGCCAGCATGACGTAGTCGGCGCCCGCGATCGTCAACGTCCGCGGCGGGCCTTCGATGGCGCCGTTCAGCACCGCCGGGGCTTCGGCTCCGAGCGTCGACGCGAGCACCCGCCCCTCGGCGGCAAACGCGATTTCCGCCCCGGTGGTCGCGCCGAGCTCAATCGCCCGCTTCTCGTCGAGGACGTATCCCAGCGACAGCGTGCCGAGGCGATCCTGATCCACAAAAATCGGCACTTCCACCTCTCGCAGGACGCCGCGTACGTCGCGGTCGACCGAGGCGAGCAGCACGCCCCGGCGATCGCGCACCCGCAGCACGTCGGCGCCCGACTGCTGCAGGTACTGTTCGGCGATCGGCTGTACCGTCGGGGCGTCGCCGGTATCGACGGCGGCCTTGAACCGGGGCAGGTCGGCCAGCAGGAGTGCCGAGCGCGTGAAGGTCTCGAACACCGCGGCCTGCTGCTGGTCCGCGAGTCCGGCAGCCGTCCGCAAGTCGCGATCGAGTGCCGCCTGCGTCTCGGTGGTGAGCCGTACCCGGACGAAGAACATCGCTGCGCCGATGGACAGCGCCGCGAGCAGCAGGCTCGCGAGGAAGATGCGGTTGGACAGCGATCGCAGAGGGCGCATCAGGGGGCACTGAGGTCCAGCTCCACCCAGGAGCCGGAGGAGACGGTAACCGCACGCTCCACTCGAGGCTCCCCCTCGTGCCACCCGACCACGGTGTAGGACCCGGGTGGAACGTTGGCGAGCTCGTAGCGACCGTCTGGCTCGGTGACATCGAAGAAGGGATGTGCGAAGACCAGCACGAACGCGTTCATGTGCGAATGGATGTCGCAGAACACGCGCACGACCCCGGGGCGGTCCATCAGGACGCTCTTGGACTTGCCGGTCGCGTAGCGGCCGAGGTCGAAACGCTTGGCGCGCGAGAGAGAGAACACGTTGTGATACGTCCGGTCGCTGTTCGGAAACTCGACCATGGTACCCACCGTCACGGCCAGGAGGTGCGGCTCGAAGCGCTCGTTTTGCTGATCCATCACCGCCCGTACGCGCACGGGCTCGTCGAAGGCGCCGCGTGGCGCCTGCTCGAGATAGACCACTCCGGCGCGGCGGTCCGTGCGCTCACGGAACCCCCCGGCACCCGGACTCGCCACCTCGGGCCGGCGCTCGTTGCTGCGAGGGGCCTGAGCCAGGACGAGCCGCCCACGGATCCCTCCCGGGGCCGATCGTTGGGCGCGCGCCGTTGGGTCGGCCGCCGCCGCAGCGACGGCCGACACCGCCGCCAACATCAGTGCGCTCAAGGCCAGGGCGGCGGCGAAGGCTTTCATCCTCAGAACCAGTACACGAGCTGCGACGCCAGCAGGGAATCGTGGCGGACGCGCCCTCCGTCCCGGAGGTTCCGCTGCCAGGCGAGCTTCGCGCCGATGTTCCGGGTCACGGCGTAGGTGACGGCGGTCTCGAACCGGCGAACCGGCGCCTCCCACTGCATCGTGGCCGTCGATCCCGTCAGATCGCTGAACTGCAGCGTATCGGCGCGGGCCGCCAGCGAGACACCCGGCCACAGCCTGACGCGACCTTCCACGATGAAGGATTCGGCCACCACCGGATCGGCGATGAGCGGGGCGACCAGTGCGGGCAGACGCCAGGACGCCCGAATCCACTCGGCGCGGCCCAGCCAGCGACCGGCCGATACTTCGGCGTCGATGGCCACGGCATCCTGCCGGTAGTCGCGTGCCGTCTCGCCCGAGGGCAACGCTGAATCCAACGATTCATCCAGCCAGGCGCCGCGGGCGCCCGAGGCACCGAGCCGCACGGCGGGCCCGAGCTGCACGGTTGCGCGCCCGACGGCCTGAGGCCGGCCGTTGTTGTCGGTCAGCAGCGGATCGGACAGCGAACCGGCAGTCACCGCTCCTGTCCATTCCAGGGCACCGGCCACGCCGTGGACCTGCACGCCCGTGTCGTAGAGGTTGCTCTTGAAGAGCGGCAGGCCGGGACTGCGCTCGGCGCTCCCCACCTGATAGCCCACGAGCCAGCCGTTGCCACGTGCCCGCAGCAGGTCGTCGGCGTTGAGCGGCACGCTGTCGGTTCTGAGCGCCAGCAGGTACTGATAGGCCAGTGGCTGCCCGATGAGCGCGTTGTCGTACGCGTAGATGGTCCGGCGGAACGCCCCGAAGGTGGGCGGCACGCGCCCAATCTGGACGTCGAATCGCCGATCCGGCCACGGCCGTATCCGTGCGAACAGCGCGTACGCCGAGAAATGCTGGCCGTGATCCAGCCGCAATTCGGCCAGCACCTGGAGCCGTTGCGATGCGCGCACCTCGGTGGCCAGCGACAGGCGAATGTTGCGCAGCGCGTTGTACTCGTAGTCGGTGTAGTTGAACCAGCCCGGATCCTTCTCTCCGAATGTCACGAACACCTCGCCGCCGAACACCACGCGCCCTCCCGCCACCGAGACCGGCTCGGTGGGCAACCCCTGCGCGGACGCACGCGCGGCGAACAGCAGGCACGCGAGCAGGTAGAGCAGCGGCACCAGCGACACTCGGGCCAGTATAATCGGCCGATGCGGAGCACATTGGTCCTGCTCCTGGCCCTTGTGCTCGCGGAGCCTGTTCAGGCGGCGACCGATCGACAGACGCGCGCCTTCCCCTGGTCGTCGACCCGCACTCTCGTGCTGGAGCTGACCGTCGGTGACGTCCGCATCCTCGGCAGCGACCGGGCCGACGTGGACGTGGCGGTGCAGCGCAGCGCGCCGACGATCGAAGGCCTGCAGCAGCTGCCGCTCGTCGTCGAAGACACGCCCGAGCGGGTCACGCTCCGCCTGGTCCAGGCCGACGGCGGCACCGATGCGGCGTTTCGCACCGACGTCGTGCTGCGCATTCCGCTCGACGCGAAGGTCGAGCGGGTGCGGGTGATGGAGGGGAAGCTCACCGTGGAACAGCTCCGCGGCGCGCTCACCGCCGACGTGGGCCGGGGCCCGATCGACGCGACCGATGTCGCCGGCGCGCTGCGGCTGGAAACCGGCATCGGATCGATCACGCTCAAGAACGCGCGGCTGAGCCCGGGCGGCCTGCTGCGCCTGCGCGCGTTCAACGGAGACATCCGTCTACAGATGCCCGGAGCGCCGTCCGATGCGCGAGTGATGGCACTCGCGCTGAACGGCACGATTCAGTCGGACATCCCGATGACGACGCGCGATGGCTGGGGGCCGAGATGGAGTGAAGCGACACTCGGCAAGGGTGAGCCGGTCATCTCGATCGACGTCGTCACCGGCAAGGTCGAGATCAAGACGCGCTGACTCAGCGCCGCTTGAGGCGCCGCTGCGCCTCGCGATAACGCGGCGACGTGGCGGGCACCTTTTCGTAGGCCGCGCGCGCCTTGTCGGCGTTGCGGAGGCGTCGTTCGTAGAGATCCCCGAGCCTGAACCACACTTCCATGGGATTCTCCGGGTACTGCGCCGCCAGGTGCTCCAGGGTCTCGACCGCGGCCCGGAACTGATCGATGTCTTCGTAGCCCAGCGCCAGCTGGTTGAGCGCCACCATCGTTGCGGCCTCACCCGGAAACTGATCCGCAATCATGCGCAGGGTGACGAACAGCGCCGGCACCTCGACGTTCAGCACCGGGTCGATGGCCCGGAGCTGCCGGCGGTCGGATTCGATCTGTCTCCGCGCCTGCAGGGCGGCCCTGGCCTCGGGCGTACGGGGAAAGTCGCGCGCGACCTCGCCGTAGAGTGCATAGCCCTCGTTCTGACGTACCTGGTTTCGCGTCTGCTGGAGCAACCGCGCGCGCCGGAGCTTGCTGTCCGCCACTCGTGGGTTGCCCGCAAACCGGCGGTCGAATTCCACGTACATGGCCATCGCATCATCGGGGCGTCCAGCCTTCTGGAGCGCGTCGGCCGCCAGGAACGACGCGTCGACGGCCGCCGCCGATCCGGGGTAGTCGACGAGAATCTGGCGAAGATCGGCGACCGCCTGGTCGACCAGGTTGCTGTCGAGCTTGGCTCGTGCCACCTCGAGGCGCTCGGCGGCTTCGGCGTCCTTGCTCGCCGCGGGGGCTGATGCGGAGGGAGGGATGGACTTGGCGGCCGGCCCCTTCGCCGCCGGCTTGGCTGCTGGCGTGGCCGGGGGCGTGGTCGTCACCGGCTTCGCGGTAGCCGCACTCGCCTCCGGGGGTGGGGGAGCCGGCGCGGTCTCGGGCGCGGGCGTCGAGGGCGGAGGAGCCGGCGCCGGCGGCGTCTCTGGCAATGCGGCCTGGCTCGTGCTGGCTTGAGGGGTCTCCACCGGGGTCGATCGATTCATCACCCAGAGTCCCGCGGCCAGGGCCGCGATGGCGACCGCGCCAGTGCCGATCAAGGCCCACTGCGTGTTCTTCGCCGTCGTCGAGCCCTGCGTGCCCGCAGCCGCCGGCATCGGGGACCCAATGGCGGCTGCCGCAGGCGGACCGGCCGGCAGGCTCGGGGGACTCGCGGCGCCGGGTGCTAACGGCGTCGGGTGGACTGCCGTCGCCGCCGGCGGCGCGATGGCGAGACTGGCACCCGCGGACGAAGCGTCGGCGCCACCCGCGACCGACACCCGACGCGTGCCCGAGTCGCGCCGGAGGCGCTGCAGATCCGCCTTCAGGTCGGCAGCGGTCTGGTAACGCAGATCGCGTTCCTTTTCGAGCGCCCTGGCGATGATCCGGTCCAGGTCGTTTGGCAGCGCGTGGTTGATCGCGCTCGGCGGCACGGGTTCCCGGTTGAGGATGCCGTCGAAGACGACCGCGGTGGTGTGGCCCGGGAAGCTCTGGCGGCCGGTCGCCATCTCGTAGAGCATGACCCCGAACGAAAACAGGTCGGTCCGTGGGTCCAGATCTTCGCCGCGCGCCTGCTCGGGCGACATGTATGCGATGGTGCCGACGGTAGTGCCGACGATGCTCGAGAAATGCTCGGCGCGCGTTTCGAGGATGGCGTCGGTCCCGCTCAGGCGCTGCGCGTCCGAGGTGAGCTTGGCCAGCCCGAAGTCCAGCACCTTCACCTGCCCGCGCCGGGTGATGAAGATGTTCGCCGGCTTGATGTCGCGGTGCAGGATCCCGTCTCCATGCGCGGCGTCGAGGGCGTCGGCCACCTGCACGGCGATGTCGAGCAAGGTACGGAACTCGAGGGGCCGGCCGTTCAATCGCTGGTCGAGCGCCTCGCCCTCGAGCAACTCCATGGCCAGGTAGCACTGTCCGGCTTCCTCGTCAAAGCCGTACACGGTGCAGATGTTCGGGTGGTTGAGCGAAGAGGCCGTGCGCGCCTCACGCCGGAACCGCTCGAGCGCTTCGGTGGTGGATGCACTACCCGCGGGCAAGACCTTGATGGCGACCTGGCGCCCGAGCCTCGTGTCCTGCGCGCGATACACGACACCCATGCCGCCCGCCCCGAGTTGATCGGTGACGCGGTAATGCCCGAGAGTCTGGCCAATCAGCGAACTCGACACGATCCGGACCGCCCATCGTATTCCCACTTGCCTTGACAGGAAAGTGGACAGAAGCAGATCATAGTTTGAAACACCCTTCCGCCTGATGGAAAACAACCGTCCGCCAACCCGGACCACCGTTCCGACCTCAATCGAGAAGGCCTTGGAGGTCTGCGAGCTGTTGAGCGGCCAGCCACGTGGCACCAGCCTGTCGGACCTGGCTCGAGCGTTGCGACAGCCGCCGTCCAGCGTGCACCGGCTGCTGTCGGTGCTCAAGCGGCGCGGCTACGTCCGCCAAGACGATGAGACGCAGCGCTACGCGCTCACGCTCAAGATGCTCGACCTGAGCTTCAAGGCGCTGGGCCGCTCCGAACTGCGGCTGCACGCCTATCCCGTGATGCGTGAGCATGTGCTCAGCACGTCGCATCGCGGCTTCATCGCGATTCCCGCCTCTGGGGAGGTGACTTACCTCTGGCGATTGGGTCCGGACGAAGTGGCGATGCATACGGTCTACGGCCGTGAGATGCCGTCCCATTGTTCGCTGTATTTTCCGACGCACCAGGCGACACGACGGCTGAGCTGCCTGAAGCTCGGGACCCGCGACGAGGTCGCGGAACCCGAGCGGGTGGTGGTGAGACTCGGGCCGCCACCGGCCGGACCCGAGGCTTCCCAACGCCTCTATTGCACCTGCGCCCCGGTCTCGGACTACACCGGGCAGGAGGTGGCGCGGGTCGGGCTGTTCGGGCATGGCGCCGACGACCGCCCCATCCTGACCGATCATCACCGGGGCGTCTGGGACCTGGCGCGCCGCATCTCGATGCGGCTCGGATATCTGCCGCCGGCGCTCGAGGGCACGGCGTGATCCCGGTCAGCCAGCCGGGCTGTAAGTTCTAACCTCTGGAGGAGACTGCGCGTGGCGTACATCATCTGTGAACCCTGTATCGGCACCAAGGACTCGGCCTGCGTCGACGTGTGCCCGGTCGACTGCATCCATCCCCGCAAGGACGAGGGTGACTTCGAGGGCGCGACGATGCTCTACATCCACCCCGACGAGTGCATCGACTGTGGCGCCTGCGTGCCCGCCTGCCCGGTGGAGGCCATCTTCGCGCTGGACGAGGTCCCCGAGAAATGGAAGGACTACATCGACGTCAACGCGGCGCATTATCGGAAGTAGAATAGCCGCGCGACGCTGACCGGCCAGGGGCGCGCCCTCCCTGGGCCCGGATCGCCCGTCGAAGAGGGTGGTATGCCGACTCGACCCCGCCTGCCTCTCGTGATCCTGGCCCTGAGTGTGGTGCTGGTGGCGAGCGCTCGGGGCGGAGGGGCGCCCGGGAGCGACGCCGCCGTCCAGTTCCAGCTGGCCAGCCTGCTCTTCGACGAGACCCGCTATAGCGAAGCGCTGGAGGCGTATCGCAAGGCCACCGAGTCCGACGACAGCTCGCTGCGTCTGGCGGCGCGCATCGGTTTGGTGAAGTCGGCGCTGCGGATCGGGGAGTTCGCCGAGGCGCAGCGCGAGGCGCACACGCTCAAGGATCTCGCGCCGTTCCACACCGAAGCCCTGACCGTGCATGCCGACGCCGAGTGGGCCGCCGGCGCCTTCGACGAGGCCGAGGCCGAGTATCGCGACGCCCTGAGTCGGACACCGGGCCTGTCGCGGGCGCTGCACGGCCTGGCCCGCGCGCTCGCCTCGCACAACCAGCTCGATGAGGCGATGAACGTCGCACAGGCGGCGCTCAAGGAAGCGCCGCGCGATCCGGAAATCCACCATACCGTCGGCGCGATTTTCGAGCGGATGCGCCGCTACGAGCAGGCGGCCTCCGCCTACACCAACTACATCAACCTGCTGCCCAACAAGGATCGCAGCGAAAAGGCGGCGTGGTCGCGCGCGCAGGTGCGGTTCCTCAAGTCGTTTGGCGAGCGCGAGCCGATCGCCCTGGAGGAACGGGCGGCCGAGCAGCTGCATACCGTCGACTTCCGGCTGATCGACGACAAGGTCATCGTCAAGGCCCGGGTCAACAACCAGAACCTGCAGGATTTCGTGCTCGATACGGGATCAGAGCAGACCACGATCTCGCGCCAGACCGCGTCCTACGCGGGCGTGCGTCCGATCACGTATACGCTCAGCGCCGGCGTCGGCGAGGTGGGCCTTCGCGGCCTGCAGCTCGGACGCCTCGACTCGTTCGAAATCGGCACGCTGAAGCTGTCCAACGTCCCCGTGATGATCAAGGCTCCGGCGCTGCGCGGGCTGCCCAAGCGCGAGACCGAGAGCTTTTCGCCGCTGGCGCTGGGCATGTCGATGATCATCGATTACGGGACCCGCAAGCTCACGATGGGCCGGCGGCTGCCGGACGAACCGGCGCAGATCCGCCTGCCGATGCGCCACCACCGCCTGTCGCTGGTCAAGGGCCTCATCAACGAGCAGCACCCGACCTACTTCGTCGTGGACACCGGCGGCGAAGTGATCTCCATCAGCATTGCGACCGCCGAGGCGATCAACGCGCAGCCGGCGCGGAAGATCGGCTTGCGCGTCTACGGGACCTCGGGCTGGGACCGCGACGCGTTCCTGTTGCCCGGTCAGCGCCTCCGCTTCGCCGAGACGATCGATTACCAGAACTTCTCGGTAGTGGTCCTCAACCTGAAGGCGCCGAGCGTGCTGCTCGGGTTCGAGGTGGGCGGCATCGTGGGACACAAGTTCCTGAGCGCCTATCGCGTCGCGATGGACATGGACCGCAGCCAGCTCCGGCTGTCACCTTCGCAAACCTCGAACTGACGGTATTCGCCGCGGCGCGGCCCTTCTGACGCCGGCCTAGCGGGCGCGGGTCAGCGTGGGGCCCGGCTGGCCAGGCGGGCCGCCCGCCGCGCGTGCGCCTCGCGACTCCGCGTCTCGTCCTCCGGCGTCTCGAGGCGCAGCGGAGGCACCGGCTGCGGACGCCCTTCCCGGTCGATGGCAACGAAGGTGAGATACGCGCGGCTCGTCCGACGCCGCACCCCGCTCGGGATCTGTTCCGAGAACACCTCGACCTCGACTTCGAGCGACGTGCGGAACGTCGCCGTCACCCGGGACTTCAGGATCACGATGTCGCCGATCCTGATGGGGTGCAAGAACTCGAGGCCGTCGACCGCCGCGGTGAGAGCCAGGGTGTTGGTGTGGCGGTGACAGGCGATGGCGCCGGTGATGTCGATGAGATGCATCACCGACCCGCCGAGCATGAAGCCGAGCGGGTTGGAGTCGTTGGGCAGCACTACCTGTACTGTCTCGGTCGCTGAGTCTTGCCACCGCTTGGCAGCGGGGGTGGGTGGGGCGTCCATTGATGATTGATGATTGACGATCGGGTGATTCATCCGGCGATTGATGATTGGGGCATTGAGGCATTCGATTAGGGTGATTGCAGCATTGGCGCACTGGATCAATGTGAATGCCGCAATGCCCAAAATCGCCCGATCACCCGATGAATCACTCAATCATCAATCACCCGATCGTCAATGGGCACATCTCAGAAATCGTACCCGATCCAGACGGAGAACTTCGGCTTGCGGAACCATTCGCTCGGGCGGCCGGACCAGCCGTCGAGGAGGGCGTCGTAGGAATACACTGCGTCCTCCCACTCGCGGTTGAGGAGCGTCCGCCACGACCAGTCGAAGTGGATCGGGAAGCCGAGCGCGAAGGTCATGAGGCTGATGCCGTAGCTGCCGCGCGCGTCCTGCAAGCGGACTCCGTCGACGACGATCGGCGCCCCGTAGATCGGCTCGAGGTCCTGGTTGTAGCCGATGATCGGCTGCGTGACCTGCGTGTTGTTGGCGAAGACCTGGAAATTGTCCTGGTCGCACCGGAAGTCGGTGCAAGGTGACCAGGACGCCCCACCGACGCCCGCGAAGAACGCGGCGCGGACGCCGCCGAGGATGCCGATCGGCGTGGCCATCGCTTCAATCAGCGGGAAGCGCAGCTCCGCGTTCAGGAAGAACGCGTTCTGCCCGGCGAACGACAGGTAGTCGTAGCCGCGCAACTCGCTGTTGCCGCCGAAGTAGAGGAAGCTCGGGTTGGCCCCCCAGCTCTTGAATCCCCGGGCGCGGAGCGCCAGCAGGCCGGTGCCGCCTAGCCGGTAGTACTTCCGGGCATCGCCATCGAGGGTCTGCCGGGTCAGGGAGTCGCCGATCTTCGGGGCGACTTCGTAGGCGAGTCGCATCGTGCTGCCGGTGAGCGGGCCGAACTCGCGGAAGATCGTCGTCTCCTGCACGAAGGCCAGGCCGAGCGGCATCTGCATGCCGTTGTTGAACAGTTGACGGCCGTAGATCTGTTCCTGGTAGTCCTGCGAGTACTGCTCGAGGCCCTGATCCGCAAACTCCTCGACGTACTCGTTGATGCCGCCGTAGACCTCCATGCGCCGGTACCGGTTGAACGGGTAGATGCCGTAGGCCGTGCCGCCGCGCATCGTGCGCGTCGCCACCGCGAGGTCGCGATCGACGACGCCGCTGAACGCGGGATCGTAGAACACGCCACCCACCTGTCCGTAGTAGAACTGGGTCTGCGAATAGCCCTGGAGCATCCAGTTGAACCGCCGCTCGAGGTTCAGCCACGAGAGTGACAGGGTGCGATACTGCGACACCGACGAGGCGAACAGGTTGAACTGCTGGTCGCCGAGCACGTCGGTGAAGGTCACCATCGTCCCACCGAACAGGTCGCCGCCGCTCGTCACCCCGAGGGCGACCGGTGGGCGGCCCTCGAGGAACATCTTCTCGAAGCGCCCCTTCTTCTTCGCGTTGTCCTGGACGAGCGTGTGAGTCAGCGGCGCCTGGAAGTCGATGATCGGACCGGGCGCACCGAAGTCCTCGGACGCGACCGTGTTGATCTCGTCTTTCCGTTCCAAAATGTGCAGCCCGTAGTCGCCCTTCAGGTAGGTGACGAACGCCAGCTTCACGGTGCTGCCGTCGCGCAGCACCACCGGGCAGAGATTGCCGGTGAGCGCATCGGTGTACTGCTTGAGCTCGTTGGTCTTCAGGTTTAGGGTCCACAGGTTGTAGATCTGGCCGTTGCGCGACACTTCCGGCTCAACCGGTTCGGCTGGGCTCACTGCCGTCGAGGGGAACACCAGCGTGTCGGCATCCCAGAACTGCGCCCCACCCTCGTCGTGCGTGCCGAACGTGAGTTGCTGCGGGTTGGTGCCGTCGCGGTTGACGCGGAACAGCTTCTCGTTGCCGCTCACGCGTGCCAGGTAGATCAGGAACTTGCCGTCGGGCGACCAGGTCGGCGCATAGTGCGGCAGCGAGT
>DATLLC010000049.1:0-18443 GCA_035538015.1 Vicinamibacterales bacterium
CTGCTCGAGGAGCTGGCGGAGGTGGCGCAGCCCGAGACGATGCCGCGGCAGGAAGGCAACCAGATGCACACGATCCTGACCGGTAAGAAGGGCGCCGCGCCGCGGAAGGCAGCCCCCGCGCCGAAGCCGGAAGGCGAAGAAGTCAAGGGTTAGTGAAGGGTTAACCGACAATCATGAAGCTGAAGACACATCGCGGAGCCGCCAAGCGGTTCAAGAAGACCGGCAGCGGCAAGATCGTCCGCGCCTCGGCATTCAAGCGCCACATCCTGACCGGCAAGACCACCAAGAGCAAGCGCCAGATGCGCGGCACGGCTGTGGTCTCGGAAGCCGATGCGCCCAAGCTGCACCGGATGCTTCCGTATAAGTGAAGGCTTTAGGCTTTAGGCTCTAGGCTAAGGCTCTAGGAAAGATTTGCGTCACGCTGCCAATCAGCAGGACAAGGGTTCTTCCTAAAGCCTAGCGCCTAGAGCCTGAAGCCTTCTTATGGGTGCGCCGCGGCCTGCGTCATGGGGCCTTTCCGCCGCGGCTTCGTGCACCCGGTCACGACGAGGCGTCGCTGACCGCAAGTCCCGCGTCGAGCGGGCCCCCATTCGCGAACAGGAGCCACTATGCCGCGCGTCAAGCGTGGAGTCGTCCGGCGTCAGAAGCGCAAGAAGCTATCCAAGCTCACCAAGGGCTACTTTCAGAACAAGAGCAAGCTCTACAAGTTCATGCGGGAGGCCGCGGAAAAGGCGGGCGTCTACGCCTACGTCGGCCGCAAGCGCAAGAAGCGCGACTACCGCAGCCTGTGGGTGGTGCGCATCAACGCCGCCGCCCGCGAGAACGGCACCACCTACAGCGTGTTCATGAAGGGGCTGAAGACGGCGGGCATCGAGCTCGATCGTAAGAGCCTCGCCGAACTCGCCGCGCGCGAGCCGGCTGCTTTTGCCGCGCTCGTCGAGAAGGTCAAGGCCGCGACTCCGGTCGCCTGAAGGCCAGGCTCTAGGCTTCAGGCTCTAGGCTTTAGGCGTTAGGAAAGCCCGCTGTCACGCCGCCAACGTGATGTCAGTGGGACAAGGGTTCTTCCTAGAGCCCAGAGCCTAGAGCCTAGAGCCAGAAGCCTAGAGCCTGAAGCCTAAAGCCTGAGAAGAGGCCTCGGGAGCGCATCTCTCGAGGCCCTTTTTGTATCATCACGGGCGATGACGACAACGATTGATCCAGCGGTGGGCACCGATCGCGCGCGTGCGCTCTTCGACGAAGAGCTCGGCGGCGCGCGGACCGACGCCGCGCTTCAGGCACTCCGCAACCGTTGGGTGGCACGCCAGGGCAGCTGGGTGGCCGCGTTCATGGAGCGGATCGCGCGCGCCACGCCCGAAGAAAAGAAGGCCCTCGGCCGCGGCGCCAACGAGTTGAAGAAGCACGTCGAGGCCGCCCTCGCGGTGCGCGAGCGGGAACTGGCCGCGGCGCGCCGTCCAGCAGGCGCCGTCGACATCACGCTGCCCGGGCGCCGGCCGCGGCTCGGCTCGCGCCATCCCCTCAGTCTCATTCGCGACGAGGTGGGCGCCACCTTCCTGCGTCTCGGCTATCAGGTGCTCGAGGGACCCGAGATCGAGGACGACTACCACAACTTCGAAGCGCTCAACATGCCCGCCGAGCATCCCGCGCGGGACATGCAGGACACGCTGTACCTCGCCGAGCCGCTGGTGCCGGCGTCCTACGATCCGCCGACGCGCGGCCGCGCGCCGCATGCGCCGCAGCCGCTGACCCTGCTCCGCACCCACACATCCGCCATGCAGATCCGGCACATGGAGCGTCACGATCCGCCGGTCCGGCTCGTGGCAATCGGGCCCGTCTACCGCCGGGACAACCTCGACCTGACCCACACGCCGATGTTCCACCAGGTCGAGGGACTGGTCGTGGGACACGGCGTCACGCTCGCGGATCTGAAGGGCACGCTGACGTCGATGGCGGCCGCGCTCTTCGGCGAAGGGCCAGCAGTCCGTTTCCGTCCGAGCTTCTTCCCCTACACCGAGCCGAGCGCCGAACTGGACATCCGCTGCATCCGCTGCAACGGCGACGGCTGCCCGATGTGCAAGCGCACCGGCTGGCTCGAGATTCTTGGCAGCGGCATGGTCCATCCCACCGTCTTTGAGTTCGTCGGCTACGACCCCGATGCCGTGACCGGCTTTGCCTTCGGCATGGGGATCGAGCGCGTCGCGCTGCTCAAGTGGGGAATCGAGGACATCCGTCTGTTCTACGAGAACGATTTGCGCTTCCTGGAGCAATTCGGCCGATGAAGGTCCTGCTCTCCTGGGTTCGTGAGTTCGTCGATATCGACGAATCGGCGGAAGCCATCGGCCGCAAGCTCTCCATGCGCGGCCTGGCGCTGGAGGGGCTGGAGCCGCACGGCACGGACGCGCTCCTCGACTTCGACGTCACGGCGAATCGGCCCGACTGCCTCTCGATGGCCGGCATCGCTCGCGAGATGGCCGCGGCTTACGGCGTACCCTTCCGCGAGCCCGCGGCCCGGCTCGCGCCGCAGCTGTCGGCAGCGATGGCCAGGGGCGGGGCGTCCCTGCCCATCACCATCGAGGCACCCGATCTGTGCGCGCGCTACGTCGGCGCCGTCGCGGACGTGGCCATGGGCCCGTCGCCAGCGTGGCTGGCCGACCGTCTCGCCTCCTGCGGCGTCCGTTCGATCAGCAACGTGGTGGACGTCACCAACTATGTCCTGCTCGAGCTCGGACATCCCATGCACGCCTTCGATTACATGCGGCTCGACGGCCCGGCCATCGTGGTGCGGCCGGCACGCACGGGCGAGCGCCTGACAACGCTGGACGGCAAGCCGCGGACGCTGGCGAGCGACATGCTGGTCATTGCCGATGCCAGCCAGGCCTCGGCCATCGGCGGCGTCATGGGCGGTGCGGAGTCCGAAGTGTCGGACGCCACCTCGCGCATCGTCTTCGAGGCGGCATGGTTCAAGCCGCAGTCGGTGAGGAGGACGAGCCGGGCCCTCGGGCTTCGGACCGAGGCGTCGGTGCGGTTCGAGCGGGGTGCGGACCTGACCGCACCGGCGCTGGCCATGGCCCGCGCCTGCGAGCTGCTGGAGCAGATTGGCGCGGGCACGCTCGCGGGACCGTTCATCGACGCCTGTCCACGACCCTACGTCCCGGGCACGATCTGGCTCGCCGAGCCGCGCATCGAGGGGTTGCTTGGCATGCGTGTCCCGCACGCCGAGGTGCGCCGCATTCTCGAAGCGCTCGGCTTCGAGGTGCAGCCGGGCGACGGCGGATGGACCGTTCGTGTGCCGGGCTGGCGCGTGGACGTGCATCGCAACGTCGATCTCATCGAGGAGATCGGCCGTCATCACGGCTTCGAGCACCTCCCCACGACCTTTCCCGGCGTGCAGCAGGCGCCTGCCCCGTCCGATCCGCGCATTGCCCGCGACGCCTGGGTGCGTCAAGTAGCGCTCGCCAGCGGCTTCTCGGAGGCCATCAGCTTCGCGTTCATCGAAGCGCGGCATGCGGACCCGTTCCTGGACGCCACGCCCGCCGTGGCCCTGGCCAATCCGCTCTCGGAGAAGTTCGCCGTGATGCGGCCCAGCCTGGTGCCGGGCCTGATCGCCGCGGTCGGCCACAACCGGCGACACGGACAACGCGACATTCAGCTCTTCGAGATCGGCACCCGCTTCTCGAAACAAGGGGAGTCGCGCGCGCTGGGGCTGGCCTGGACCGGCCTGGCCACGCCCGATCACTGGAGCGGCGCCCGCCGCGACGCGGACTTTTTCGACATCAAGGGGGTGGTCGAGGCCATCGCCGCGCATGTCGGTGTGACCCTCGACGTGGACCCTCCGGCGGCCGGTTCGCTCCCGGACAGGGTGCTGGTGCCGGGCCGTGCGGCCGTGGTGCGGCGTGACACCGAGATCGTCGGCTGGCTCGGCCAACTCCAGACCGTCGTGGCCGACGCGCACGAGGTGCCGGCCAACGACGTGGTGTGGGCGGCCGAGGTCGATCTCGATCGCCTGGCCCCCACCGACAAGACGGCAGTGCTGCTGGCCGTGCCGCTGCCACGCTATCCGTCGGCCGTGCGCGACATCGCGCTGGTCGTCGACGAATCCTTGTCTGCCGCCAGCGTTCGTGGCACCATTCAATCGCACGCGCCGGACACGCTGGCCAACGTGGTCGAGTTCGACCGCTACCAGGGGAAAGGCATTCCGGACGGCAAGGTGAGCCTCGCCCTGCGGTTGACGTTCCAGTCGGCCGAGCGCACGCTCACGGATGCCGAAGTCGAGGGCGCCACCACCCAGGTGGTCGAGCTGCTCGCCCGCGAGTGCGGCGCCGTGCGCCGTTGATCGCAACCATTTTCATCGCACACAAACGAGGGGCACGTGGCCACGAAAAGCGCAGCGGGACTGGAGCCCATCGATCGGCTCGAGGAGAAGATCAAGACCCTGGTGAGCCTGATCGGCCGCCTGAAGAACGAGCACGCCCGGGTCAGCGACGAGAACGGGCGTCTGCAGCGCGACCTCGAGGCGCTGAAAGCGCGCCTGGCCGACGCCGAAGGCAGCTCCGCCGAGGCGGTGGCGCTGCGCGAGGAGCGGGATCTCATCAAGGCGCGCGTCTCCGAGATGCTGCAGCAACTGGATGGTCTCAACCTCTGAGCCGCCGACCGCCCCTCCCCTGGCGGCGCGGTCCCACGCGGGTGAGTGAGGACGCATGCCCGAACTCAAAGTAGTGACGGTCGAGATCCAGGGGCAGCACTATCCGATCAAGACGACGCTCGACGCGAGCTACGTCCATCGGCTGGCCGCGCACGTCGAATCGCGGCTGCAGAAAGCGGCCCTCAGCGCCCCGTCGGCCGACACCGTTGGCCTGGCCATCCTGACGGCCCTGAACATCACCGACGAGTACTTCCGCGCACGCGACGAGCGCGCAGCTGAAACCGGCAGCTTTGCAGAGCGCGCGGCCGCGCTCGAGCGGATCGTCGACCACGCGCTGCAGCTGGCCGAGTAGGATTGCAATCGCGCCCGGCGACCGATGACCGGGACCATACCCGCGCTCCTGCTGGCCGCTGGTCTGGCGATGGTCCAGCCCACACCGCTGCGCATCCTTTTCGTCGGCAACAGCCTGACCTACATCAACGACGTGCCGGCCCTGGTGGTCGCCATCGGCCGGGCCAACCAGCGCATCCTCCAGTGTGAACAGGTCACCGCGCCCGATCTGAGCCTCGAGGACCACTGGCGGCTGGGTGACGCCCGCCGCGCCATCGCGCGCGGCGGATGGGACATCGTGGTCCTGCAGCAGGGGCCCTCGGCACTGCCGGAATCTCGGGCGCTGCTCGTCGACTACACCCGCCGCTTCGATCGCGAGATCAAGCAGGCTGGCGCGGCGACCGCCCTGTACATGGTCTGGCCCTCGCAGGCTCGCCGTGGAGATTTCCCTGACGTCAGCCGCTCGTACGCCGCCGCCACCCGCGCGGTGAACGGGCTGCTCTTGCCGGCCGGCGACGCGTGGCGCGAAGCCTGGCAGCTGGATTCTCGCCTCGCGCTCTACGGTCCAGATGGCTTCCACGCCTCGCCCTTGGGCTCCGAGCTCGCCGCCATCACGATCTTCCAGGCGGTGACCGGACAGCCGCCCGCCATCCTGCCATTCGAGAACCTGACACCCGCCCAGGCGGCCGCGTTCCGCCAGGCCGCGACGAACGCCCTGGTGAAGCGGCCCTGATGGCCCAGCCCAGCCCATCTGCGCGTATCTGCGCAGAAGCGGCCCCGGTTTTGGCCCATCTACGGCTCATGGTTGATCTGTGGCGCGGCAGCGCCTAAGATCGGCTCAGTCCTGCGTTGTGCGTGATGGTTTCTCGGAGGCTTGTCTGAGCCAACGTTAAACCGAAGCGAGTTGCGACAGCCGCGTGGTGTGCACGCCTCCGTGAAGAGGAAGCCTGAAGCGCGGTTCTTACAGCGGCTCCACCTGCTGATGCAGGTTCAGCAACCCTCCCCACACGGCAACGCGGGACCCTTTTTGTGACGGTTTCGGACCTGGGCGAACACGCCCTGCTGGCGCGCCTGCTGGCGCGCTTGCCCCGACCAGGGGCCCACATCCTGGTCGGGCCGGGCGATGACGCCGCGGTGATCGAACCGGGGCGCCGGACCCGACTGGTGGTCACCACAGACGCCTTGGTCGAACACGTCCACTTCTCGCGGGCGTGGTGCAGTCCGGCGGACATCGGCCACAAGGCTCTGGCGGTCAATCTGAGCGATCTCGCGGCGATGGGCGCCGTCCCCCGGTGGGCCCTGGTTTCCCTGGCACTGCCGCCCGACCTCGACGTCGATGCGGCCGAGGCACTGATGAGCGGGCTGGCTGAGCACGCACGATCGCACGGGGTGTCTGTGGCCGGGGGCAACCTCACGCGCAGTCCCCAGGGCCTGGTGGTGGATATCACCGCCGGCGGCGAAGTGTCGCCGCGCAAATGGCTCCTCCGGAGCGGCGGGCGCCCGGGCGATGACTTGTGGGTCAGCGGCACGCTGGGCGGAGCCCGCGCCGGACTGGAGATGTTCGAGAGCGGTCGAAATCCGGACGGTGACGCCGGCGCCGAGGCCTGCGGCCTCCGGCATCGCCGGCCGGCCCCGCGGGTCCGGCTCGGCATTGCGCTGGCGCGGGCCGGGGCCGCGCGCGCGGCCATGGACCTCAGCGATGGGCTCGCCGACGCGGTGCGCCAGCTGGCCACGGCCAGTGGCTGCGGCGCGCGGGTGAACGCCGATTCGGTGCCAGTCGAGCCTGGGGCACGGGCGTGGTGGACGAGCACGGGCAGGGAGTCGGTGCTCGAAGCCATCCGCGGGGGTGAGGATTACGAGTTGCTCTTCGCCGTGCCGCCGCGTTGGTCCGGCCGTCTTCGCCACGTCCGGCAGCAGGTCGCCGAGCCCGACCTGACTCGCATCGGCGTGCTGACACGGCCGCGCGATCTGGTCCTCACCCGCAAAGGGCGGGATGAGGCATGGCCGTCCGGGTTCGAGCACTTTCGCGCTGGAGACGCCAGAGACTGATGCAGATCTCGCAGTCGCTCGTCGGGCGCACGTTCGCCACGCTGGTCGTGGCGCTGGTCTTCGTGTTCCTCTACGAAACCACGATCCGCGATTCCCGCTATGCCGCGCGGCAGGCCACCGTGGCCGAGGCGACCGGCCTGCCACAGGCCGGCGCGCAGCTGGCGTTCACGGCGACGGCCTACTGCAAGGGGGAAACGACCGCGTCCGGTGTGGTCGTGCGAACCGGCATCGCGGCCGCCGATCCGGGCCTGCTCCCTGTCGGTACCGTCGTACGCGTGGACATGCCCAACTCCCGCTACAGCGGCATCTGGACGGTCATGGACACCGGACCCGCGGTTCAGGGACGCCTCATCGATCTCTATCTGTGGAGTTGCCACGAGGCCCTCGCGTTCGGCCGGCGGCCGGTGCGGCTCACCGTGCTCCGCCTGGGGTGGAGCCCGCAGATGAGCGCGCCCAGCCTCATCGACCGGGTGATCCGGCAACGCGAATCGTCGGCTGTCCCTCCCGCCCCATCCGTGTCGGAGGTAGATGGATCCGTGTCGAAATAGTCATGCGTCGGCCGCTGAGGTTGCACGCATGAACCGACCGTAACGCTGTTATCATCCCGCCTTATGCATGCGCTTTACGTGGTAATCCCCGTCATCGGCATCCTGGCAATCGGGTACCGCTACTACAGCGCATTCATTGCCGCCCGCATCTGGATGCTGGACGACTCGCGGGTCACGCCCGCTCACGCGAACTACGACGGCGCCAACTACTACCCCACCAGCCGCTGGGTGCTCTTCGGGCACCATTTCGCGGCCATCGCCGGCGCCGGTCCGCTGGTCGGCCCGATGCTGGCGGCGCAGTTCGGCTATGCGCCCGGCCTGATCTGGCTGGTCGCCGGAGTCGTCCTCGCCGGCGCGGTGCACGACTCGATGATCCTGTGGGCCTCCACCCGCCGCGGCGGCCGCTCGCTGGCCGAAATCGTCAAGGAGGAGATCAGCCCCGCCGCCGGGATCGTCGCATCGATCGCGATTCTCTTCATCCTCGTGGTGGCGCTGGCAGGCCTTGGCATCAACGTCGTAAACGCCCTCGCCGACAGCCGTTGGGGCACGTTCACCATCGCCATGACGATCCCGCTCGGCATCTTCATGGGCTTCTGGATGTACGTCTGGCGGAAGGGCCGGATCACCGAGGCGACGATCATCGGCGTCTTCGGCCTGCTGCTCGCTCTATGGGCAGGCGAGCCGCTCAGCCACTCCAACAGCTGGTTCGCCAACCTGTTCGATCTCTCGCGGACGCAGATCGTCATCGCGCTCTGCGTCTACGGGTTCGCGGCGTCGGTGCTGCCGGTCTGGCTGCTGCTGTCGCCCCGCGGCTACCTGAGCTCGTTCACCAAGATCGGCACCATCTTCCTGCTGGCGCTCGGCGTGGTTTGGGTGAACCCCGAGTTCAAGATGCCGGCGCTGTCCGAGTACGCCGGTGGCGGCGGTCCCATCTTTCCCGGCCCGCTCTTCCCGTTCTGCTTCATTACCATCGCTTGCGGCGCCATCTCGGGATTCCACGCCCTGATCAGCTCCGGCACGACCTCGAAGATGGTGGACAAGGAGAGCGACATCCGGCCCATCGGCTACGGCGCGATGCTGGTCGAGTGCCTCGTCGGCGTGATGGCCCTTATCGCGGCGGCCTCGATGGAGCCTGGCGACTACTTCGCCATCAACGTGCCGCCGGTGCAGTACGCGAACCTGACCTTCCAGGGCGTGCAGATGGCACCGGTGCACCTGGCCGGGATCGAAGCGTCGGTTGGCGAGACCGTCAGCGGGCGCACCGGCGGGGCGGTATCGCTGGCGGTTGGAATGGCCCAGATCTTCTCCGCGATGCCGGGAATGTCGGGCCTGCTCGCCTACTGGTATCACTTCGCGATCATGTTCGAGGCGCTGTTCATCCTGACGACGATCGACTCCGGGACGCGGGTCGGCCGTTTCCTGATGCAGGAGTTCATAGGCAAGGCCATTCCGAAGTTCCGCGAGAAGGAGTGGATGCCGGGCGCGATGATCGCGACGGGGTTAATGGTCGTCTCGTGGGGATATTTCATCTACACCGGCAACATCGGCACGATCTGGCCGATGTTCGGCGTCGCCAACCAGCTGCTCGCGTCGGTGGCCCTCGCGGTCGCGACCACGATCCTGATCAACATGGGCAAGACCCGCTACACATGGGTCACGCTGCTGCCACTCACCTTCCTGGCCACGAACACGCTCTACGGTGGGTTTCTGAACGTCCGGGACAACTACTGGCCGCTTGCCGTGGGCCCCGACGCTGCCACTCATACCCAGGGCTACGTCCTCACCATCAGTACCATAGCCATGATGATCTGTGCCGTGATCATCCTCGGCCAGGCCATTGCCAAGTGGGTGAGCGTCCTCAGCAACGGGCGGGAGGCGGTGGGCGCGGAGGGTTGAAGCCTGCCCATTGGCGATTGATGATTGACGATCTGGCGATTCATTGACGATTCAGCGATTGTGTAATCGTGGCATTCGAAGTGAATTAGCCAATGCTGCAATCGTCAATCGCCGGATAAATCGCTCAATCGTCAATCATCAATCGTCAATGGTCCCTACTCTGCTATTCTAGACACCTGTCCGACGCCCACTCGGACCTCCGGCACCCTCCCTTCGTGCCGGTGCACGGCCGCGTGTCCTCGGCCGATATGTGTTTCGGTAACAGCTCCGGGGCTGGGTGGAACGGTCCGATGTTTCAGAGGGGAATGGTGCGCAAAACAGCCTGGATTTGCGTGGCGATGGTCATCGTCACGATGCTCGGTGGATTCGAGAACACGGCGTCGGCCCAGTTCAACGCTCCGGCCGAGCCCGCCGTCGGCGAGAAGTACCACGTCGAGGTGTCCTACGGGTGGTGGAACGCCGACCCGACCCTCATCATCAACTCCGAGTCGCTGGGTATCCCGGGCACCGACGTGGACCTGGTGGAAGACCTCGGGATCGAGCAAAAGCAGCTGGGCAAGCTGAACGTCGTCCTCCGTCCGGCGACGAAGCACAAGTTCCGCTTCGAGTACCTGCCCGTCAAGTACGACGGGTCGACCACGATCGAGCGGGAGTTCGTCTTCAACGGGCAGTTGTACAGGGTAGGGCTCCCGGTTAGCACCGAGGCCGATTTCAAGACCTACCGCTTCGGATACGAGTACGACTTCGTGTATCGCAGCCGGGGGTTCGCGGGGGTACTCGTCGACCTCAAATACACCGACGTCCGCGTGGAGCTGACAACGCCGATCGCGGCGCCCGAATTCACCTCCGCGGTCGCCCCCATTCCGACCATCGGGTTCGTCAGCCGTGGCTACCTGGCCAAGAACTTCGCGGTCGGCGGCGAGGTTTCGTTCTTCCGGATTCCCGGCGGGCTGAGCGAGGACTACACCGGCGAGTACACCGACTGGGACCTCTACGGCACCCTCAACTTCACGAATAACGTCGGTGCCACGGCAGGCTATCGCTCCATCGACGTGTTCTACGAAACCAATCGCGACTCCGGCGCGCTGAAGTTCACCGGGTTCTACATCATCGGCGTCGTCCGTTTCTGAGCCTCCCGGCGCGGCCTCGACTCACACGCCGAGGCTGCGCCGGTCCTGGCTGCCCGGGCTCCGTCCGGCGGGAAGCCGCTGCCGGTCGCGATGCGCAGCGCCAACCCGACGATCGGCCGTCGGCAGCCGGATCACCGACCGCATGCTACTGCGGCTTACGTGCCAGGCACATTAACGATGAACCAAAGGGCATGTTGACGGCCCGCAGCGCGAGCGCCTCGGCACCGACCGCGGCGCTGAGCAGTGTGTTCACGGGCGGCGACGGCACCTCGATCTCCCATTCGCCCAACTCCGCCTCACCGTTGCGGCCGATGTAGCGGTGACCGACCCGTACCGCCAGCAACAGCGGGAACAGGCTGGCGTAGGTAAATGACAGTCGCTCGACGGTGAGCCCGGCGCCGACGAGCAGTTGCCGTACCTGTCCGGGCGTATAGCGGCGTACCTCTTCGGCGAGCACCGAATGGGATCCGCGCAGCACGTCGAGCGCCGCGAAGTTGAACACCGCCGCGCCTCCCGGCTTCAGCACGCGCGCCATCTCGCGCACCGCCGCTCCCTCCACGGGATCGGGCAGGCACTGGAACACGTCGAAGGACGTGACCAGGTCGAAGGTGGCGGCTTGGAAGGGGATGGAGGCGATGCTCGCTTGCGCGATCCGCCGGCGGCCGTGCTCGTGCGCGAACTGCAGGCCGCGCCAGGTGACATCGAAGCCGAACACTTCGCCGAACGGCTCGAGCATGCGCAGGTTCGATCCGGTGCCGCAGCCGCAATCGAGAATCCGGCCATTCGGACGAGAGGCCACCGCCCGCGCCAGCATGGGTCGCACGAACCAGCGAAATCCGCGGAACCAGAAGTGCGAGCGCTCGGCGAGCGCGGTCAGTTCGAGCAGGCGATCCATGCGGCAGGCGGGCCGACCGACCATGCTACCATACGGCAGACATGCGTTCTCGGGGACTCGCCGAAGCTGCGGCCGTTGTCCTCGCTGGCGCTCTGCTCACCGCGGTCCTCACCTACCCCCTCGCCTTTCAAATCGACCGCGTCGGGCGCATCAATACCGACGATGGCCGCTGGAGCATCTGGGTGGTCGCGTGGGTCGCACATGCGCTGACCACCGATCCTGCGGGCGTCTATCAGGCCAACATCTTCTACCCGCAACAAGACGCCCTCGCGTTTTCCGAAGCCAACCTGGTCGCCGGCGCCATCGGCGCGCCGGTGTGGGCCGCAACCCACAATCCCTACACGACCCACAACGCGGCGGCGCTGGCCTCGTTCGTCATCGCCTTTGTCGGCGCGTACTATCTGACCCGCTACCTCACCGGCAGCCGCGGCGGCGCTGTCGTTGCCGCGGTGCTGTATGCGTTCTGTCCGTTCACGTTCGCACGGACCGCGCACATCCAGCTGCTGTTCACCGGGGGCATTCCGTTCTGCCTGCTCGCGTTTCACCACCTCGTCGACCGACCAACCGTCGGGCGCGCGCTCGTGCTCGGCCTTCTCCTCTGGCTGCAAGCGCTCGCCTGCGCCTATTACGGCATCTTCGCGGGGCTGATGGTCGGGCTCGGCACGATCGTCATCGCCGTGACGCGGCGCCGCTGGCGCGACCGCGACTATTGGATCGGCTTCGCGCTTGCCGCGTTCGTGTCGGTGGCGCTGACCGTGCCCTTCTTCCTGCCCTACCTCAACGTTCAGCAGGACGCGGGCTTCGCCCGCACGCTGGAGGATGCCCGCATGTACTCCGCCGACCTGGGCGCCTGGCTGGCCTCGGCGGCGTGGGCTCACCGTTGGTGGCTCCCGTGGATCGAGCCGTTCAACGAGGTCCTGTTTCCTGGCGTGGTCGCGATCGGCCTCGGCGCGGCGGGGTTCGTCATGGCGCTGCGAGACGCCGCCTGGCGCGAGCTGGCACTGTTCTACGGTCTCACGGCCGTGCTCTCCCTCTGGCTCTCGTTCGGCCCCGATGCGGGGCTCTATACGGCCTTCTTTCACACGATCCCGGTGTTTTCGTTTCTTCGCGCGCCGGCCCGCATCGGCATCGTGTTCGTACTGTGCCTGTCTGTGTTTGCCGCAATCGCGCTGAGGAAGCTGGTCGATGGACGAGCGCGACCCGCCACATGGACCGCGGCGATCTTGGTACTGGCAACCGCCGAATTGCTGCAGGCTCCGCTGACCGGGTTCCGGCAGGTGGAGCCCTTCCCCGCGGCTTATCGCACGCTGGCGATCCAGCCGCCCGGCGCCGTGGCCGAATTCCCTTACTTCTACGAGCGCAACGATTTCCCGCGCCACGCGATCTACATGTTGAACTCCACCACCCACTGGATGCCGCTGGTCAACGGCTACAGCGATCACATCCCGCAGGAGTTCCGCAATCAGGTGCGGGCGCTCAGCTCGTTCCCGACCCGGGAGTCGTTCCAGATGCTCGCCAGGACCGGCGCGCGTTACGTGGTCTTCCACCTCGACATGTACGACAGGCGCTCCCGGCAGCGACTGCTCGAGCGCATCGACACTTATCGCGCATACCTGCGCCCGCTGGTTCAGGAAGGCGACGTGTGGCTCTTCGAGATCGTCGGATTCCCGAACTAGCGCTCTTCGTGCTGGCGGCCGTCATCCACACCTGGCCCCTGGCTGCCGCGCCGGGATGGTGGACGCGCACGGACAACGCCGACACCGCGCTCAATGCCTGGGCCATCGCCTGGGTGGGCACCGCGGTCGTCCGTTCACCCGCGGATCTCTTCAACGCCAACATCTTCTATCCCGAACCCCGCACCCTCGCGTTCTCCGAGATCATGCTGCCGCAGGCGCTGCTCGGGGCGCCGCTCACCTGGGCCGGTGTGGACCCGGTGCTGGTCTATAACCTGCTCGCCATCGCCGGGTTCGCCTTGAGTGGCTTCGCGATGGCATGGCTGGTCTCGCAGTGGACCGGCGATCGCGCGGCCGGTGTCGTGGCGGGGCTGGCCTACGCCTTCAACGCACACACCCTGGTGCGATTCGGCCACCTGCAGGCGATGCACGTGCAATACCTGCCCCTCGCCCTTTTCGCCTTGCAGAAGACCATCGAGACGCCGCGGCCGCGTTGGGCGCTGCTCCTGGCGCTCGCGCTGGTGCTGCAGTCGTTGACGTCCAACTACCTGCTGGTGATGTCGGGGATCGCCATGATCGCGGCCATCCTCGTGCGCCCAGACGCCTGGAGACCCAAACGGCTTCGCGCACTTCTGGCGGCGGGAGGTCTCACGAGCCTCGCGCTCGCCCCGTTTCTCTATCCCTACTGGCTGGTCCACACACGGCAGGGGCTGGTCCGGACGTTCGACGAAGTCGCGAGCTACTCGGCGACGTGGCGCGACTGGCTGGCGACGGGAAGCACCCTGCACTACGAGTGGTGGAGCCGCCAGTGGTTCAATTCGAGCACGTCGGCCAGTTTCCCCGGCTTCACGGTGGCGCTGCTGGCGCTCGCCTGCCTCGTTCGCGGTGAGGCCTGGCGCGATCCGCGCGCGCGAATGGCCCTGGCGGCGGGCATCGCCGGGGGAACGCTGGCGCTCGGCGCCAACCTGCCCGGCTATCGCGTCCTCTACGAGCTGGTGCCAATCCTGAAAGGAATCCGTGTCGTGTCGCGGTTTGCATGGCTGACGCTCTTTGCCTTTCCGATCCTCGCAGCCTTCACGCTGGCGGCGTGGAAGCGCCGTCTCCGGCCGCGGTGGGGAACGCTGGTGGCTGTGGCGGTGGCACTGCTCGTCACCGTCGAGGCACTTCGGGCGCCGATGACTTTCACAATCTACGAGGGCATCCCGCGCATCTACGATCGTGTCGCCGCCATGGACGGGATCGTCCTCGCCGAGCTGCCGTTCCCGCCTCGTGAACTCATCAAGGACAACGGTCCCAGCGTGCTCTACTCCGCGTGGCACTTGAAGCCGCTGCTGAACGGGTACAGCGGGTTCACCCCGGCCAGTTACACGACATACGCAAAGGTCATGGACTCGTTTCCCTCGTCCGACAGCGTCCGATCGCTCAGAGCCATCGGTGTCACCCACGTGCTCGCACACAAGCGGCGGGTGCCGCTGGACCTGCTCGAGCGCTGCACGCATGCGGCGGATCTGACTCTGGTTGCCGACGAGGGCGATCAGGTGCTCTACGCACTGACGCCGGGTGACCGGTGATTCGCCGCGCTTCGGGGCTGCTCGCGCTGTTCGCCGCGCTCGCCGTCCTGCACACCTGGCCCCTCGCCAGCAATCCCGGCGGCCTGTCGCGGCTCGACAACGACGACACAGGCCTCAACGTCTTCGTGATCTCGTGGATCGCCCATATCGTTCCGCGCGATCCCCTGTCCCTGTTTCACGCGCCGATCTTCTTCCCCGACCGCTACGCGCTGGCCTACTCGGAGCACATGCTGGTGCCCTCGTTGATGGGCGCACCGCTCATCTGGGCCGGCGTCCCGCCGGTCACCGTCTACAACCTCCTCATCCTGGTCGGTTTCACGCTCTCGGGCTGGACGATGGCGCTCGTCGTGCGGCAGTGGACGGGCAGCACGCTGGCGGGCGTAACGGCGGGTATGCTCTACGCCTTCAACGCCCATCTGCTGACACGGCTGGTGCACCTCCAGGCGCTGCACATGGAGTTCGTGCCGCTGGCGCTGTTCGGGCTCGACCAGGTGCTGAGCGGGGCACGCGGGAATCGGGAGACGGGAACCGGCAGCCGGCAGTCGGGAGACGGAAGTCGGCAGTCGGGAACCGGCAGTCGGGAACTGGCAGTCGGCAGACGGCAACCGGCAGCCGGCAGTCAGCAACCGGCAGTCGGCGGTGAGCGAGGGGTTAGCGGCCGCCCACAGCCGGTGCCCGTCGTCGGTCCGCTCGCCGCGGGCGTCGTGCTCACCTTGGCGTTCGTCCTGCAGGCCCTGTGCTCGAACTACACGCTCGTGTTTCTCGCGGTGGCGCTCCTCGTGTCCGCCGTCGTGCGCGGCGATGAATGGCTCGCGCGGGGTGAGCGGCGGCAGCTGCTGGCGCTGGTCACGTCGGCCGTCGTCGCGGCGATCGTACTCGCACCGTTCCTGTGGCCCTACTACGTCGTCAATCGCGAGCAGGGCCTCAGCCGGTCGATCGACGAGGTCGCGTTGTACTCGGCGTCGTGGTCCGACTACCTCGCCACGGGCGGGCGCCTGCATCACGCGTGGTGGAGCCACCGCTGGTTCGAAGGCCGCACGCCTCTGTTTCCAGGCGTGGTCGGGCTGATCCTCACATCGGCCACGCTCATGTCGTCCGACGCACGACGGGACCGGCGCGTCCGGATGGCGGTGGCGATCGGAGCCGTCGGCCTCGCGCTGTCTTTCGGTCCCGGGCTGCCCGGCTACGCGTGGCTCCACCGCCATGTCCCGCTCTTCGAGGGCTTGCGCGCCGCCGCGCGATGGGGGCTGCTGTTCCTGACGGCCGTGGCCATCCTCGCGGCATTCGCCGTGCGCGAATGGGAGCGTCGCTGGCGCGACTGGAGTTATTGGCCGGCGGCCGCTGTACTCCTGCTCGGGATGGTGACACTGGAGGCGCTGCGCGCGCCCCTCGCCTTCGTCGGCGTGCCACACGTCCCGGCCCTGTACGACGAGCTCCGCCGGCAGGACGACGCGGTGATCGTCGAGCTTCCACTGTTCGCCGGCGCCTCGGTCAGCGAGAACGCCCGCTACATGGTGCACAGCACCCGCCACTTCCGCCCGATGGTGAATGGCTACAGCGGATTCGAGACCGAGACGTTCCGACGGCGCGCTGAAGGATGGCGCCGATTCCCCGAGCCAGACGTGCTGGCCGACATGATCAACGTCGGTGTCACCCACGTCGTCGTGGATACGCGTCAGCTCGACGCATCACAGGTGAGCGCCGCCGCCGAGAATGCGACATTGGTGCTGGTGCGCGAGGACGAGGGACACCGTCTCTACCGGCTCCGCCGCTGAACCGCGGCCTACCTGCGGCCCCCATACAGGCGGCGGTAGTCCTCGGCCGTCCCCAGGATCCGCTTCACGTAGTTCTGTGTCTCGGGGAACGGGATGTCGTCGATGAACACGTCCTGCGGCATCGCTGGACGCTCCCGCTGCCAGGCGGCGACGCGATGGTCGCCGGCGTTGTAGGCGGCGAGGGCGAAATGCACGCCTCCGAACTTCTTGAGGCTCTCCGCGAAGATGGCCGTGCCCAGCCGGATGTTCGTCTCCGGATCCGTGAGGCGGGCCGCCGAGTAGCCGGACAGCTTCAGGCGGCGCGCGAATTGCCGGCCGGTCGAGGGCAGCACCTGCATCAGTCCAACCGCATTGGCCGAGGAGCGGATCACCGGATCGAAGGTTGACTCCTGCGCCACCAGCGCCGCCATGAGGAACGGATCGAGCCCTCGAGCGGCGGCCTGTTTCTGCAGCAAGGGCCAGTAGTCGATGGGAAAGACCACCCGTTGGATCTCGAGTGGCAGCGACTCGCCGCCAGCGGCCATCCACTGTGGATACGCGCGCTTCATCGCGTTGATGCCCAGGCGCAGGTTCCCGAGCCGATTCTGCACGAGGGCGATGGTCGCGGTGAGCGGTGGGGAGTCGCCCCAGAGACGCTGGGCGTACTGGAGCTCGTTGAGGGCCTCTCGATTGAGGCCGACCGCGATCAAATCGGCCACCCGGTCGACGGTCGGAAACGAGGCCGCGCCGGCTGCCGGCGCCCGGGTGAACTGCGCGCCGATCGCAGAAACGCGGGTCGCGCCCAGATGTCGCTGCGCCAGGCGGCCGTAGTAGGAGTTGAAGTAGTCGGTGGCGGTCAGCATCAGCCGATCGTCGCCAAGCGCCCGCTGGCCGGACTGCTGCCACGCGCGTCCGCTCCAATACAGCCACGACGGTCGATAGTCCGAGCGCGGGAACTGGGCGGCACCTCGATCGAAGAGCGTGGCCGCCTCCTGAAACCGCCCGTCGCGATACGCCCACCAGCCGGCGCGCCAGTAGGCGCGCTCGGCGAACCGGCCCGCCGGATAGCGTTCGAGGATCAGGTGGAACACCTCTTCCGCGCTGGCGTCGTCGTCGGCAATGATGAAATGCGAGGCCAGATTGTCGAGTAGTTGTTCGGCAAACGGACTCTCCCGCTGGCGATCCGTGAAGATCCGGGCCTGGCGTTCGTATTCCTCGCGTTCACCCAGTCCCCTCAACGTCGAGATGTAGAAGAACGCCGCTTCGTCGGGGTAGGGACCGGCCATCTGCCCCTTCAGCGGGTCGGATGCCTGGCGATAGCGCTTCAAGTACACGTCGCAGGCAGCCAGCCGCAGCAGCACCCGATCTCTTTCCGCGGCCTTCGCCGCGCCTGCGCGCGCCCGTTCGTAGGACTTCTGCGCCGACGTCCAGCGGTGCGCAAGGAAGAGGACGTCCGCCCGCTTGAGCTCGGCCGCCCAATCGGCCTCGTCTTCATTCCACGCGTTCAGCTTCGTGAGCGCGTCTTCGGCCTGATCGGCCTCGGGCGCGAGCGGAAACTCGAAGTAGACCCGCCGGTAGGCGGCGACCGCCCGGACCTCGTCGTTGGCGTGCTCGGCGGCGGCGCCGAGCCGCCAGAGCACCACTTGAGGTGCGGCGAGCTTGCGCGGGATCAGGCGCTCGTACACGCTCACCGCGGCGGCGTAGTCGAGCCGCGCCTCCATGGACTCGGCCTGTCCCAACGCCGCGTCTTCCGGGAGATGGCCATCGATGCCGCTGGCCGCCAGCGCCGCGAACACCGCTTCGGCCTCTTCATAGCGCGCCAGGGCCAACAGCGCACGGCCCGTGTAGAAGCGTGAGTAGTCCGCCAGTGCCGTGGCCGACAACGCGGGCTGACGGAGCAACGGGAGCGCCGCGTCGGCCTTGTTCTCCTCCTCCAGCAGCCGCACGCCCTTTACGAA
>DATLLC010000050.1:0-19044 GCA_035538015.1 Vicinamibacterales bacterium
ACGAGCGGTGCGCCCTGCAGCTGCTCCACCACGTCGAGCAGCGCATCGAGGCCTCGACGCCGACGGCCGATCCCGTGCCAGTTGACGAGGAAGCGCCCGAGGACGGTGTGCTCGACCGGTTCCACCTCGTGACGAAGCCGCGCCAGCGAGCGCCGCCGCAGCGCCCGCAGGACCTCCGCGTCGCACCACTCGCGGCCGTGACCACCGGGACGGAACTCGCCCTCGACGACGCGTCCGCCCTGGGCAAGGCGTTGCAGGGCGCCGAGCACGACGCCAGGGCCGAGCCCGAAGCGGTGCGCGGCTTCGCTTGCGGTGAACGGCGCGTGCGTGCGCGCATACCGCCGCACGAGTTCCGCGACGGCATCGGCAACCGGCTCGAGCAGCGATTCGGGCAGGCCCATCGGCAGCGGCGTGCCCAGTGCGTCGCGATAGCGGGCGGCGTCCTCGACGGCAATGGCCCGCTCCTCGCCCGCGACACGTACCAGCAAAACGCGGCGCTCGCTCAAGAGTGCCGGGAGTGCGGTCTCGACGAGGCCGTCTACAGAGCGGGCCCGCAGTTCGTCCGGCATCAGGTCGCCAAGCCGCAGGAGCAGATCGTGGACGGCGTCCGCCGTTCGGGCGTGAAGGCGCTCTGGCAGCAGCTGCAACTCGAGCGCGGTGGCATCGAGCGCCTCGACGTCCAGCAACTCGCGCAGCTCGCCCTCGCCGATCAACTCGCGCAGCTGGGCCTGGTCCACGGCCAGTGCCTGCGCGCGGCGCTCGGCCAGGGGTGCGTCGCCGTCGTACAGGTAGTTGGCGACGTAGCCGAACAGGAGGGACGCGGCAAACGGCGAGGGGGTGCGCACGTCCACAGTCGCCACTCGCACCGAACGGCTGCGCACTTTCGTCAACAGCTCCACGAGGGCGGGCACGTCGAAGATGTCGCGCAGGCACTCCCGGTAGGTCTCGAGGATGATCGGGAAGGATCCGAATCGAGCGGCGACGGCCAGCAGGTCGGCCGCGCGCTTGCGCTGCTGCCAGAGCGGCGCGCGCGCACCGGGCCGGCGGCGCGGCAGCAGCAGGGCCCGGCCTGCCGCCTCGCGGAACCGGGCCGCGAACATGGCGGTGGATCCGAGTTGGCGCACGACGAGCCCTTCCACCTCGTCAGGGTCGGGCACGAACAGCGTGCTGTCGGGTGGACGATCGCCTTCCGGCACCCGCACGACGAAGCCATCGTCGCTCCACATCACTTCGGCATCCAGGCCGCGCTCGTCGCGGAGCCGGGCGGTCACCGCCATCGCCCAGGGCGCATGCACCCGGCTGCCGAACGGGGAGAGTACGGAAATGCGCCAATCCCCGAGCTCGTCGGCCGACCGTTCGATGAGGATGGTGCGGTCGTCGGGCACCGCGTCGACGGCACGCTGCTGATCGTCGAGATACTGAAGCAGGTTCTCCGCGGCCAGGCGGTCCAGCCCGTGCTCGCGCTGGAGCCGTGCGAGGGCGTCGTCCGCGCCGACGCCGCGAAGATCGCGTACCAGCTTGCCGATCGCGCGACCGAGCTCAATCGGCCGGCCCGGACCTTCCCCTTTCCAGAATGGCATCTTGCCGGGTTCGCCCGGCGCTGGGGAGACGAGCACCCGGTCGTGCGTGATCTGCTCGATGCGCCAGCTGGAGGCGCCGAGCAGAAAGGTCTCGCCGGCGCGAGCCTCGAACACCATCTCTTCGTCGAGCTCGCCCACGCGCGCCACGTCCCGTTCGGCGCCGGCCAGGAATACACCGTAGAGGCCGCGGTCGGGGATCGTTCCTGCGTTGGCGATGGCGACGCGCTTCGCCCCTTGCCGGGCGACGACGGTCCCGTTCACGCGGTCCCACGTGACCCGCGGCCGCAGCTCCGCGAACTCGTCCGAGGGGTAGCGCCCGGACAGCATGTCGAGCACACCTTCGAAGACGCGCCGACTCAGGTCCGCGTACGGGGCCGCGCCGCGGATGGCGGTGAACAGATCATCCACGGACCATCGGTCCATCGACGCCATCGCGACGATCTGCTGCGCGAGAACGTCCAGAGGGTTGCGCGGGTAGCGCGAGGGCTCGACCAGGCCCTTGGTCATCGCGCCGGTCACGGCGGCGCACGCGAGCAGGTCACCCCGGAACTTCGGGAAAATGATGCCTGCGCTGGCCTCGCCGAGGCTGTGACCGGATCGGCCGATGCGTTGCAGCCCGCTCGCGACCGACGGCGGCGCCTCGATCTGGACCACGAGATCGATCGCCCCCATGTCGATGCCCAGCTCGAGCGATGAAGTGGCGACCAGGCCGCGCAGCCGGCCGGCTTTGAGCAGGTCCTCGATCTCCGAGCGTTGGGCGCGCGCGAGCGACCCGTGGTGCGCGCGGACCAGGGCCTCGCCCGCCAGCTCGTTGAGCGCGCCAGCCAGCCGCTCCGCCAGTCGCCGGCTGTTGACGAAGAGCAGCGTGGATCGGTGGGCGAGCACCAGCTCCAGCAGTCGCGGGTGGATGGAACTCCAGATCGTCTGGGCCTGCGGCCCTTGAGCGGCAGGGCCGCTCGGTTGTTCGATCGTCGTGCCGACCTTGGCCATGTCGGCGATAGGGACCTCCACCGTGATCGACAGCCGCTTCGGCTCCCGCGCGTCGATCAGCGTGACCGGTCGATACTCGACGCCGCCCTGGGGCGTGGCGAACTCGTCGTGAATGGTGTGCTCGGCGTCTGGCTCCCTCGCACCCGCCCGCACCTGCCCGCACCCGTCCGCACCTGTCCGCACCCCTCCGAGATACCGCCCCACTTCGTCCATGTTCCGCTGCGTCGCGGACAGGCCGATCCGCTGCACACCCTTGCCGGTGACGTGCTCGAGCCGTTCCAGGCTGAGCGCCAGATGCGCGCCGCGCTTGGTGGACACGAGTGCGTGGATCTCATCGACGATCAGGGTGTCGACGGATTGCAGGCGGTCTCGTGCGTTCGAGGTGAGCAGCAGGAACAGCGATTCGGGCGTCGTGATCAGGATGTCTGCCGGATCGCGCTGGAACCTGGCGCGATCGGCGGTCGGGGTGTCGCCGGTGCGGATGGCGACGGCCGGCGTATGGAAACGATCCCCCCTCGCTAGCGCCACGTTCGCGATCCCGGCCAACGGCGCGCGAAGGTTCCGCTCCACGTCGACGGCGAGCGCTTTCAGCGGCGATACGTAGACGACGCGACAGCGACGCAATCGATCCGGCACGGGCTGGAACATCAGACGATCCAGGCACCACAGGAAGGCCGTCAACGTCTTCCCGGTCCCCGTGGGCGCGAGGATGAGCGTCGATTCCCCTCGGCCGACGGCCGGCCACCCGTCCCGTTGGGGGCGGGTCGGCCGTTCGAACGCCGATTGAAACCACGTCACCACCGCCGGGTGGAATGCGGGAAGGCCCGATGTCATGACCTGACCTCATCATGGGACAATAGGCGGTCAATATGAAAACCGAGACTGCCGCCCCAACCGCTCGCGCCACCCGATTCGACTGGAGCGATCCGCTGCTGCTCGACGCCCAGCTGAGCGAGGAGGAGCGCATGGTGCGCGAGACAGCGCGCGCCTACTGCCAGGAACGCCTCGCTCCGCGTGTCCTCGAAGCCTTCCGGCACGAGAAGACCGATCCCGCGATCTTCCGCGAGATGGGCGAGCTGGATCTGCTTGGCGTGGTCATCCCGGAGCAGTACGGCGGCGCCGCCATGGGGTATGTGAGCTACGGCCTGGTGGCGCGCGAACTGGAGCGTGTCGATTCCGGCTTCCGCTCGATGATGAGCGTTCAGGGGTCGCTGGTCATGGTGCCCATCAATGCCTTCGGCACCGAAACCCAGAAGCAGAAGTACCTGCCCAGGCTCGCGAAGGGCGAGTGGATTGGCTGCTTCGGCCTCACCGAGCCGGGCGCCGGTTCGGATCCTGGCGGCATGACCACGCGCGCCCGCAAGGTGCCCGGTGGCTACGCGCTCACCGGCAGCAAGACCTGGATCACCAGCAGCCCGATCGCCGACGTCTTCATCGTCTGGGCCAAGGATGATGCGGACGAGATTCGCGGGTTCATCCTGGAGAAGGGCTGGAAGGGGCTGTCGGCGCCGCCGATCCACGGCAAGATTGGCCTGCGGACGAGTTTGACGGGCGAAATCGTCATGGACGAGGTGTTCTGTCCCGACGAGAACGCGTTCCCGGAGGTGCGGGGGCTGAAGGGCCCGTTCACGTGTCTGAACAGCGCCAGGTACGGGATCGCGTGGGGCGCGCTCGGCGCGGCCGAGGACTGCTGGCACCGGGCCCGCGCCTACGTCCTCGAGCGGAAGCAGTTCGGGCGGCCGCTGGCCGCGAACCAGCTGATTCAGAAGAAGCTGGCGGACATGCAGACGGAGATCGCCATCGGTCTGCAAGGGTGCCTGCGGCTGGGCCGGATGAAGGACGAAGGGCACTCGTGCATCGAAGCCACCTCGCTCATGAAGCGCAATTCGTGCGGCAAGGGCCTCGAGGTAGCCCGCCTCGCCCGCGACATGATGGGCGGCAACGGCCTGGTGGATGAGTTCGGCGTGGTCCGGCACATGGTCAACCTCGAAGTCGTCAACACTTACGAGGGCACGCACGACATCCACGCGCTGATCCTCGGCCGCGCGCAGACCGGCATCCAGGCATTCGTCAACTAGCCGATGCCCCGGCGCAGCCCATGGATGCCGGCTGGTTCCGCCCGGCGCAGCGTCCCGCCGCACTCCTGTATAATCGTAGGTATCAATGGGTGATGCTGCTGAAGGATTGATCGACGCCGACGCGCGCTTGCAAGAGCGCATGGAAGAACTCGAAGAAAGCCGCAAGGCCGCGCGGGATCGCCGGCCGAAGGTCGACCCGGAACGCGCCCGTGCGTTCGAGTCGCTGCGCCTGGCGCGCACCGAGCTGCAGCGCCAGCTCGAAGCGACGACGCATCCGGTGCGTCGCGAACAGATCCAGCACGCGGTCGCGGAAATCGACCGGCAGCTGGCGGCGATGAACTGACGGGTCAGTCGGGCACGACCTGCCGGAGCTCCGTCGCGAACGCGACGGCCGTGGGCGGTCGTTTCGCCGGGTCGATCGAGAGCGCTCGCCGAAGCACGCCTGCCAGGCGTTCGGGCAGGGGCGTGGCGTCCAGTGACGGGTCGTCGGACTCCTGTCGCACGGCAACGTCCACGAACGATCCCGCGCCGAAGGGCAGGCGTCCGGTCAGCATTTCGTACGCCATCACGGCCAGACTGTAGACGTCGGCGCGCGGATCCACCGCGCCTCCGCGCAGCTGTTCGGGCGCCATGTAGGCGGGCGTCCCCACGATGGTGGCACCCGACGTCACCGTCCCGCGGCCATCCGCAGACGCCATCATCTTCGCAACCCCGAAGTCCAGCACCTTGGCCGGCCCGCCGCTCTCGGGGAGGAGGACGTTCTCGGGCTTCAGATCGCGGTGCAGGATCTGCTCGCGATGGGCGGCGTCAACACCGTCGGCGATGTCCGAGAGCAGCCGGAGGGCGTCCGCCCGCTCGAGCGTGCCTCGGGTCATGCGGGCGCGCAGGTCCTCGCCGCGCACATATTCCATCACCAGATACGCCGAGCCGTCGGGCAGCGTGCCGTAGTCGAAGACCGTCACGATGGCGGGGTGCTGCAGTCGCGCGGCCATTTGCGCTTCGCGCTTGAAGCGCTCGCGCGCCTCGGCCGACGACACCAGGTCCCCTCGCACCACCTTCACCGCCACGTCCCGATCCAGCCGCGTGTCACGCGCGCGGTACACGGCCCCCATGCCGCCCCGGCCCACCAGCGCGTCGATGCGGTACTTCCCGTCGATGGTCACGCCGACGCCGACCGACCCCGGTGTGCCGGTGGCCGGCTCGGGCATCGGCGAGGCGAAGCCGCGCGGCGTGGCGGCCGCCTGACGCCGCAGTCGCGAGAGATCCAGCGCCAGCCCCATCTGCGCCGCGATACCGGCGAGCAGCCGCCGATCCTCGCCTGTGTACGATTCCTCCGAACGTTTCGGTCCGAGGACGATGAACCCCACCAGCGGGCGCTCGACGCTCGTGCCAGCCAGGACCGGGACCAGCAGCGCCGCGCCCGACGCGCGCAGCCACTCACGATCCGATGCGGGCAGCCGTCCGACCGTAGAGCGCGGGTCGTTCAGGAAGACTTCGAGCGGCGCGTCCGACCACTGCAGCAGCTGCACCATGCCGCTGGCAGCCGGGACCGGCGCCGGAATCTGCTGACGGGCCTCGACCACTTCGTAGGCGCCACCGTTCTCGGCCAGCACGGCAATCGATGCCGGGTGCAACGCCATTTCGACGTCGGTGAGCACGAGCGACAGCAACGCGCGCGGATCGGTCTCCCTGGGCACACGGCTGGCGAGCGAGAGCAGGATCTCCCGTGCATCGTACTCCGAACGGAAGAAGCGGCGATCGAGCCACTTCTGGGCGGCGTCGCGATAACGAAGCCCGGCCACGATGAGCACGAGCGAGCCGACGTAGAACAGCGGCTGGCCGAGGATGACCTGCGAGAGCGGCTGATCGCTCTGCCGGATGAGCTCCACGATCAGCAGCGCCGCCGGCAGCATCGTCAACAGCCCCAGCGTCTTGCGGGCCAGCGCGTACTGAATTCCCTGGCGCAGCGCGGTACGCGGAGACATCGCACGCCGCACGGCGACCGCGTACGCGAGACCGAACGCGGAGAGCAGGACGATGGTTTCCAGCCCGACGTGAATCGGCCACGGCCACCGGAATCGCATGCCGAGATTGGCCGCGGTCAGAGGGACCGCCGTCATGAGCACGTACGCGAACATCCCTGGCACACCGGTCGCCAGCACGGTCTGGATGTGGTAGCGCGCCACCTTGTCCGAGCTCCGGCGATAGCGCAGAACGGCTTCGAACACGAGGGCGACGTTGCTGGCGAGGCCGATACCCCAGCAGATGTTGAAGACCCACGGCCTCAACGCCAGCCACGCGACGGCCGGCGCCACGCTCTCCGCACCGAGAAGGTGGGCGGTCGTCAACCCCCCGATGATCGCGAGCGGCACCGTAATGAGCCATAACGCCGGCGTGACCCATGGATGGCGGTCCAGGAGCGGCGATCGGGCCGGGAAAAACAAGACGGCGAGACCAATGACGGGAATCGCGAGCGCCATCTGCATCCAGGTGTAGGCCAGCAGTGCCGGGCCCAGGACCGGGACGTTCCATTCGGCGCCCATCAAGGGACCGTCGTCGGTCGATCCCATCAATAGGAACGCCAGCGTCATCAGCGAGGCCGAGATACCCCGCGCACCCAGGGCGACGATCAGGAGTGCGGCGAGCGTGTAGACCAGGTGCTTGTCGAGCACCGCGCCGTGAAACTCCCAGAACCATCGGCTGAAAGTGCTCCAGCCGAGCGACCAGACTGGAGGCCGATCGAGCGTCACACCATGTGGCGCGTCGCCCGGGCGCTCGATCACGGTGAGCGTGACCGGGCCACTCGGCGAGAGCCGGTAGATCTCGGCCCAGAGGCGGATGACGGCGTCGGCGTTCTCGGGCAACGCGCCGCCCCATTCCACGCGACGGCCCGAAGCATCCTCGACTCCGGTGACGATCATCCCGACTGTCAGGCCGGCGCGAGCCGCGGAACCCTCGGGCCAAACGTTGGTGATGGTAATCGGCTGGCCCAATGCCGCCCCGACGTCCGGCACGTGGGCGAAACCAACGGGTGGCGGCTCCGCCAGCTCGTTCATGATCGCGTCGCCGGACAAGGTGAGTCCGGCGCCGGCGGGGTAGAGATGCGGTCGCAGCACCGCCGCGTGCACGAGGAACGTCGCCACCGTAAGGGTCGCGACCAGGGCGACGGCGAGGCGGCGGGCCAGCGTTACCAGGGCAGCTCCGGCATGCCCATCTCCCCCAGAAGGCGCCGGGCGGTGCCAGTGCCATCGTCGAGCAGATGCGCGGGTTGTGGTGTCGCGGGTGCGGGCCGGGCCGCGGCGTCAGCGATCACGCTCACGTACGATGCGGCCATCCGGGACAGGGTGTGCAGGCGCTCCCAGCGGGCGCGGGCGTTCTTGCCGAGCGTGTCTCGAAGGGTCGGGTCGTCGGCGCAGGCGGCGAGGGCGTGGGAGATATCGCGCCGTTCATCGACCGGGTCGATGGCGATGCCCACGGCGTCCACGGTGGTGGATATGGAGGCCACACCGCCGGCGTCCACCCTCAGCGCCGGCACATCTTCCAGTTGCGCGAGGGCTGTGATCAAGGTCGGCCGGCCCGCTCCCAGGCATCGCAGCCACGACGCCGAGGTTTCGCCGTGCGATGGCCAGCGCAGGCACCAGCACACGTCCGACGCCGCGAGGTGTCCCGGCAATTCCGCCTCGTCGACGTAGCCCGCGATGTGCACGCGTGTGCCGAGTGCGAGGCGTGTCACGTCCGCGTCGACGTCGTAGTGCGTCGCGCGGGGCCCGACGAGCAGGACGTGCACATTCTGCCGCGGCGAGGCGGCGACGGCCTCGAGCAGCTCCGGAATCCGTTTCTCCGGCGTGATGCCGCCGAACGCCCCGATCAGGCAGGTGTCTGCCGTGATCCCGAGAAGGCGGCGCACTTGCTGACCGTCGTGGAGGGACGGCTGCGGGTCGGCGACCCCCATCTCGACATGCCGAATCGTCGCGTCGGGCTGATCGCGGGCGAGGTGGCGGGCCAGGTGCGCGTTGTGGACGATCGTCAGCTTCGACGCGCGGATGGTGAGGGCGACGAGCGGCCAGTGGCGAAAGAGCTGTCCGCCGAGACCGGCGGCAAACAGGTAGCCGAGATGGGGCGGAGCGTCAGGGTGATTGGCCGCGAGTTCTGCGAGATAGTCGTCCAGGCGAGGCTCGACGCGCTGGAGCAGCCACAGTGCCCGGGCCTGGTGCACCTGCGCGTCATGCAGCACGAGCAGGCCGGGGTAGCGAAACAGATACGCCCACATGAAATCGTGCGAGGCGGAGTTCCCCAGCTGGTAGACGATTAGATCGTAGGGCTCGCGCCGGTGGCGCCAGACGAAGTCATGGCGGTCCGCGTGATAGAGGTCGATCGTCCCAACCTGCGGCGTCAACAGCGGGGTCAGCTCGGCCGTGTAAGCGGCGATGCCGGATCGATCAGGCGGCACGGGGCTGAACCAGGCAATCCGCACGATCTCCATTGTGCCGCAGCCGGGCTGGGCCCACGAGCGCGGTGCGCCACGTGATACCATCTACGCGTTTGTCCTTTTCTTCACAAGCACCCGCAAGCGGCGCTTGTGACAGGGGTTGCTGCACACATGGAAGGTTGGGGTGGCGTCGCGCTGATGGTGCTGCTCGGGGCCGTCGTGGGCCTCGGCGGCCTGGTGATCTCCAACTTCCTCGGTCCGAAGAACCCCACCCCCGAGAAGCTCGCCGCGTATGAATGCGGCATGCCGCCGGTCGGCGACGCGCGGGAACGGCAGTCCGTGAAGTTCTACCTGATTGCCATGATCTTCCTGCTGTTCGACATCGAGGTCGCGTTCCTCTATCCCTGGGCGATGGCGTTCCGCGAGTTGGGCTGGCCCGGGCTCATCCAGATCACCATTTTTTTCCTGATCCTGCTGGTCGGCTACGTGTACATCTGGCGAAAGGGGGTCCTGGACTGGGGGCCCGAGTCGGATCCCGACTACAAGCGTCCGCCGCGACCTGGTCCGGCCGTCGTGAAGAGGTATCGCTATGGGACTCGAAACTGATCTCCCGGAGATCCCGATCATCACTACCACCGTCGAATCGGTGGTGCAGTGGGCCCGCCGCTCGGCGATCTGGCCGGTGACGTTCGGTCTGGCATGCTGCGCGATCGAGATGATGTCGATGGCGTCGAGCCGCTACGACATCTCGCGCTTCGGCGCCGAAGTCTTCCGCGGGTCGCCGCGTCAGTCCGACCTGATGATCATCGCCGGCCGGCTGTCGCGGAAGATGGCGCCATCGCTGCGCCGCATCTACGACCAGATGCCGGAGCCCAAGTGGGTGATCTCGATGGGCGCCTGCGCCTCCTGCGGCGGCGTGTTCGACAACTACGCCATCGTCCAGGGCTCCGATCAGGTGGTGCCCGTGGACGTGTTCATCCCGGGATGCCCGCCCCGGCCGGAGTCGGTCATCTACGGCATCGTGCAGCTGCAGAAGAAGATCGCCGCGTCGAAGATGGATCAGTCGCCGAAGGCGCGCATCGCATGAGTGCGGCCGCTGTGATGGCGGCCTTGGCGGCCGCGGTGCCCGGTGCGCACTACGAGGAACTGCAGTCGAGCGATTCGGCGTTGACGCCCACGCTCCTGGTGCCGGCCGAGCACCTCCTGGCCACGTGCCAGGCGCTCCGGAACGCGCCCGGTCTCGAGTTCCACGCCTTCTCGGACGTGACCGCGGTCGATCACTACCCGCAGCGTGAGCCGCGGTTCGACGTGGTCTATCACTTCGTGTCGCCGCACCGCCGCGCGCGGATCCGGCTGAAGGTGCGCCTCGATTCGAATCAGTCGATCCGCTCCATCGCCTCGGTATGGCCCGGCGCCGGCTGGATGGAGCGCGAGGTGTTCGACCTGTTTGGCATCTTCTTCGAGGGTCACGAAGACCTGCGGCGGCTGATGATGCCCGACGACTGGGAAGGCCACCCGCTCCGTAAGGACTATCCGGTGCAGCTAAGGAAGGACGCCGGCACCTACATGCCGTTGCAAGTCACGGAAGAGGAGTTCAAGGCCAATCTCGAGCGCGACCGGCAAGTACGGCCGCGACCGAGCTAGCCGCGGGCGCGCATGGCCGACGATCAGGCTCGCCGGGCGCACGTCGTCGAGGTGCTCCACGGCACGGCGGCGGCGCACGAGGCCACCGCCGGTGCGTGTCTCGACGAGATTGTCGCCGCGGCCGGGATGCTGGAGCGGTCGCTGGCGGCGGGCGGGAAGGTGCTCGTGTTCGGCAACGGCGGGAGCGCGGCGGACGCGCAGCACTTCGTCGCCGAGCTGGTGGGGCGCTACGAGGCGGGAAGAGAGCGGCGGGCGCTTCCGGCCCTGGCGCTCGCGTCGGACCCGAGCGTGGTGACGGCACTCGCCAACGACTTGGGTTTCACGCAGGTCTTCGCGCGGCAGATCGAGGCGCTGGGCCGGCCGGGGGACGTGGCGCTGGGCCTGTCGACCAGCGGGACGTCGGCCAATGTGCTGGCCGGTCTCGAGACGGCGCGCCGCCTGGGACTGGGCACGATCGCGTTCACGGGGTGGGCCAGAGGGCTGGCCACGCTGGCGGACGTGCACGTGGCGGTGCCGGCCGACCGGACGCCACGCGTCCAGGAAGTGCACGGGACGCTGTTGCACATCCTGTGCGAGTTGGTGGAAGAGGCACTGTAGCGACACATGGCTGAACTGCGCACCGAAACGATGACGGTCAACATGGGGCCCCAGCATCCCAGCACGCACGGCGTGCTGCGACTGGTACTGGAGCTCGATGGCGAGACCGTTGTCTCCGTCAGCCCGACCATCGGGTTCCTGCACACCGGCATCGAGAAGACGTGCGAGCAGAAGAAGTGGCAGCAGGTGATCCCGCTCGTCGAGCGGATGGACTACCTCGGCCCGCAATCCAACAGCCTGGCCTTCTGCCTGTCGGTCGAGCAGCTGCTCGGCATCGAGGTGCCCCAGCGGGTGAAGGACATCCGGGTCCTGCTCGCGGAGCTGCAGCGTCTGTCCAGCCACCTGGTGTGGTTCGGGACGCACGCGATGGAGATTGGCGCCATCACGGGCATGCTCTACGCCTTCCGCGAGCGCGAGATTCTGATGAATCTCAACGAGCTGCTCGCCGGCTTCCGGTTCTTCCCGAGCTACATCCGCGTCGGTGGTCTCCGCGAGGACATCCCGCGCGGCTACAAGGAGGCGGTGGCGGCCTTCCTCGATCGCTTTCCGGGGAAGCTGGATGAGTACGAGACCCTCATCACCAAGAACCCGATCTGGCTGAATCGCACGCGGGGGGTCGGCGTCATCACGTTGGAGGACTGCTACAAGTGGGGCCTCTACGGGCCGATCGCGCGCGCGGCCGGCGGCGACTACGACGTCAGGCGTGCGTTCCCGTACAGCGGTTACGACACCTACGACTTCGACGTCATCGGCGCCAGCAACGGCGATGTCTACGATCGCTACCTGGTGCGGATGGCGGAGATGCGGGAGAGCACGAAGATCTGCCGCCAGGCACTCGAAAGAATCCCCGCGGTCGGGGAGTGGGCGGTCAACGACAAGCGGATCGTGCCGCCACCCAAGGACCAGGTCTACACCGAGATGGAGGCGCTGATTCAGCACTTCCTGATCTACTCGCAGGGCTTTACCGTGCCGGCCGGCGATGCCTACGTGCCGGTGGAAGGGCCGCGGGGCGAGCATGGCTGCTACGTCGTGTCCGACGGCAGCAATCGGCCGTGGCGGGTGCACATGCGCGCGCCGAGCCTGATGGCCTGCCAGGCGCTGCACAAGTTCATTGTCGGGGGGATGATCGCGGACGTCATCGCCGTCATCGGCTCGCTCGACGTCGTCATGGGGGACGTGGATCGATGAGCTTTCATCCCGCCATGCCCTACGGCACGGACCAGTGGCACCGCTCGCAGCGGGTCACCCTGCCGGAAGGTCCGGAGTTCCAGTTCACGGCGGAGAACCGCGCGAAGTTCGAGGAGTTCGCGTCGCATTACACGCCCGAGCAGCGCAAGTCCGCGGTGCTGCATGCGCTCTACCTGGCACAGGAGCAGCAGGGCTACATCTCCGCCAACGCCGCGCGGCACGTCGCCGAGGTGATCGGCTGCACGTCGGCGGAGGTCGAGGACGTCGTCTCCTACTACGTGATGTTCCACCGCACGCTGGTGGGGAAGTTCGTGTTGCAGGTGTGCACCACGCTGTCGTGCGCGCTGGCCGGCGCCGAGCGCGTGGTCGAGGAGCTGGAGCACACGCTCGGCATCAAGCGCGGCGAGACCGATCCCACGGGCCTGTTCACGATCATGCCGATGGAGTGCCTTGGCGCGTGCGACAAGGCGCCGGTGATGATGGTGAGCAACGACCACTGGCACGAGTGTCTGCAGCCCGACCAGGCGGCCGGGCTGGTCGACCGGATGAAGGCGGACGGTCTGAAGGCGCTCGGTGGCTGCCATCTCGACATCGAGCACCTGCCCGAGAGCGCGTGGAAGCACAAGACCACCACGCCGGTGAAACCGCAATCGAACCCGGACTACGAGCCTGTGCTCACCAAGTACGCCTTCACGCCGGGCGGCAACACCCTGGAGCACTATCGCCAGCACCAACAGGGTTACGAGGGGCTGAAGAAGGCGCTCACAATTACGCCCGACGCGGTCATCGAGGACGTCAAGAAGTCGGGCCTGCGCGGCCGCGGCGGTGCCGGCTTTCCGACCGGCCTCAAGTGGCAGTTCGTGGACAAGAAGTCGCCCAACCCGAAGTACATCGTCTGCAACGCCGACGAGAGCGAGCCGGGGACCTTCAAGGACCATCTGCTGATGGAGCGCAATCCCCACCTGCTGGTGGAAGGATGCCTGATCGGCTGCTACGCGATTGGATCGAAGGCGGCCTACATCTACATCCGCGGCGAGTTCTACCACCTGTTCCCGGTGATGCAGAAGGCCATCGACGATGCGCGGGCAGCGGGGTTCATCGGGAAGAACATCCTCGGGACCGGGTTCGACTGCGAGGTCTACCTGCACCGCGGCGCCGGCGCGTACGAAGCGGGTGAGGAAACCGCGCTGCTCGAGTCGCTCGAGGGCAAGCGCGCGCAACCGCGCTTCAAACCGCCGTTCCCGGCGGTGGCGGGCGCGTGGGGCTGCCCGACCGCGGTGAACAACGTCGAGACGCTCTGCAACGTGCCGCTCGTCATGACCCGCGGCGCCGACTGGTTCGCGGCCCTCGGCCCGGAGAAGAACGGGGGCCCTAAGCTGTTCTGCGTGAGCGGCCACGTGAAGAACCCGGGTGTCTTCGAGGCGCCGATGAAGGTGACCCTGAAGGAGCTCATCTTCGACTACGCCGGCGGCATGCGAGACGGACACACGCTCAAGGCGGTGATTCCCGGCGGTTCCTCGGTCCCGATCCTGATGCCCGATCAGATTGACATCCCGGCCAGCTTCGATGACGTGCAGCGGGCGGGATCCCTGCTGGGGTCGGCGGCCATCATGGTGATGGACGAAACCACCGACATGGTCTGGCTCGCCGAGAACCTGCTGCACTTCTACAGGCACGAGTCCTGTGGCAAGTGCACGCCCTGCCGCGAGGGCACCGACTGGCTCTATCGCCTGCTGCACCGCCTGCTCACCGGCGACGGCTCGCCGAAGGACATCGCGCTGCTGCTGAGCGTGGCCAACCAGATCAACGGCAAGACGCTGTGCGCGTTCGGCGACGCGGCGGCGGCGCCGGTGCTCACGACGCTCAAGTGGTTCAAGCCGGAGTTCGAGGCCTACGCCCGGGGAGAAGTTCAGGCGCCGGCGGACTACCGCTCGCGGCAGCCAGTGGAGACGCACTGATCATGGCCGCGCTCCTCGACTGGCTGACCGCCCCGCAGACCATCTTCTTTCTCGGCGTGACGCTGACTGTGTTCATGGCGCTGCAGATCTCCGCGGCGGTCATGGTCTACGCCGAGCGCAAGGTCTCCGCGTTCATGCAGCAGCGCTACGGCCCCTACCTCGTGGGCCCGAAGGGCATGCTCCAGCCCGTCGCCGATATCGTCAAACTGATCTTCAAAGAGGAGCTGAAGCCGAAGGCCGCCGACACGCTCCTGTTCGCCGCCGCCCCCGTCATCTCGGCCATCGCGGCGATCGCCGCTTTCGCGCCGGTGCCGTTCGGCGCCGCCACCACGTTCTTCGGCCTGCTGCCGGAACCGATGCCGCTGATGGTCGCGGACATCAACGTCGCGGTCCTGGTCATCTTTGCCATCACCTCGATGGGCGTGTACGGCATCGTGCTGGCCGGCTGGTCGAGCAACTCCAAGTACTCGCTGCTGGGCGGGCTCCGCAGCTCGGCGCAGATGATCAGCTACGAGCTGGCCTATGGCATTGCGCTGGCCACCATCGTGATGCTGGCCGGGTCGCTGTCGCTGCGTGAGATCGTGGACGCGCAGCAGGGCTACTGGTTCGGGTTCATCCCGAAGTGGTACGCCTTCATCAACCCGATCAGCTTCCTGATCTTCACCATCGCCGGCATCGCCGAGACCAACCGCGCGCCCTTCGACTTCCCCGAGGCCGAACAGGAGCTGGTGGCCGGCTACCACACCGAGTACAGCTCGATGCGCTTCGCCCTGTTCTTCCTGGCCGAGTACATCAACATGGTGACAGTCGCGGCGGTGGCGACGAACCTGTATCTCGGCGGCTGGCACGGGCCCTTCATTCCCGAGGCCTACGGCTGGATCTGGTTCCTCATCAAGCTGAGCGCGCTCTGCTTCGGCTACCTGTGGCTGCGCTGGACGCTGCCGCGCTTCCGCTACGACCAGCTGATGTCGTTCGGCTGGAAGCTGCTGCTGCCGGCGGCCACCGTCAACCTGCTCGTGAGCGCGGCGGGGGTGCTCTACTTTGGGCTTTGATCGACTCCTCTTCTGGGTGTTCGCGGCGGTGGCCGTGCTCGGCGCGCTGCTGGTGATCGGGCAGAAGAACCCCGTCTACAGCGTGTTGGCGATCATCGTCTCGTTCTTCGGGCTCTCAGGCCTCTACGTGCTGCTCGAGGCGCCGTTCGTGGCGGTCGTGCAGATCATCATCTACGCCGGCGCGATCATGGTGCTGTTCCTCTTCACCGTGATGCTGCTCAACGTGCCGCGCGAGGATGCGACGGAGTGGGACCGGGCCCACCCCTACTATCGGCCGTGGGCGATGCGGGTCGGCAGCTTCCTCGCCGCCGTCATGATCGCGCAGCTGGTGTGGGCCTTGTCGCGCACGCCGGGGATGATCGACGGCGTCGGCGAGCAGCGGCCGGCGGTCTCGTCGGTCGCCGAGCTCGGGCGCGTCCTCTTTACCGACTACATGTTCGCGTTCGAGGTGACCTCCATCCTGATCATCATCGCGATGGTGGGCGCCGTCGTCCTGGCGCGGAAGCGGGGGGTCTGACCCGATGTCGATTGGCCACTACCTCGTGCTGTCGGGCGTGCTCTTCACCATCGGTTCGGCCGGCGTGTTCCTCCGCCGCAACCTGATCACGCTGCTGCTGTCCGTCGAGATCATGCTGAACGCGGTCAACCTGGCGTTCGTCGCTTTCGGCCGCCAGTTCGGGACGGTGGATGGGCAGATCATCACGTTCTTCGTCATGACCGTCGCGGCGGCCGAAGCGGCCGTCGGCCTCGCGCTCGTCATCGCCCTCTTCCGGCACCGGGAATCGCTCAATCCCGAGGCCTTCACGTCGCTCAAATGGTAACGCCGATGGCCCAGATGGCGCAGTTGACGTCGTTCGCCGGTGGCCGGCTGCCGGGTGCCGACTGCCGGAGGCTGCTCCCGTGCTAGCCCTCATCCCCCTGCTGCCGTTCTCCGGCTTCCTCGTCAACGCGGGTCTGGGGAAGCGGCTCTCGAAGAGCGTGTCGGGCGGCCTGGCCTGTGCGGTGATGGTGGCGTCGTTCCTGGTCGCCGCCATCCAGGTCTGGGCCCTGTTCGGCATGGCGCCCGAGAGCCGCCAGATCAACCAGTCCCTCTACACGTGGATCACGGCCGGCGACTTCTCGCTGGATGTCGCCTTCCGGCTCGACGCCCTGTCCGCGGTGATGGTGCTGGTCATCACCGGCGTCGGGTCCCTGATTCACATCTACTCCACGGCCTACATGCACGAGGAGACCGACCCCGAGTACGCACGCTACTTCTCGTACCTGAACCTGTTCGTCTTCTTCATGCTCCTGCTCGTCCTCGGCGCGAACGTCCTGGTGATGTTCGTCGGTTGGGAGGGCGTGGGACTCTGCTCGTACCTCCTGATCGGCTTCTCCTACGAGAGGAAGTCGGCCTCCGATGCGGCCAAGAAGGCGTTCGTCGTCAATCGCGTGGGCGACTACGCGTTCATCCTCGGCACGCTGCTCACGGTGGTCACGATCGGGTCGCTGGACTTCGTCACCATCGCCCAGGCGGTGAAAGCGATGCCGGCCGAAACGACGTTCGGCACGCTGTCGCTGATCACGCTGCTCCTGTTCATCGGCGCGACCGGCAAGTCGGCGCAAATTCCCCTCTATGTCTGGCTGCCGGACGCGATGGAAGGCCCGACGCCGGTGTCGGCGCTCATCCACGCGGCGACGATGGTGACCGCGGGCGTGTACATGATCGGGCGTAACGCCGTGCTGTTCTCGCACGCGCCGTTGACACTCGAGATCGTCGCCATCGTCGGCGCGGCCACCGCCCTCTTCGCCGGCACGATCGGGCTGGTGCAGAACGACATCAAGCGCGTGCTGGCGTACTCCACGGTGTCGCAGCTGGGCTACATGTTCCTCGCGATGGGGGTAGGGGCGTTCGGCGCGGGCATCTTCCACCTCTACACGCACGCGTTCTTCAAGGCCTGCCTGTTCCTTGGCTCGGGCGCGGTGATTCACGCGCTGCACGGCGAGCAGGACATCCGGAACATGGGCGGGCTCAAGAAGCACCTGCCGATCACCTACTGGACCTTCCTGATTGCGTCACTGGCGATTGCCGGCGTGCCGCTCCTGTCCGGCTTCTTCTCGAAGGACGAGATCCTGTTCGAGACCTTCCGCGAGGGGCACCGGGTGTTGTGGACCATCGGCGCGCTCACCTCGCTCCTGACCGCCACCTACATGTTCCGGCTGGTGTTCCTCACTTTCCACGGCGAGGAGCGCTTCCACGCCGTGCTGGCGGCCGCAACGGCACACAGCACCCCGCACACCGCACCCGGCACCGCACCCGGCACCCTGCACCCGGCACCCGGCACCCATCACGTTCATCTCCACGATGCGCCGCCAGCGATGGCGACGGCGCTGATCGTGTTGGCGATTGGCTCCGTGGTGGCCGGCTACATCGGCATCCCGCATGCCCTGGGCGGCCACAACGGCCTCGGCACGTGGCTCGAGCCGGCTTTCACGGCCAGCAATTGCGGCGCGCCGGTGACGTCGGGGGCGCTGGCGGGCATCGCCCTGCAGAACTGCGAACCGGGCCAGGAGCCCGCGCTGGCGTCGCTCAGCGCGACAGCGCCACAGGCACCCGACGCACGTACCGCACCTGTCGCACCTGCCGCACTTGAGCAAGAGCACGCGCCGGCGGGCGACGAATCGGCCCTCGAACTCACCCTGATGACCGTGTCGTCCCTGATCGCGCTCGCGGGGATCGGCCTGGCGGCGTTCCTCTGGCTCAAGAATCGCCACATCCCGGACCAGATGGCGCAGGCCTTCTCCGGGCCCTACAGGCTGCTCCTGAACAAGTACTACGTCGACGAGATCTACGATGCCGCCATCGTCCAGCCGATCAAGGCCTTCTCCACGCAGGGCCTCTGGAAGGGGATGGATGTGATCGTCGTGGACGGCGCCGTGAACGGCGCCGGCTACGTGGTGGGCGCGTTTTCCGCGGGCCTGCGGCTGCTGCAGACCGGCTCGGTGAAGAGCTACGCGGCGGGCATTCTTTTCGGCGCGGTGGCCATCCTCGCCTACTACCTCTGGAGATAGCGCGCATTGACCGGCTTCCCGATTCTCTCGCTCGCTATCGGCCTCCCGCTCGTGGGGGCGCTGCTCCTGTTGTTCGTCAGCAACCGCGACGGCGCGAAGGACGCCCTGATCCGCAATCTCACCCTCGGCGTCTCGCTCCTCACCTTCGCGGTCACGCTCGGTCTCTGGGCCGCCTTCGACCAATCGCCGGCCGCCGAATCGTTTCAGTTCGTCGAGCGGGCGCCCTGGATTCCCGCCTTCGGCATCGAGTACTACCTGGGCATCGACGGCCTCAGCCTGATGCTCGTCGTGCTCACCGGCTTCCTCACGCCGATTGCGCTGCTCACGTCGTGGGACAGCGTCGAGGAGAAGGTGAAGGAGTTTTCGATCTTCATGCTCGTCCTCGAGACGGCGATGATCGGCGTCTTCTGCGCCCTGGACCTGTTCCTCTTCTACGTCTTCTGGGACATCCTCCTCATCCCGATGTACTTCCTGATC